>JBJMLC010000075.1:0-8492 GCA_045805485.1 Solirubrobacteraceae bacterium | reverse complement strand
CAGGGCCATGAAGCCGAGCACCGCCCAGTAGCGCAGCCACCACATCCCCGCCGCGCAGACGAGCATCAGAACGGCAAACACGATCGTTTGGCCGGCCGCTGCCTTCAGCCCCGATGTCTTAAGCCGGACCCCGACGATGTACAGGACCAACTGCGAGATTCCGCTGGCGGCCGCGAGCAGCGCGCCGACCGTGATCGGCCATGGGCGCTCCCCGGGGCCCAGGGGCTTCAGCCCGGCTCTGACCGCGGCATTTTTCTGCTCGCTTCGGCTCCGGTACGCAGCGCCGGCGGGCGAAGCTACGGTCGAGGGCGCCTTCTGTCGCTGGCCCCGCTTGCGGCTACGCTGGCCCAACCCGGGCCTCCTCGCGATGCGGCTCGCAGATCCCGTCCCTGAGGGCAACCGCCGCGGCCTGCGGGTCCGGAGCCCCGGTCAGAGCCCGGACCACGGCCACACACCGGGCCCCGGCACTCCTCACCTCGCCGACGTTCTCCGGCGTGATGCCCCCGATGGCGAAGAACGGCACACGCGTTTGCGCGGCGGCGTACCGAACCAGCTCGAGCCCTACGGCGGGCCGTCCGGGCTTGGTCGGAGTCTCATGGACCGGTCCCACGCCGATGTAGTCCACGCCCCGCGCGGCCTCGATCTGCGCCGGGGTGTGGGTCGAGAGGCCCACCAGGCGGTCTTCGCCCACAGCCGCCCGTGCGCTCTCCACTGGAGCATCCTCCTGCCCCACGTGGACCCCGTCGGCCCCCGCGCGGTTCACCAGATCCGGCCTGTCATTGAGGATCAGAAGCACATCGTGCTCCGAACAGGCCCGGCGGAAGCGACGCGCCGCACGAAGGATCTCCGCGTCGTCGGCCTGCTTCATGCGCAGCTGCACCACATCGACCCCACCCCGGAGGGCGGCTTCCAGGAACTCGTCTGACTCGGCGTCACACACGAGATACAGACAGGCGTCCCGGAGGCGCTGACGTCGCGTGTCCACCCGCCCAGTCTGGCACGACTCCCACGCTAGCCTGAAGTCGTGACCGTTGAGAAGCGCACATTTGACGTAGCCGTGGTGGGGGGCGGCGTGATCGGCCTGGCCATCGCCTGGCGGGCGGCGGTCCGCGGGCTGCGCGTGGCGGTTCTGGATCGCCAGAGGTTCGGCGACGGAACCTCGCGGGTGGCCGCGGGCATGCTCGCCCCGGTCACCGAAGCTCGGCTCAACCAGCTTGCGCTGCTGGAGCTCGGCATCGCCAGCGCCGCGCTGTACCCCGGCTTCGTCGGGCAGCTGCAGGAGCAATCCGGCATCGATCCCGGCTACCAGCGGTACGGGACGCTCGTGGTGGCCCGGGACCCTGACGAGGCCGAGGCGCTGGAGCGAGAGCTCGCTGTCCACCAGCGGCTGGGACTGGACGTGGCCAGATTGCGACCCAGCGAGGCGCGCCGGCTGGAGCCGGCGCTGGCTCCGAACATCCGGCTGGCCCTGGACGTGCGGGACGACCACGCCGTCGATCCACGCCGGCTCACGCGGGCCCTGGCAGTGGCCGCCCAGGCCGCTGGCGTGGCGGTGCGGGAGGGCACGGAGGTGAAAGAGGTGCTGACCCGGGCCGACCGGGTCGCCGGCATACTGACGGTTGGGGGTGAGACGATCCAGGCCGAGCACGTCGTCATCGCGGCGGGAGTCTGGACGGGTGGCCTTGTGGGGATCCCGCACGAGGCGCAGATCCCCGTCCATCCCGTCAAGGGTCAGGTTCTGCGCCTGCATGATCCGGCGGGCCCCGGGTTGGTCAGCCGGGTGGTGCGCACCGGCGGGAGCTATCTGGTCCCGCGGGGCGACGGGCGTTACGTTCTGGGCGCCACGATGGAGGAGCGAGGCTTTGACACGAGCGTCACGGCGGGGGCGGCGTTCGAGCTTCTCCGGGATGCCTCGGAGGTGGTCCCGGGTGTGTCAGAGCTCGTGATCGATGAGTTCACCGCCGGCCTGCGGCCGGCCACGCCGGATGGCCTGCCGGTGATTGGCGCCGGGGCCGTACCTGGGCTTCACTGGGCGGTGGGTCACTTCCGGAACGGGATCCTGCTGGCCCCGGTGACCGCCGAGATCGTGGTGGCCGAGCTTCAGGGCGAGGAGCGCCCGGAGATCGCGGCCGCGTTCGGGCCGGCTCGCCGTCCTGCGCTGCCTACCCCGGCGGCCTCGGTGGGGGCGTGACATGGAGCTGGTCGTCAATGGGGAGCGCCGCCAGGTTAATCCTGGTCTCACCGTGGACGTGCTGGTGAGCTCGTTCGAGCCCGCCTCGGAGGGCCGGGGGTTGGCTGTGGCCGTGGACGGCGAGGTCGTGCCGCGGGCAGAATGGGGGGCTACCCCCCTGGGGGAAGGGGCCCGAGTGGAGATCGTGGCAGCAGTCCAGGGAGGATGAGCATGAGCCAAGCCCCCTTGACCGAGCCGCTGACCATCGCCGGCACTGAGCTGCGCTCGCGCCTCATCCTGGGCACGGGCGGATTCGCCAACCACGAGGTCCTGGCCGAGGCCCTGGCTGTCTCAGGGGCCGAGCTGTGCACGGTGGCCCTGCGGCGGCTGGACGTCGCCGCCCAGGGGTCGATCCTGGATGTCCTGACCGCTTCGGGGGTCAGGGTGCTTCCCAACACCGCCGGCTGCTTCACCGCCCGGGATGCGGTGATCACCGCGCAGCTGGCGCGCGAGGCGTTCCAGACCGACTGGATCAAGCTTGAGGTGATCGGTGACGACCGGACGCTGCTGCCAGATGCCGTCGAGCTGGTGGTGGCGGCCGAGGAGCTGGTCGACGAGGGTTTCGTGGTGCTTCCCTACACCACCGACGACCCCGTCCTGGCCAGGCGCCTGGAGGACGTGGGTTGCGCTGCCGTCATGCCCCTGGGCTCTCCGATTGGCAGTGGCATGGGAATCCGCAATCCGTACAACATCTCGATCATGGTGGAGCGGGCCGGCGTACCGGTTGTGCTGGACGCCGGCGTGGGCACGGCGTCCGACGCGGCGCTGGCCATGGAGCTGGGCTGTGACGCCGTCCTGTGCGCCAGCGCCATCTCCCGGGCGCTGGACCCTCTGGCCATGGCCCATGCCATCAGGCTGGCCGTGGAGTCAGGCGTCCTGGCCCACCGAGCCGGCCGGATTCCCCGCCGACGCTATGCGGAGGCGTCCACCCCGGAAACGGGCCTGCCGGTGTTCGATGCCCCGGACACGTGAGCCGGCTGGCCTGGCCGGGATGATCTAGCTCGTGACCCCGGACGAGCTGATCGATCGCTGGGAGGCGGCCTGGACCGACAAGGAGTCCTCGGTCTTTGCCGAGCTGTGCTCCGCGGACGTCCATTACGAGGATCCGCTGACCGGGGAGCCGCTTGAGGGGCCGGCCGATCTGGGCCGCCATGCGGCGCGGCTCTGGGCGGCCTTTCCGGATGCCCGTCTGGAGCAGACGGGCCAGCGGCTCGCCGATGCCACCGGTCGCTACATCGCCGCCCCCAGCAAGCTGCTGGCCACCCACCGTGAGCCGTTGGAGGGCCTTCCGCCCACCAACCGGTTCGTCGTGGTGCACTGCGTGTTCTACTGCGAGCTTGAGGAGGATCGCCTGCGCCGCGTGCGGGCGTTCTTCGATCTCTACGACGCCGCCGTCCAGCTCGGCGTTCTGCCCGCCCGAGGGACGCTGGGCGAGAAGGCGCTGCTCGTCCTGCGGGGGTTTGGGTTGAGAGCAGGCCGCGCGTAGCGGCCCGGCGCCAGTCGCCATACTGGCGGCTTGCCTGCGCACTTCCTGACCGGCACCGAGCTCTCTGGCGACCAACTGCACGCGCTGCTCGACAGGGCGCTTGAGCTGAAGGCGGCCCCCCATAGCTCGGATGCCCTGCTCCGCAAGACGGTGGCGCTCGTCTTCCAGCGGCCGTCGACGCGCACTCGGGTTTCCTTTGAGGCCGGCGTCACTGAGCTGGGCGGGTATCCCATGGTCCTTCGCACGGAGGATCTCCAACTCACGCGGGGAGAGGCGGTGCGGGACACCGCCTATGTGCTGTCCCGGCACGCGGCCGCGATCGGCATCCGCACCGGCCCGGATGAGCTCGTGGCAGAACTGGCCGAGCACGCCACCGTTCCGGTTATCAACATGCTCACCGCCGGACACCATCCCTGCCAGGCCCTGGCTGATCTGATGACGCTGCGGGAGAACTTCGGACGCCTTGAGGGCCTGACGCTGGCCTACGTGGGCGACGGCAACAACGTGGCCCGCTCGCTGGCTCTCGTCGGAGGGCTGGTGGGGATCCGGCTCCGGGTGGCCTCCCCGGCGCAGCTCACGCTGGCGCAGCCCTATGGCGACGCCGAGCTCACGGATGATCCCCAGGCCGCCGCCCAGGGGGCCGACGCGCTGTACACGGACGTGTGGGTGAGCATGAACGACGATCCTGACTCAGCCGCCGACCGGCGTCGCCTGCTGTCCCCATACCAGCTGGACGATCGCCTGCTGGACCTGGGCGCCCCCGGGGCCATCGCGCTGCACTGCCTTCCCGCCCACGCTGGGGAGGAGATCACCGAGGAGGTTCTGTACGGGGATCGTCAGCGCATCTGGGACCAGGCGGAGAACCGCCGCCATGCCCAGAAGGCACTGCTGGAGCTGCTGACGGCGCCGTAGGCATCGCGAGGCGGTACGCTCGGCTCCGGCCGGCAGCGGACGCTGCGTGGTCAGAGAGGCTGGCATGGCTGCATCTAAATCTTCGGACCGCCAACGGAAGTCGCGAGCCCCTAAGAAGGGATCCGCCAGCTCCCGGTCCGCCTCGCGGTCAGGCTCATCAAGCCGCCGGTCCAAGGGATCCAGCAGTGCCCGCTCGGGAAGCAGGTCCGACGGGCTGACTGGCCTGGCCGAGCAGCTGGCCAACCGGATCCTCAAGCCGTTGGGTCTGGTCATCCTGTCCCGGGAGCGGATCGCCGAGACGCTCCACGAGGCGGCCGCGCAGGGCCGGCTGACCCGCGGCGACGCCGAGGACCTCGCCTCCGAGCTTGTCCAGCGGGGCCGACAGCAGACCGAGGAGCTGCTGAGCGATCTCGACCGGGCGATGGGCCGGGGGCGCCAGCCGTGGGACTCCACCGCCAAACGGGCTCGGGTCGCCGCCACCGAGCGTCTGGTTCGCGGAGCCGACCGAGCCAGGAGGTCAATCGGGGTTGGCCCCTCGTTTCCGATCCTCGGCTACGACGACCTGTCGGTCGCTCAGGTGCAGAGCCGCCTGGGCCACCTGAGCGATCCGGAGCTCCGCCGGGTGCGGGACTACGAGCGCCGCCACGCCAACCGGAAGTCCCTGCTGAGCGCCGTCGAGAAGGCCCTCGGCTAGTTGCCCGGACCCACCGAGCAGGACGTCGGGCCCCGTCCCGAGGAGCAGCGCGCGCCCCGACCGCAACGCGGCGAGGAGCTTGAACTGCGGATCGATTCCCTGGCCTTCGGCGGGGCCGGAGTGGCCAGATCGAACGGATACGTGGTGTTCGTCGCCGGGACGGTTCCGGGAGATCGAGTCAGGGCGGTGGTGCGGAAGCGCAAGCGGGCCTACGGCGAGGCCGCGGTGGTCGAGATCCTGGACCCCGGTCCAGATCGAGTGCAGCCCCGGGCCGAGCATCCCGGAGCCCCCTGGCAGATCCTGCCCTACGACCGGCAGCTGGAGGTAAAGCAGGAGCAGGTGGAGGACGCGCTTCGCCGGCTGGGAGGTTTCCAGGACATCACGCCGGAGCCGATCGTCCCCGCCGGGGAGATCTGGCGCTACCGCAACAAGGTCGAGTACTCGTTTGGGTCCGATTCCGAAGGTCGCCTGATCTGCGGCTTTCACGCCCCTGGCCGGTGGGAGGAGATCGTCGAGGTCACGGATTGTCTGCTCGCCTCCGAGGCCTCCGACGCGCTGCGCGACCGGGCGGTGGCCTGGTGCCGGTCGCACGGGCTGGCGCCGTACGACAGGCGCACCGGCCAGGGCGTGGTGCGCAACCTGGTCGTCCGGGAGGGCCGCCGGACCGGTCAGTTGCAGGCCAGACTCGTCACCAGCACGAGCAGCCGGCTTGACCTCGACTCCCTCGCCGAGGCGCTCCGCCCCGTCGACAGTCTGCTCTGGACCGGCCTGGACAGCGTGGCCGAGGTGACCCGCGGAGGCCGCACCGAGGTGATCTCCGGTGCCGACCACATTGAGGAGGAGATCGGCGGGCTGCGGATGCGCGTTTCCGCTGAGGCCTTCTTTCAGACCAACACAGAGATGGCCGAGCGGCTTTACGCAGAGGCCATCGAGCTCGCCGGGCTGAGCGGCCTGGAGCGCGTCTATGACCTGTACTGCGGGATCGGGACGATCGCTCTGCTTCTGGCCCCCAGGGTGGCCGAGGTGTGGGGACTGGAGATCGTGGAGCAGGCCGTGGCCGACGCGTTGGCCAATGCGCGTCTGAACGAGATCACCAACGCGCGGTTCTTTGCCGGCGATGTTCGGCTGGCGCTGCGTGAGCTGGTGGAGGAGGCCGGCCGGCCGGATGTGCTCGTGGTCGATCCGCCGCGGGCCGGCCTCTCCCAGAAGATCGTCCGCCGTGTCGTGGAGGCTGCGCCGCGGCGCATCGTCTATGTCTCGTGCAATCCAACGACGCTGGCCCCCAACGCCGCCCAGCTCGTCGCGGCCGGTTACCGCCTGACGCGAGTGCGTCCGGTGGACATGTTCCCGCAGACCCCGCACATCGAGTGTGTGGCCGTGCTGGACCGCGGGTAACGTTCGCCACCGTGCGCGCGGTAACGATTCGCGAAGAGCAGCTCACGGTGGACGAGCATCCTGATCCGGTTCCCGGGTCAGGCGAGGTGCTCGTCCGGGTCCGCGCCGCTGGGCTGAACGGCGCCGACATGCTCCAGCGTCGCGGGCTCTATCCCGCTCCGCCGGGCTCGCCCCAGGCCATCCCCGGCCTGGAGCTGGCCGGTGAGGTGGCGGCCCTGGGCCCTGGGGCTGGTCGCTTTGCCGAGGGCGACCGGGTGATGGCGATCGTGGGCGGCGGCGGACAGGCCGAGTTGGCCGTGGTCCACGAGCGCGTTCTGATGCCCGTCCCAGATCCGCTGGACTGGGCCTCGGCCGGAGCGGTGCCCGAGGTGTTCACGACGGCACACGACGCGGTGTTCACTCAGGCCGGGCTGCGCACCGGCGAGCACCTGCTGGTCCACGGCGGCGCCGGAGGTGTTGGGACGGCCGCGGTCCAGCTCGGCGTCCTGGCGGGCGCTCGGGTGACCGCCACCGTGCGCAATCCTGAACTGCGTGACCAGGTGGCCGAGCTGGGGGCCAGCGTGATCGAGCCTGAGGGGTTCGGCGAGTCCGGTCCCTACGATGTCGTCCTGGAGCTGGTGGGCGCGCCCAACCTGGCGGAGAACCTGAACTCGCTCCAGATCGGGGGCAGGATCGTGGTCATCGGCATCGGGGCCGGAGCCAAGGGCGAGATCAACCTGGGAGCCCTGATGGGCAAACGGGCCCGCATCCACGGCTCCACCCTCCGGGCCCGCCCGCTGGAGGAGAAGGCGCTGACCGCCCGGGCGCTCGAGCGCTCGGTTCTGCCGCTCTTCGAGCAAGGGCGACTGCGTGTCCCGATCGCCGCTCGCTATCCGCTCGCGGAGGCGGAGGCGGCGTATGACCGGTTCGCCGCCGGCGGAAAGCTGGGCAAGATCGTCCTTGAAATGGACGCTGAGTAAAGCTCCACACCGGGGGTTAGACTCACCCCAGGTATGGATCTCGAAGAGAAGACCCTGGACCAGGTGGGCGACCGCTGCGAGGAGTGCGGCGCCGAGCTGACCCCGGCCGAGCTTCAGGCCGTCATGGAGAGCGGCGGCCCGGCTCTGTGCTCCATCCACGCCGCCGAGGACGAGCCAGGGCTGGCTGCCGAGGACTCAGGCTTCATCCAGGAGCCGTAGCGCCCGCTCGCTTCAACTGCTGCGATCGGCCTCAGTACGGCGGTAGGTCCGCCCACCACTGACCCAGGGCCCTGAAGGCCCCCCAGAACTCGCGCTTGGCGGCGTCCTCGTCCAGCGCGTCGTCGATGTTGGGGACATACACCGCGTCGATCGAGGGCGTGAGTGACTGGATCTGGCCCAGGGTCGGCTCCAGGTCGCGGCGCAGCGGAATATCCAGGTCTTCCACGGTGGCCAGGGCGTCCTCTCCCATGATGACCACGATCTTGGGCGACACGATGGCCAGCTCCTCCACCAGCCGGGCCACGCACGCGGGGTCGGCCATCGCGGGGTCAGGGAGGGGACACTTGACACACAACGACCCGTACACCGCCAGGGGGTCGATCGATAGCCGCTTCAGCGACTTCATGAGCGCGTTGCCGGACCTTCCGTAGAAGGCCACGCCCTCCTCGACCTCGGACGGCCGCGCCGAGTACTTGAGCAGGAAGATGTCCGCCTGGGGGTGTCCCGATCCGAGCACGGGCATCAGAGATCCGCGTGGGCACAGGGAACAGCTCTGGAGTTCACGTGCCAGGGCGTTGAGTTCCCGGATGGCACGCT
>JBJMLC010000074.1:0-47769 GCA_045805485.1 Solirubrobacteraceae bacterium | reverse complement strand
GGCGCCTCGGGCCCGGCGGCCTCAGGCTTCCGGCGCCAAGCGCACTGGGACTGGCACGAAGCGCTCCGCGGCCACGGCGGCCAAGCGCAGCGGAAGCGGCACGAAGCGCTCATCCGCTACCACCGCGGCCAACCGCGGCGGAGCGTCCGCCAAGCGATCCACGGCCAGTGGCAAGCCGGCCGGCAGGACGTCCGCCAAGCGCGGCGGGACATCCGCGAACCGGTCGCCGGCCGACGGGAAGCCGGCCGACGGAGCGTCAGCCAAGCGATCCACGGCCAGCGGCAAGCCGGCCGGCAGGGCCTCTACCAAGCGGTCCGCAGCCACCGGATCCAAGCGGAGTCCGGCCGCCGGCAAGCGATCCCCGACCAAGCGGACGGGGCCGGGCGCTCCGGGGACGGCCAGCGGATCGAAGCGCAGCCCGGCCGCGGGCCGGACCAAGGGGGACTCGGGAGCCGGCGGACGCCCGCCCACCCCGCGTGTCTGAAAACTGACATTGGCTCCGTCGAGCGTCTTCGGAGGGCGTTTCCGCAGCTACGCTCAGTAGGCGAGGGTTGTCCACCGCAGCCCCCGGTCCCGTGTGGTGGGCGGCCCTCGCTTTTTTCTGTGGGGCGGGCGGATCGCGGCGGCTCCTCGCCCGCGCACCCCAGGCACGCCGCCCGGTAACCCGACCGATGGCGATTCCAGTGACGATATGTCACCGAATTCGCCAGAGTTCCCGCGCTGGCAGAGTTCCCGCGCTGGCGGACACCCGGCGGCCACCGCCCACGGCAGAGGAGCACGGCGCGCTCCGCGCAACGCCGACCGCGGCCGCCCAACGCCGACCGCGGCCGCCCTACCCGGCCGCGGCAGCCCTACCCGACCGTGCCCGCCCTACCAGCGATAGTGGGCGAACGCCTTGTTCGCCTGGGCCATGCGGTAGATGTCGTCCTTGCGCTTGTAGGCGGCGCCCTGCTGCTGCTGGGCGTCGAGCAGCTCGTTGGCCAGGCGCTGCGCCATCGACTTCTCCCGCCGGTTGCGGGCGAACCCGACCAGCCAGCGAACGGCGAGGGTTCGGGAGCGCCGCGGCGGAACCTCCACCGGAACCTGGTAGGTGGCGCCGCCCACCCGCCTCGAGCGGACCTCCAGGACGGGCGTCAGCGCCTTGATCCCGGCCTCTAGCTCTTCCACGGGATCGCGGCCCGTGCGCTCGGCCAGAATGGCCAGCGCGTCGTAGACGATCTTCTCGGCCACGGACTTCTTGCCGTCCAGCATGACCTTGTTGACCACCTGCTGGACCAGCCTGTTGTGGTAGATCTGGTCGGCGGGTACCGGCCTGATCTGGGCGGCGGCGCGGCGGGGCACTAGCTGGAAGCCCTCACTTGGCCTTCACGCCGTACTGGGAACGCGCCTTCTTGCGGTCCCCCACGCCCGCCGCATCAAGCGTGCCCCGGATGACTTTGTAACGGAAACCGGGAAGATCCTTGACTCGGCCGCCCCGGACGAGCACCACCGAGTGCTCCTGAAGGTTGTGCCCCTCACCGGGGATGTAGGCGCCGACTTCCATTCCGTTGGTCAGCCGGACACGCGCCACCTTGCGCAGCGCCGAGTTCGGCTTCTTGGGGGTCGTGGTGTAGACCCGGGTGCACACTCCGCGCCGCTGCGGCGCGGCCACGCGCTTCTTGCGGCCTTTGCCCGACTTGAGTCCGGGCGTGGCCAGCTTCTTCTTCGGGGTCGTGCGGCCCTTGCGGATCAGTTGGCTTGTGGTCGGCATTCGAGGGGCAGCGTAGCAGGGGGCGCCGGGCCGGCCATGGGCTCGGATTCGCCGCAGCCGCGCGCTTTCGGCTACCTGCTCAGGGGGCGATGCAGCAGCCAGGTTCGCCCCACCGCCTCAAAGCCCACCTTGGCGTAGAGCTCCTTGGGCCAGTCGTTGTCGTCGGCGACGATGAATGTCAGCTCGTGGCCCGCCCCTCGCGCCAGCTCGGCCGCCCGGGTGACCAGCGCACGGGCGTGGCCATGACCCCGGGCCTCGGGCACGGTGTACACGTCCTCCACCTGCGCCACCTGTCCGTCCGAGAAGACCAGCGTCATCGCCACCAGCTCGCCGCCCGGCCCCCGCACGCCCAGCCGGCGAGCGTGGCGAGCTCGCCAGGTGAGGCGGTTGCTCACCACGAGCTGGCGGAGGCCTTCCTCGGTCAGGTGAAGGGTCTCGTCCTCGGCCAGCCATCGCTCCATGAGGGCCAGCGTCTCATCCTCCCCTGGCTCGATGATGTCCACTGCTCCGGGGGGCCGATCCGGACTGCGCACCAGAACCGAGTGCACCTCCACGTCGATCTCCCACCCCTGATCGCGGAATTCCTCCGCCAGGCTCTCCCCACCCGCCTGGTCGTCCACATAGAGCTGGTCGAACCGCGGCGGCAGATATCGCCGGCACAGAATCTCGGCCTGCTCGTACGCGATCGGGCGATCGACGCGCACGTGGTTCAGGGACCACACGTCGGACAGCGACGGAGTCCGGGCAATCCACCCCTCATCGATGTCCAGCACCTCGTCGGCCACCAGCTCAGTCGTCCGGCGCTGGAAGTCCAGTACGGTGGCAAGGCTCTCCGAGGAGGTGGACTCGGCTGGCATCAGGGTCAGCCTAACCGCGACAGGTATGCGCTCTGGAGTCGGATCGCTCATGGTCCCGCCGCCGGCACTGTCAACGGCAGCCGTCGTGGGCGGCGCCGCCGTGTGGTGCGGGCCCGGCCTGGCCGTCCACTGGGCGCCTGTGGCCCGGGTTCTGGGCGTCCCGCTCGCGCTTCGGGGCCGGGCGGGGGTGGCCCTGACATTCGACGATGGTCCGCATCCGGAGGGCACCCCCGCCGTGCTGAACGCGCTTCGCGAGAGACATGCCCGGGCGACCTTTTTCCTGGTGGGCGAGCAGGTCGAGCGGTATCCGACGCTGGCCGCGGAGATCGTCCAGGAGGGCCACGAGGTGGCCGTCCACGGCTACCGGCATCGCAACCAGATGCGACTGACCCCGCAAGCCTTCGCCGCTGACCTGGATCACGCCATCGAGGTCATCTCCGGCGTGTGCGGTGAGGCGCTCATCCACTACCGCCCCCCATACGGCGTGTTCACGCTGCCCGGGCTGGCCGCCGTTCGGCGGCGGGGCCTGACGCCCCTTCTGTGGTCCAGGTGGGGCCGAGACTGGCGAGCCAGGTGGTCGGCGGAGCGGATCTCGGCGCTCGCCACCGCAGGATTGACCCCGGGGGACGTGATCCTGCTGCATGACGCCGACTGGTACAGCTCGTCCGGATCCCACCGGAACACCGCCGCCGCTGTGCCGGCCATCCTGGACGAACTGCAGCGGCGCGGTCTGACCCCGATGACCGCCTCCTGAAGGCGTGTCGCGGCGCTGACGTCCCCGGAGCGCGGGGCCGCTGCCGCCCTGTCATGCTAGCTACGATCACGCGGCGGCTCCGCCGTCATCCTGAGCTCAGCACAACCAGACCAGCGATACGGCGCAAATCATCGGGTTATGCATCGCCCTGTGGCATCGACTAGCGAGGCCCCGCCCGAGATCCCGGGTGAGCAGGAAGACGACCCCGTTTCCGCGCGCGAGGACCCCGTTTCCGCGCCCGCGGGGCCTGGGGCGAACGGGGCGAGGAGCCCGGCCGCGGCCGCGTTGGCCCGCGCCCGTGATCACCTGCTCTCGCTCCAGCATCCCGAGGGCTGGTGGAAGGGCGAGCTCCAGACCAACGTGACCATGGATGCCGAGGACCTCCTGCTCCGGGAGTTCCTGGGGATCCGCGAGGCAGAGGCCACCGAGCGCTCGGCGCGCTGGATCCGGTCACAGCAGCGGACCGACGGTTCGTGGAGCAAGTTCTGGGGAGGTCCCGGTGACCTGTCCACGACGATCGAGGCCTACGTCGCCCTCCGGCTGGCCGGGGACTCGCCCCAGGAGGCGCACATGCAGGCGGCCAGCGCCTTCGCCAGGGCCCAGGGCGGCCTGGAGAAGGCTCGCGTGTTCACGCACATCTGGCTGGCTCTGTTCGGCGCCTGGCCCTGGGAGCACGTGCCGGTGCTGCCGCCGGAGCTGATGATCCTGCCGGAATGGTTTCCGCTGAATGCCTACGACTTCGCGTGCTGGGCCCGCCAGACGGTCGTGGCCCTGACCGTGGTGCTCACGTACCGGCCGGTGCGCCCGCTCCCGTTCGGGCTCGAGGAGCTGCGAGGACCCGCCCCGTGGTCGCCCCCGGCGCCCCGGTCGATGACCGACCGAGCGCTGCTGGCTTTGGACCGGATTCTGCACGTCTATCACCGTCGCCCGCTGCGCTGGTTGCGTGAGCTGGCCCTGAGTCGGGCCGAGCGCTGGATAGCCGACCGCCAGGAGGCCGACGGCTCCTGGGGAGGGATCCAGCCACCGTGGGTGTACTCGCTCATGGCCCTGCACCTGCGGGGCTACGGGCTTGACCACCCGGTCATGACGCGGGGGCTGGAGGGCCTGGAGGCGTTCACCATCGAGGACTCCACCCGGCGCCTGGAGGCCTGTCAATCGCCCGTGTGGGATACGGCGCTGGCGATTGTCGCTCTGTCGGATGCCGAGACGCCCGGTGACCACCCGGCGGTGATCAGGGCTGCCGACTGGCTGCTGGGCGAGGAGATCGTGGCCAGAGGAGACTGGTCGGTCCGACGGCCTGGCCTGGCGCCGGGCGGCTGGGCGTTCGAGTTCGAGAACGTCAACTACCCGGACGTGGACGACACCGCCGAGGTGGTGCTGGCTCTGCTCCGGGTCGAGCATCCTGACCCGGTTCGCCTGCGCGGAGCCGTGGACCGGGCCACGGCTTGGCTGGAGGGGATGCAGAGCTCGGACGGAGGCTGGGCGGCGTTCGACGCCGACAACTGTCGCGAGCTGATCCGGGACCTACCCTTCTGCGACTTCGGCGAGGTGATCGATCCGCCGTCCGCCGACGTGACGGCCCACGCTCTGGAGATGCTGGCCGCCCTGGGCGGCAGCGAGGTTCCGGCCGCCCAGCGCGGCCTGGAGTGGCTGCTGCGAGCCCAGGAGCCGGACGGCTCGTGGTTTGGGCGCTGGGGGGTCAACCATGTCTATGGCACCGGCGCCGGGGTTCCGGCGCTGGTCGCTGCCGGCGTGGATCCAGGCTCGCCGCCCATCAGAAGGGCCGTCCGCTGGCTCGAGGCGCACCAGAATGGCGACGGCGGCTGGGGCGAGGACTGCCGCTCCTACGACGACCCGAGCTGGATTGGACGGGGCGACAGCACAGCCTCCCAGACGGCCTGGGCTCTGCTGGCCCTGCACGCAGCGGGAGAACGCTCGCCGGCGGTGGACCGCGGGGTCGGCTGGCTGATCGAGACCCAGCGCGACGACGGTACCTGGGACGAGCCTCAGTTCACCGGCACAGGGTTCCCGTCGGACTTCTACATCAACTACCACCTCTACCGGCTCGTGTTCCCGATCATGGCCCTGGGTCGGTGCGCCAAATGAGCGCCACCGCATCGGCTCCGAAATACGAGGCCGTGATGGCCCAGGCCCCGGAGGAGAACTTCCCCGTGGCCAGCCGGTTCCTTCCCCGCGGCCAGCGACGTCAGCTCCTGGCCGTGTACGGGGTGGCCCGGCTCATCGACGATGTGGGCGACGAGGCTTTGGACACCGGCCCCACGGACTCAACGATTGGGACGCCGACCCGTGATCGCGGCGAGCTCCTGAACTGGCTTGATGCCGAGCTGGATCGCGTGTTCACGGGCCAGGTCCCGGACCATCCCGCGATGCGCTCGCTGGCGGCGGTGATCAAAAGAGATCCGTTGCCCGAGCGCCCATTCCGGTCTCTGGTCCAGGCCAACCGTCAGGACCAGACCGTGACGCGCTACGAGACGTTCGAGCAGCTGCTGGGCTACTGCCGCCTGTCGGCGGCTCCCGTCGGGGAGCTCGTTCTGCACGTGTTCGGGGCGGCCACCGGAGAGCGTTTGGCCCAGTCAGAGTCGATCTGTGCCGGGCTCCAGGTCGTCGAGCACATCCAGGACGTGGCCGAGGACTATTCCCGGGGACGCGTCTATATGCCCCAGGCGGATATGGAGCGCCTCGGCTGTCCCGAGGGTGATCTGGGCGCGGCCACGGCCAGTCCCGCGCTGAGGGAGCTGCTGTCCTTCGAAAGCGCGCGAGCGCGGACCCTGCTCGATGCCGGGGCGCCCCTGGCCAGGACGCTTCCGGCCCGGCCCCGGCTGGCCCTGGCCTCCTTCGTGGCGGGAGGGCGCGCCGCGCTGGACGCGGTCGCCCGCGCGTCATACGATGTCTGCCTTCACCCCGCCCCCGCACGGTCCGGTCGGAGCTTCGCCAGGGCGTTCGCCAGGGCGGTGATGGGGAAATGACGACGTCGCAAACAGCCCCGGGAGTGACCGGCAGATGAGGAGGATGCCCGCGATCGAGGTCGAGCACGCCTACCGGCGCTGCGAGGAGATCACGCGCCTGGAGGCGGCCAACTTCTTCTACGGCATCCGGCTGCTGCCGCCGCCCAAGCGTCAGGCCATGAGCGCGGTATACGCATTTGCTCGGCGCGTCGACGACATCGGCGATGACGGGTTGGATCGGGCACTTGCACTCCGGGCGCTGACAGACGAGCGCGCGCTCCTGTCCGCGCTGGCCTCCGGTGCGCCGGGAGACCCGGCTGATCCCGTCTCGGTCGCCCTGGCGCATGCGGTTCGGGTGTACGACCTCCCGGTGGAAGCCCTGGCGAGCCTGGTGGAGGGCGTGGAGCAGGACGTGCTGGGCACCCGCTTCGAGACCTTCGACGAGCTGCTGGCCTACTGCCGGCACGTCGCAGGCTCGATCGGGCGCCTGTGCCTGGCCATCTTCGGCGGATCGGGGGCGCGTGGACCGGCTCACCCCGACCGGCCGGACGCCGCCGAGCTGGCGGACGATCTGGGGGTGGCCATGCAGCTCACGAACGTCCTGCGAGATATCGAGGAGGATCGCCAGCGCGGGCGCGTCTACCTGCCGATGGAGGATCTGAGGCGATTCGGAGCGCCGAGGCTGGAGGACCTCTCCCCGCGGCAGGCGGCCGACCTCATCCGCTTTGAGGCCGACCGGGCCGGCCAATGGTTCGACCGCGGGCTGGCGCTCGTGGAGCAGCTGGACAGGCGCAGCGCAGCCTGCGTGCTGGCCATGACCGGGATCTACCGGGGCATCCTGGAGCGCATCTCGCTGGAGCCCACCGCCGTTCTGGATCGCCGGGTCTCGCTGCCCGCGTGGGAGAAGGCGTGGGTGGCGGCGCGCAGCATGTCCGGACGCCAGGCCCCGCGGCGCCCCACGGCGCAGAACGCGGTCCCGGCCGAGATGGCCGAGGCGGTGGGATGAGCCAGCGGCAGGTGATCGTCATCGGAGGGGGGCTGGCGGGTATCGCGGCCAGCCTGGAATGTGCCCGCGGGGGCGCAGCGGTAACCCTGCTGGAGAGCCGGGGACGCCTGGGCGGAGCCGCCTACTCGTTCGTACGCGACGGCATCTCGGTCGACAACGGGCAGCACGTCTTTCTGCGCTGCTGCACGGCCTACCGGCAGCTTCTGGAGGAGATCGCGGCGATCGATTGCGTGACCCTCCAGGACCGCCTGAACATACCGGTCCTGGCCCCCGGCGGAAACCAGGCCTCGCTGCGTCGGTCCGGGCTGCCTGCCCCCCTGCACCTGGCCGGCGCGCTGGCGCGCTACCACCTGGTCCCGCTGCGTGATCGGCTGGCCGTGGCCCGGGCCATGCAGGCGATGCGGCGGGTGGATCCTGATGATCCGGCTGCCGATGCCCGGTCGTTCGGTGACTGGCTGGCCGAGCACGGTCAGAGCGATACCGCCATCGACGCGGTTTGGGACCTGATCGCGCGTCCGACGCTGAACCTGGCCCCGGGCGACGCCTCGCTGGCTCAGGCAGCACAGGTGTTCCGGGTCGGGCTGCTGGAGGACCGGAGCGCTTCCGATGTCGGCTACGCCCGCGTGCCGCTGTCGGAGATCCACGACCGCGCGGCCGCCAGGGCCCTGACCGCCGCCGGCGTCCAGATCCATCTTCGCCGCGGGGTGACCGGCGTGACCGCCGTCCCGGGCGCCTTCCGGGTGGAGGTCAGCGGCGCGCCCGCTGTGCGGGCCCCCGCGGTCATCCTGGCGGTGCAACCGGAGCGGCTGGCCCGCCTGATCCCGGACGGTGCCGGGGTGGAGCCCATTATGCTGCGGCAACTGGGCAGCTCGCCGATCGTCAATCTGCACGTCATGTTCGACCGGAAGGTGACCGACCTGCCCTTCGCGGCCGGGGTCAGGACGCCCGTACAGTGGTTCTTCGATCGCACCGAGAGCAGCGGGCTTGACCGTGGTCAATACCTGGCGATCTCGCTCTCGGCGGCGGAGACCGAGCTGGGCATGGAAGCCGAGCGGCTCCGCGAGCGCTACGTCACGGCCCTGGGCGAACTCCTACCCGCGGCGCGGGGCGCGCGGGTGGAGAACTTCTTCGTCACGCGCGAGCATGCGGCGACGTTCCGGGCCGGACCGGGTGCCCGGGCGCTCCGGCCGCCGACGCGAACCGGGCTCCCCGGCCTGGCGCTGGCCGGTGCCTTCACGGCGACAGACTGGCCGGCCACGATGGAGGGCGCCGTGCGAAGCGGGCTGGCGGCCGCTCGTGAGGTCATGGGAACGCTGGCCGCCCCGCCGGGACTGGCCCGCGCCGCTCGGTCACCCGAATTCGCTGGGAGCCTGATATGACCGCACGCGTGAGAAGCGGCGTGCCCGATCTGCTCGTCCTGGCCCCCCTCTCGGTAGAGGCCTCGGCCGTCAGAGGCGGCGCCCCGTGGGCGCGCGTCCACCGGACCGGAATGGGTCCGCGGCGGTCCGCCCGGTCGGCCGAGCTGGCTCGCCAGGCCGCGGACAGCCCCGTGATGATCGCCGGCTTCTGCGGGGCGCTGGATCCAGAGCTTGAGCCGGGCGACATCGTCCTGCCCACCGAGCTACGCGGGCCCACGGGAACCACGGTCTGCGATGACACGACGATCCTGGCCGGGCTGCTGCGGCGAGCCGGCTTCCGCGTACGTCAGGGTCCGATCGCCTCCACCCAGCGGCTCGTCTGGGGGGCGCGCCGCCAGGCACTTCACCGATCCGGCGCGTTGGCCGTGGACATGGAATCGGCGTGGCTCGCCTCGGCCGTCGGAGGTCAGCCGCTGGTCACGCTGCGGGTGGTCATGGACACCTCACGCCACGAGCTGTACCGGCCGCTCCGCACGCTGGCCGCCGCGGCCACCGCCTATCGCACGCTCCGGCGGGCCTGCGGGCTGGTGGAGGAATGGGCGGGAGCGCTGAGGCCGCGCGAGCTCCTGCTGGCCTCGCCCCGGGCCTCGTGCGCCGGCGTGGAGCGTGCGGTCGAGATCGTGGAGCGAGCCCTTCAGGAACGGGGGGCTCCGATCTACGTGCGCAAGCAGATCGTCCACAACTCACACGTGGTGGCCGACCTGGAGCAGCGGGGGGCGGTGTTCGTGGAGGAGCTGTGCGAGGTGCCGCGGGGAGCCACCGTGATCTTCTCCGCCCACGGCGTCTCACCCGCCGTGCGCCGAGAGGCGGCTGAGCGGGGTCTGGAAGTGATCGACGCCACCTGTCCGCTGGTGGCGAAGGTGCACGCCGAGGCGCGGCGGTTCGCTCAGAATGGGTTTGACATCGTGCTGGTGGGCCATGAGGGCCATGAGGAGGTCGACGGCACGCTGGGCGAGGCCCCTGAGCGCATGCACGTGATCTCCAGCACCGACGACATAGACCACTTGGAGGTACAGGACCCCAAGCGTGTGGCCTACCTGACTCAGACCACTCTGGCCGTCGACGATACGGAAGGCGTGGTGGATGCCTTGCGGGCCCGCTTCCCCGCCGTTGTCGGGCCGGCTTCCAGCGACATCTGTTACGCCACCCAGAACCGCCAGGACGCGGTGCGGGCCCTCGCCGCCGAGTGCGACCTCGTGCTGGTCGTCGGATCAGGGAACTCGTCCAATTCTCGGCGGCTGGTGGAGGTGTCAGAGCGGGCGGGTTGCCCCGCGCTGCTGGTGGAGGACGGAGGGGAGATTCCACCCGGGCGCCTCCAGGGCGTCGGCACTGTAGGGTTGACCGCGGGCGCCTCCGCGCCGGAGGAGCTGGTAGAAGAGGTCATCCGGGCCCTGGAGGGGCTCGGCCCTGTCACGGTTTCCGAGCGCACTGTGGCCCGGGAGGAGATCCGCTTTAAGCTTCCACCTGAAGTTCGTTCCGGGAGGTAAACGTGCCCGTACCGATGCGACAGTCGATCAAGATGGCCGGCTACCTGGCAAGCCAAAGGCTGCGCCGCCGTGAAAAGTTCCCCCTGCTGGTGGAGCTGGAGCCGCTGTTCCAGTGCAACCTGGAATGCGCCGGCTGCGGCAAGATCCAGCATCCCGAGCATGTCCTGCGCCGCCGGATGCCCGTGGAGCAGGCCGTGGGCGCGATCGAGGAGTGCGGAGCGCCGATGGTGTCGATCGCCGGGGGGGAGCCGCTGATCCACCCCGAGATCGACGAGATCGTCCGCGAGCTCATCGCCCGGAAGAAGTTCGTCTACCTGTGCACCAACGCGCTGCTCATGGAGCGCAAGCTGGACAAGTTCAAGCCCTCGCCGTACTTCGCCTGGGCGGTGCACATGGACGGGCTGCGCGAGCGCCACGACGACTCGGTGTGCCGGGACGGCGTGTTCGATAAGGCGGTCGCAGCGATCAAGGCCGCCAAGGCCCGCGGCTTCCGGGTGACCACCAACACGACGTTCTTCACCCACGATTCGCCTGAGACGGTGCGCCAGGTGCTCGACTACCTGAACGACGAACTCCAGGTCGACCAGATGATGATCTCACCGGCATACGCGTATGAGAAGGCCCCGGACCAGGAGCATTTCCTGGGCGTGCGCCAGACCCACGAGCTCTTCCAGAAGGCGTTTGCCGATGGCCGGCGCAAGCGCTGGCGTCTGAACCACTCGCCGCTGTTCCTGGACTTCCTGGAGGGGAAGGTCGACTACCAGTGCACACCGTGGGGCATCCCCAGCTACTCGCTGTTTGGCTGGCAGCGGCCGTGCTACCTGATGGCCGACGGCTACGCCAAGACCTACAAGGAGCTGCTGGAGACCACGGACTGGGAGAAGTACGGCCGGGGTCGCGATCCTCGGTGCGAGAACTGCATGGCCCACTGCGGCTATGAGCCCACGGCGGTCATGGCCTCCACGCGCTCGCTCAAGCAGTCGCTGCGAGCGCTGATCCAGACCTAGAGACCTAGCGCGCCGTCAGGCTGCGGCGGCCGAGCTCCAAACCCAACCCGGCGTAACGGCGGAAGAGCCGGCGCTCGACGTCCTGGAGAACATCGGTCAGCGCGTCGACAAAACGCCGCAGCTCGCTCTCCTCGATCACCAGCGGAGCCAGCACCTTCACCACGTTCATGTGATGGCCGGCCACCTGGGTCAGGATCCGGTGCCGGCGGAACAGCGGGATGATCACCATCTGCGCGAACAGCCCTGGCTGACGACGTTCGATGGCGTCCCACACGGCCCGGGCGGCCCGGCCGGCGGGTGGCCCCAGCTCGATGGCCCACATCAGACCCAGGCCCCTGACGTCCCGAACGATGTCGAAGCGTTCCACCAGCGGGCCGGTGAGCTCCATCAGCAGCGCTCCCAGCCGCTCGGCACGCTCGGTCAGGCGCTCGTTGTCCAGCACCTGGAGCGTGGCCAGCCCGGCCGCAGCCGCCAGGTCGCCACCACCAAACGTCGATCCGTGGACGACGCTTCGCTCCATCGAGTCAAACGTGCCCTTGAACACCTTCCGGGAGGCCAACACCGCCCCCAGCGGCACGTATCCGCCGGATAGGGCCTTGGACAGCGTGACGAGGTCCGGCTCGATGCCCCAGTGCTCGGAGGCCAGGAACCTCCCGGTGCGCCCCAGCCCGGTCTGGACCTCGTCGGCGATCAGCAGCGTTCCCGTCTGCCGGCAGAGCTCCTGCGCGCCCTCCAGGTATCCCGGGGGCGCCAGGTACACGCCCTTGCCCTGAACCGGCTCCACCACGAACGCGGCCACGTCACCCCGGCGGAGCTCGCGGGCCAGGGCATCGAGGTCCCCGAACGGCACCTCCTCACATCCGGGCAGCAGGGGGCCGAAACGCTCCCGGAACTCCTCGTTGCCGTTGACCGACAGCGATCCCAGCGTGAGCCCATGAAAGCCCCGCTGGCAGTAGACCAGCCGGGGCCGCCGCGTGGCCGCCCGGGCCAGCTTGATGGCCGCCTCCACGGACTCGGTGCCTGAGCTGGTCAGCACCACGGTCTCCAGTGAGGAGGGGGTTCGGGAGATGAGCTCCTCTCCAAGCACGCCGGCCAGCGTCGAGATGCCCAGCTGGGGCAGGCTCGGCGTGTCCGCCGCCAGCACCGCCTGGAGCTGACTCTTGACGTAGGGGTGGTTTCGGCCCAGCGAGAAGACGCCGTAGCCGGAGAGGAGGTCGAGGTATCGTGCACCAGTTCGATCAATTAAGTGCGCGCCCTCGCCCCGCACCCAGTCGCGATCGAACCCAAGTGTCTGGACCACCCGCCCCAGCTGGGGGTTCAGGTAGCGCTGGTTGAGGGCCATGGCCTCGTCGGCGCGCGACCCGAGCAGCCCCGTCACCTCGGAGAGCTCGATTCCCTTCCTGGAGTCCATCCGCTACATCCTGTCAGGAGGGCCAGCCAGGCACGGCTGAGCCCTCCCAGGCCAGGATCCGGCGGCCCTGTTAGGTCACCGGGACGTGCAGGCCTCGGTGTCGGTGGCGATCAGCGGAGGTCCGTGCTGGAAGGTGTTCTCCTGTTCGAACTTCCAGAACCGGTGGCAGGTGTTCGGGGCGGTGATCAGGTGGATCTTGGACCCGTGCACCACCCGTGAGTCGTCCGGGATCTTCAGCGCGAACTTCGTGAGCGTCACGGACGCGCCGACCCCCGGAGTGGGGATGCTGCTGAACGTGACCCCCCAGGGTCCGGTGGACGAGTTCGTCACCGTGAAGTCGAGCTCAACAGTTGGTTTGCCATTGATCACGGCCTGAATGATCAGCGTGCGGTGACCGTGATACGGGCTGCCGTTGTAGGCCACAAGATTCGCGCTGATGAAGCTCGGGGGAGCGCCGTTCTTACCCGGGAACGAGGCCTCGGCACTTCCGGTGCCGATCTGGTCAGCCTTCGAACACATGGAGAACTTCTTGAGCTGGAGCTGGCAGGCCGGGAACTTGGCGCCGTTTACCTTGAAGCCGCTACCGAAGCGGGCGATGATCGACGGATTGACTTCCTGGCGGTTGCCATCGATCCGGTTGCCGTCGAAGGAATCGAATTCGAGTCCCACCCCTCTTGGATGCCCCGGGGTGCCGGCGATCGGTGGCGACACCCTCACGCTCAGATCGATGAAGTATCCCTTCGAGTTTGTCGCCGGCGCTCCGGCCAGTGCCACTCCGGCACCCGAAAGTCCAATTGCAGCGACCACGGCCGCCCAGATCCCCTTGCGCATATTGCCCTCCTTGAATTGCCCCTAACGGGGCGATCCTCTCAGGCCCGTGAGGTCAAGTCAAATGGAGGCCGGCTCAGCCAAGCCCGTCTTCGACCGTGGCCGCCGCCACCCCAACCGCCTCGGCCACCGGGGCGTACGTCACCTGGCCGCCGGCCACGTTGACCCCCAGCCGCAGACCCGGGTTCTCGGCGATCGCTCCGCGGACTCCGGAGCCGGCCACATGGAGGACGTAGGGAATCGTGGCGTTGGTCAGCGCGTACGTGGAGGTGATGGGGACGGCCCCGGGCATGTTGGTGACGCAGTAGTGGGTGATTCCGTCGACCTCGTAGGTGGGGTCGGAGTGGGTGGTGGGTCGTGAGGTCTCAAAACAGCCGCCCTGGTCGATCGACACATCGACCAGAACCGCGTGGCGCTTCATCAGGCCGAGCTGGGCTCGCGTCACAACGTGGGGGGCGCGCGCGCCATGAACCAGCACCGCGCCGATAACCAGGTCGGCGTCCCGCAGGCGCTCCTCCACGGACAGGGTCGAGGAGAAGCACGTGTCCGCCCGGCCCCCCAGGGCCACGTCCAGCTCCCGGAGTCGGTCGATGTTGCGGTCATAGACGAACACGGTGGCCTCCATGCCGATCGCGATGAAGGCGGCGTTCATTCCCACAACCCCGCCTCCGATGATCATCACGTTGGCCCCGGCCACCCCGGGGACGCCGCCGAGGAGGATCCCCCGCCCTCCCAGCGGCTTTTCGAGCATGAAGGCGCCGGCCTGGGTGGCGATCTTCCCCGCCACCTCTGACATGGGGGCCAGCAGGGGCAGCCTTCCTCGATCGTCCTCCACCGTCTCGTAGGCGACGCAGGTGGCGCCTGAGGCCATCAATCCCTTGGTCAGCTCGGCGTCGGCGGCCAGGTGGAGGTAGGTGAACAGGATGTGCCGAGGCTCCAGCAACCGCACCTCCTCCGGCTGGGGCTCCTTGACCTTCACGATCAGCTCCGCCGCCCTGAAAACCTCCTCGGCGCTTGCCGCGATCGTCGCACCCTGGGCCACGTAAGCCTGGTCCTCGATGGCCGAGCCGTCTCCCGCTCCCGCCTGGACGATCACCTCATGGCCGGTGTCGACGAGCTCGCGCACCCCGGCGGGAGTGAGCGCCACCCGGTACTCGTCCGGCTTGACCTCGGTGGGTACGCCGACCTTCACGTCCCCATGCGCTCGACGTATCCGTAGGCGTGCCCGCGGTGCCTGTGCATGCGCTCCCCGGCCTCGGTCAGGATCGGCCGCAGGATCTGCTCTATCTCCTCAAACTGCTCAGGCCCGGCGATCAGCGGCGGCGAGAGCTGGATCACCGGATCGCCGCGGTCGTCGGCGCGGCAGATCAGGCCGCGGCGGTAGAGCTCACCGGACAGGAACCCCCGCAGCAGCGTCTCGGACTCCTCATCGTCGAAGGACTCCTTGGTCTCCTTGTCCTTGACCAGCTCGATCGCGTGGAAGTAGCCGGCGCCGCGCACGTCGCCGACGATCGGCAGATCGCGCAGCGAATCGAGCATCTCGCGGAACGCGCCCTCGTTCGCCCGGACGTTCTCGATCACACCCTCGCTCTCGAGCACGTCGATGTTGGCCAGGGCGATCGCCGCGCAGACGGGATGGCCGGCGAACGTGAACCCGTGCGTGAAGGTGTTGTCGCCGTGCAGGAACGGCTCGGCGACCCGGTCGGAGGCGATCACGGCGCCCATCGGCGCATACGCGCTCGTGATCCCCTTGGCCACAGTGATGATGTCCGGCTGGTAGCCGTAGCGCTGAGCGCCGAACCACTCGCCCAACCGGCCCCAGGCGCAGATCACCTCGTCGGAGATCAGCAGCACGTCGTACTCGTCGCAGATCTCGCGCACGCGCTCGAAGTAACCGTCCGGGGGCGTGAAGCAGCCGCCGGCGTTCTGCACCGGCTCCAGGATCACCGCGGCCACGGTGTCCGGCCCCTCGAACTCGATTTTCTCGGCGATCGTCTCGGCCAGGTGAGCCTCAGACCACCCGGGCGGGAGGCGATAGGCGTTGGTGTTGGGGACATGGACCCCTCCGGGGGTCAGCGGCTCAAACGGCTGACGCAGGCCCGTCACGCCGGTGGCCGAGAGCGCGCCCATGCTGGCTCCGTGGTAGGCGATCTCCCGCGCGATCAGCTTGTACTTGTTCGGCTTGCCGGTGACCTTGAAGTACTGCCTGGCGAGCTTCAGCGCGGACTCCACGGCCTCGCTGCCACCGCTGGTGAAGAACACGCGGTTCAGATCTCCCGGGGCCAGCGAGGCCACGCGCTCGGCCAACTGGATGGCCGGCGGGTGGGCATAGGACCAGGTGGTGTAGAAGCCCAGATCACGGGCCTGCTCCACGCCGGCCTGCACGACATCCGCCCGGCCGTGCCCGATGTTCACGCAGAACAGCGCCGAGAGGCCGTCCAGGTAGCGCCGGCCGTGCTCGTCGTACACGTAGCAGCCCTCGCCCCGGACGATGATCGGAATCTCATGCTCCGCGTATGCCCCCATGCGCGTGAAGTGCATCCACAGGTGAGCTCGGGCGGAGTCCTGGAGGCTCGAACCCTGAGCCTGCAGTGCGTCCTTGGTGCTGGCCATCGCGCTCCTCTCGTCAGGGCGCCGTTCCCGGCGCTCAGCGTGCGTCCTTCACGTGGGACCGCACGCCTGAAACCCTAGCGCGGCGCCATCCGGTATCCGGGGCGCTTTGGTGCTTGGAGCCTGTGGCTAGACGGGCGCTGCGGCGCCGAGGCGGCCGCCGGCCACCGCCCGCACCGGGGCCGGCATGAGCCATGCGGCCAGGAGGACCAGGGCGAACGCCAGACACTCCACGACCAGCAGGGCGGGGTTGCCGGACAGCGGCTCGCCGAAAACGATGATTCCGCCCACGATCCCGGACACGTTGGCCGCCGTGCCGGTCACGGCGATTACGGGCACGGCCTGCCCGTCCTGAAGCCCCTTGGCCGAGGCGTAGAAAGCAACCACCGAGGCCATCACACAGATCAGCGTCCACGGTGTGACGAGGCCCATCAGGCCCCCGGTGCTGATCAGGCCCGAGATGGCCTTGATGGCCACATCTGAGACGCCGAACAGGATCCCGGCCGCTGCCCCCAGCATGAACCCATGGTGGTGGCGGGGGGCACCGATCCTGGGGCCCATGATCAGGAGCGTTCCGCCGATGATCAGCCCGCCCTCGAATCCGATCATGGCCGGCACCGAGAAGCGGGCCTCCGCGCCGTGGGTGCCCGGAAGGGTCACCCCGAGGAGGATGAGGCCCACGGCGGTCAGTGCCAGACCGGCCCACTGCCGCCGGCCGATCTTCAGACCGAACAGGCGCTCGGCCATGACGGCCAGCAGCACCACTCCCCCGGCCAGCACGGACTGGACGAGCGACAGCGGGGCAATCGACATCGCCGCAACGTGGAAAACCCACGCTCCGACGGCGATGGCCATTCCGATGGCGAACAGCGGAGACGCGAACAGCGAGCGAGCGCAGCGGATGGGGCGGCGGATGTCCACGGCGGGAGCAGCGCAGGCCCCGCGATGCTTGTACAGAAAGCCCACGTTGGTGGCCAGTGCGCAGAGCACAGCGAGCAATATGCCGAGAACAAGAGTCATTACATGGGACCTGGAATGCGGGGCGACCGTTTGGAGCGCTGCCTCCCGCTATGACTCGGCAGCGCAACGAGCCGGCTTGAACCCGCGGGCGCCAAGTACAGCAGATCTACTAGGCGCTCGCGCCACCTGCCCGGTTTCATGCGTCTCCCAGTGTGCTGTGCTTCTGTAAAGAAGAGCTATGCATCGCGCTAGAACCCTCAGCCGTGGCTAGGCCGCTCCTCCTCATAGACGTGGACGGGGTGATCTCGCTATTCGGCTTCGACCACAAGCGACCTCCTGACGGCAAGTTTCAGATCGTGGACGGGATCGCCCACTACCTGTCAATGGCCGTCGGCGCACACCTGCTGGAGCTGAGCCGGTGGTATGAGCCGATGTGGTGCACCGGCTGGGAGGAGAAGGCCAACGAGTACCTCCCCCATGCCCTGGGGCTTCCCGGCCCCTGGCCCTATCTGGAGCTGTCAGGAGTGGCGGCTCCGGGCAGCTGCCACTGGAAGCTCGAGGCGGTGGAGCGCCATGCCGGACCCTCCAGGCCGGTGGCCTGGATAGACGACGGCCATGACGAGCGCACGCGCGAGTGGGCCCAGCGCCGGCCGGGGCCCACCCTGCTGATCTGGACCGATCCCGCCACCGGCCTCACCGACGAGCAATCGCGCCAGCTGCTGGCGTGGGCTCAGCGGCTGGCGGCCACCGAGAACACGGGAGGCAGCCGCGAGGCCACCGTGGCCCAGGAGCCGCCGGCGTCGCCCGAGCCGAACACCTCTCCGGAGGTGGCGCCGAAATAAAGCTCCAGCTCCGAGCCCTCACCGGCCCGCTGGAAGGCCTGGCGCAGGACGGTCAGATAGGCGTCGCGATTGGGCAGCCCGTCCCCCTTGGGGCTCCAGCTGGCGCCGGCGTCCCGAGTCTCATAAACCCTGACCTGACCCTCCGGCGTGACCCGATCCATGTCGGCCACCAGCGGGATGACGTAGGCGCTGTCGGGATCAGCCGGGTCCACCATGAGAGGGAAGCCGAAGTCCGAGGGCAGCCCGGAGCCGATGTCGTTCCAGCTCTCCCCGGCGTCATCGGAGCGGTACACCCCGCCGTGGAACTGCATGAACAGACGCTCCGGACGGGAGCGCGACCGCTCCACGTGATGAACGCAGCGGCCGGAGTTCTCGTCCTGGAGGGCCTCCTCAGGGATGTACCGGGGGTTCAGGCCGGTATTCCCGCGCTTCCAGGAGCGCCCGCCGTCCTCGGTCAACCACATTCCGGCAGCAGAGATGGCCACGGCCAGGCGATCAGGATCACCGGGCCAGGTGGCGATGGAGTGCAGGCACAGCCCTCCTCCTCCGGGCTGCCAGTCCGGGCGGCTGGGTTGCGACCACAGCCCTTCGTTCAGTGACCAGGTGGCCCCGCCGTCGGAGCTCTCGAACAGCACGCCCGGATCGCCTCCGGCGTACAGCACGCCATCGGCCTCCCCACAGGCGATGACCCAGATCCGCTCCAGCGCCTGCTCTCCCCCCTCGGGTAGGGCCACACCCTCGGCCTGCTGCCAATCCCCCGCCGGATCGTCGGTGAAGAAGATCTTCGGTCCGTAGAACGGGGAGGTCATCGTGGCCAGGAGACGGCCAGAGCGCTGGTCACGGATCGCGTAGTCCACGGGCTCCCCGGCGAAAGCCCGGGCCGTGACCTCAAACCCGCCGGCCGGATCGCCCTCGAGCACGAACAGGCCCTTCTTCGTCCCGACCAAGAGTTCCGTCATCTCACCCTCCTGTGATCGCGGGCAGCACCTCTACGCGGTCGCCATCCGCCACGGCGGTGCTCTCCCCGCCGCGCTCGCCGTTGACAAATACGTTGATGTGCCGGCGGATCGCCCCCCGCTCATCCAGGATCCAGCCGGTGACCTCAGGATGCCGAGACTCGAGTCCCCGGAGCAGCGCCAGCACGGTCGTCCCCTCGACCTCGTGCTCGGCTTGACCGCCCGCCAGCTTGCGCAGCGGGCCACGTACGGAGACCACAGCCATTGGCATTTGATCGTATAGACCCCGGCGGGGGGTGAAACTAATCGAAAGCGCCGTGGCGGCCGGCGCCGCTGCGAAAGCGCTCCAAACCTTCCTGGACCTCGCTCAGCGACCGCAGGCCATGTTCGTACTCGGTTCGCATGGCCTGATCCTCGGCCTTCCCCCATTGCTCCAGCAGCGACAGCCTGTCCCCCCGCATGCAGGCCTGGGGGAACTGGGCCAGCTCGTCCGCCAGCTCCTCCGCCGCTGACCGGCTGGCACCGTCCGGGACCACGCGATTGGCCAGGCCCATGGCCAGGGCCTCCGAGGCCGATACGTGCCGGCCGGTGAGGACCATGTCCATGGCTCGACTCTGCCCGATCAGGCGGGGCAGGCGAACCGTCCCTCCGTCGATCAGGGGGACGCCCCAGCGCCGGCAGAAGACGCCGAACACCGCCGACTCCTCGGCCACCCGCAGATCGCACCACAGGGCCAGCTCCAGGCCGCCGGCCACGGCATGCCCGGCCACGGCGGCGATCACCGGCTTGGAGAGGCGCATCCGGCTGGGGCCCATGGGGCCATCGCCGTCCTCGGCCACCCGGTTGCCCTCCGCCGTACCGGCGGTCTTGAGGTCCGCTCCCGCGCAGAACACGCCGCCCTCGCCGTGGAGCACGGCCACCGCGGCGCCTGGGTCCTGCTCGAAGGTTCTGAACGCATCGGCCAGTGAAGCCGCCGTGGCGCCGTCGACAGCGTTTCGGCGCTCGGGTCGAGACAGCAGAACCGTGTAGACGGGGCCAGACCGCTCCACCCGCACCGCCTCCGTGCTCATCCGGCTCCCACGGCGCGGCGGACGAACGTCCTCAGGGCGGCCACGATCTCGTCACTGGACGGCCGCTGGCTGGACACGGGCGAGAGAGGACCGACCAACGCCTCGCCGCAACCTCCAACGAGGGCGGCCGCGGTCAGCTCCACGTCCTGCTCAGGAAGTTCGCCGGCGGCGATGCCCGCCCGGAGCGCCTCGGCGATCACCTGGGCGTAGCGTTCACGGTAGGCCAGGCGCTCGGCATCCACCAGCGGATCGACCGGCTCGGCGATCAGAGCCCAGGCCAGCCGCGGGTTGCGCAAGGCCCGCTCGGCGAACGTCGCCAGCACACCCTCCAGCCGCTCGGGAGCCGGGTTGGCTGACATCCGCTCGGCCGCCAGCCTCATCGCCCGCTCCTCTCGTGCGCAGACCGACCGGAACACCTCCACGAACAGCTCCTCCTTGGACGGGAAGTGCCTGTACAGCGTGCCCGCGGCCACGCCCGCCCGGTCGGCGATTGCCATCACCGAGGCGGCGCCGTAGCCGCCCTCCTCGATGAGCTCCTGGGCCGAGCGCATCAGCCGGTGGCGGGTGGGTGCGGTCAGCTGATCGGTCATCAGTGCTTAGCCCTTGAACGTCGAGGCGCCGTAGTCACCGAAGGGCTCGTCACGGTCACGCACGGCCTGGCGGAAGCCCTCCCGGGCAGCCAGCCCCTGGAACTCGTAGCCCTCAGGGGTATGGCGTGCCGCGCCGTCAAGGAGGGTCCCAATCACCTGAGTGGCGTGAAGCCCCTGCTGGTAGAGCGATTGGTTGACCAGCAGCTTCATCATCTGGAGTTGGTTGACGGGCACGCGCGCGATCCGCTCCACCAGGGCCTCGGCGCGCTCGTCAAGGCGCTCGGGCGCCGGGGCCTCGATGGCCAGGCCCCAGTCCACCGCCTCGGCACCGGACAGGCAATCACCCGTGAACAGGAGCCGCTTGGCGCGCTGAGGCCCCAGGCGGTGGGCCCACATGGAGGTCGTGGGAGATCCCCACACCCGGGCGGGTGGATAGCCGATCTTGGCGTCGGCGGCGATCACCAGCAGGTCGGAGCACAGGGCCATGTCCGTACCGCCGGCCACGCAGAAGCCCTGGACCTTGCACACCACGGGCTTGGAGCACCGGAACAGCGACATGAAGGCCCGGACGTTCCGGGTCATCATCGCGTAGTCGACCATCGGATCCCACGGCGTGCTGGGGTCGTGATTGGCGGCCATCACGGCTGGGTCGAGCGGGGAGCCTGCCGGCGCTTTCGTGGCTTGCGGCGCGCGGGCGCCGAGCCCCTCCGCGCTCTCCACCAGGTCATAGCCGCCACAGAAGCCCTTGCCGGCGCCGGAGAGCAGGAGGACATGGACAGCCGGATCCAGGTCGGCCTGCTCCACTGCCTGCTCCAGCGCCGTGGCCAGATCGCGGGTGATCCCGTTCCCGCGCTCGGGACGGTTAAGCGTCAGGCGGGCGACGCGCCCGGTGACCTCGTAGAGGACGTCGCCCATCTATGCCGGCAGAGCGCGATCGATGATCTCCTTGGCCGTGGCCGCGACGCCGGGGGGCAGGGTGCCGTAGACCCGGCCACCCTCGCCCGCCAGCCGCGTGGCGCAGAACGCGTCGGCGACGGCTTGCGGCGAGTGGCGGACCAGCAGCGAACCCTGGAGGCCGAGCGCCAGCTCCTCCACCATCCGGCGCGCCTCGAACTGCGGGTCCTGGCCGTTGAACACCGCCGTGGCCCGCTCCCGGACCCTGTCGAGATGGGCGTCCAGGCGCCGATCGGCGCCCTGGGCCAGGTCGCACTCCTCCAGGAAGGCCGGCAGCCCCGCCGGCTCCTTGGCCATGGCCCGGAGCACGTCCAGCGCGGACACGTTGCCTGATCCCTCCCAGATCGAGCCCAGCGGAGCGTCCCGGTACAGGACGGGCATACCCGAGTCCTCAATGAAGCCGTTGCCGCCGAGGCACTCGAGTGCCTCGGCCGCGTGGGCCGGCGCGCGCTTGCACGCCCAGTACTTCATGACCGCCGTGGCGAAGCGCCGGAACGGCGCCTCTTCGTCACCCTGGTCGTAGGACCGGGCAACCCGCATCGCGCTGACGGTCGCGGCCTCGGATTCAATGGCCAGGTCAGCCAGGACGTTGCGCATCGCCGGCTGGTCGACGAGGACGGTCCCGAAGGCCGACCGGTGGCGGGCGTGATGGATGGCCTCGAGCGTCCCGCGGCGGAGCCCCGTGGTGGCGCCGAGCAGACAGTCAAGCCGGGTGTGGTTGACCATCCGGATGATGGCCGGCACGCCGCGCCCCTCCTCACCTATCAGGCGCCCTGCGATGCCGCGAAACTCCACCTCGGATGAGGGGAGCGAGCGGGTGCCCAGCTTGTCCTTCAGCCGCTGGAACTCCATGCCGGGGCCGCGCTCCACCAGGAAGCACGACAGCCCACCCGGCGCCTGGGCCAGCACCAGGAAGATGTCGCACGGGGGGTAGGAGCAGAACCACTTGTGACCGTGGATCTCATACAGCCCGTCGCCCACGGGATCCGCCCGGGTGATGTTGGCCCGCACGTCGGAGCCGCCCTGGCGCTCGGTCATGGCCATCCCGGCCAGCGCACCGTGGTCGTAGTCAGGCCGCGTGAGCCGGGGCTCCCACTCGGCCGCCAGATCAGGGGCCCCGTCCCGCAGCGCGGGCACGGCGGCATAGCTCATGGAGACCGGGCACATGACCCCGTCGCTGGTGTTGCCCCAGAGCATGAACAGGACCGCCCGCACGACGTGGCCGCCGGCGCGCTCCTCCCTCCAGGGAAGCCCGTGAATCTCACGCTCGATCGCTCCGCGAAGCAGCCAGTGCCAGGAGGGATCCAGCTCCACCTCGTCGATGCGGTTGCCGAACCGGTCGTGGGTGCGCAGGATGGGCAGGTTGCGCTCGGCCCGGCGGGAGTGCTCCGTGGATTCCGGGCTCCCGGCCACCGCCCCCGTCTCACGCGCCCGATCGAGTCCCCACTGGCCGCCCTCGCGCTCCAGCGCCTCGACCAACGCCAGATCGACCTCGAATAGGTTGACGGGCTCAAGGGGCGGCGGCTGGTTGAGGACCTCGCGGGCCGGATCGTGGATCGCGGTGGTGGCCATTTCGGCTCTCCTGGCTGGTCGTGGGCAGGCTGGTCGCGCTGTCGCGCGGTGCGCGCTCTCGCGCCGGGCTCTCGGGCGGGCTCTCGCGCGGGCGCTCTAGCGCTGTGGGCGCAGCTCTTAAGGTAGTGAATCCGGATTCACATGGCAAGGGGGGCGGCCAGTGGTTGGGGGCCGTGGGCGGTGGTGACTCCGGGCGGCCGGGGGCGCTCTGGGCGGTGGCCGCGGCCCGGGCGATTTGGGCGATTTGACACACATATCGGGGCTTTCTTCCCAAATCGCCGTGACAACTCTGTGACAGGGCCGATCGTCGCGCCCGCACGCGCTCGCCGATCGCTGGCCAACAGGGCGGCGTGGGGGATTTCTTGCGCATAGCGCAAGTTTCTCCCCAAATCGCCGTGACAACTCTGTGAAAGCGGCACATCTTCGGAGCCGCCGCCCCGGGCGCAAACGCCCGGCCGCGTCCCAACCCACCGAGCCTGGTCGCTTTCTCGACCAGGCTCCCTCGGGAGGCCCAGCCCTTCTACCAGCACGGCTCGTACACCCGGCCGTCCAGGGCCAGGTTGTAGCGCGCGGCCATGATGCCCAGCCGCACGTCACGGGCGCAGAAGCGACTCCTGGGAAGTCGGTACTCGGCGTCCAGGACGGGCTTCCCCGCGGTCAGGTAGGGCTCAAACGACGAACACTCGCTGTACTGGTTGCACTGCTCCGACAGGACGCCGTCGAAATACGGCTCCAACGTCCGGGCCTGGCCAGGGTCGTTCTTCTGGAGGACGGCCAGCCCCAGGGCGTGCGCCCGGCGGGCTATCCACTCGTCGTAGGCCAACTGATCACGAGCCGTGATGGGAAAGCCTGAGTGGGCCTGATACTCGTCGATGTTGTCCGCCTCCACGGCGTCGAAGTGCTTGCGCTGGCACTGGCGGCGAAACCGGCGGGCCATGATCTGCCTGATCACGCCCTGACGGATGTCCAGCCAGCGCTCTCCGGGCCAGCCGTTCGGGCGGCCCAGCACGGAAGCAGGGAACGCGCGGGCGTCCGGCCGCCACCGCTCCCAGGTGCCGGCGTCGATGTAGCAGACCACATGCCTGCCCGCTGCGTGGAGCCGGCGCACCTCATGTGCGCTGGTGTCAAATCCGTCCACGTCATACACGGCCGCCGGCCGGGAGTTGTCGATCCGGCCCTGGAGCTGCCAGTACCAGGTCGGATGAGGTCCGGGACGCCAGTGCTTCCCGGCGGCACTCGCCGCCGCGGCGGGCGACAGCGCGGCCAGAAGGACCGACGCCACCCAGCCGAGAAGACGCGGCATGCGTCGAGGCATGGCGCTCATGGTGGCACCCGGGCGAGGAGAAACGGAGGACGGTTGCAGTGGGCCTCAGTCCCCGGTCGGTGGCACCGCACTATGCTGGATCGATCGAGATCGATGAACGGAGGGGCGATGCGCCGCACAAACGGGTTTGGATCTGGTGAGAGCAATCGTGGGTCCGGAGCGCTGCGGATCCGACTGACCGCCCTGGGGCTCACGATGGCCGTTCTGGCCGTCGCGGCCGGCCTGCTGGTCAGCCTGACCTCCGAAGCGGGCGCCGCCAGCTCGGCCACCCCGGCGGCCGACTGCCAGCCGTTCAGCGGCACCCCCTGCCTGCTCCCCTACCCCAACAACCTGTTCACCCGGCCTGACAGCACCTCGGCCACGGGGCGGCGGGTCCGCCTCCCGCAGAGCGCGATGCCGATCAGTTCTGGAGGCAAGCGGATCAACGTCGCCCCGTACAACCGCAACGACGGCTTCAGCCCCGGGAGCGCGATGGTCGTGCATGTCCAGGGCCTGGACAATCCCAAGGCCTTCCACCGCACCGGCGCGGTGGGCGTGCTGAACATGGCGCAGGCATTCGCCCCGGCTCAGCCGATCGTGGTCATCGATGAGGCCACGGGCAAACGGCAGCTCATCTACTCCGAGCTGGACTCCAACGCGTCCACCCCCCAGGACCGGAACCTGATGATCGTCCCGGGCCGCGAGCTGACCGACGGCCACACGTACGCAGTCGCTCTGCGCAACCTCCGCAACTCCAGCGGACAGATCATCAAGGCGCCGGCGTGGTTCCAGAAGCTCCGCGACGGACGCCGGCTGCCGGCCGGCGAGAAGTCGCAGAAGACCCGGTATGCCCACATCTTCGCCGTCCTGAAGCGGGCCGGCATCGGCCGGAGCAACCTCTATGAGGCCTGGGACTTCACGGTGGCCTCAAAACGGAACCTCACCTCTCGCCTGCTCTCCATCCGCAACAACGCCTTCGGTCAGCTGGGCGACACGCACCTCGCCGACAACCAGCCCCAGGGCAACGCCCCCGCCTTCACGGTGACCGGCACCTCCGATCTGACCCCGCAGATAGCCAAGATCACCGGCACCTTCCAGGTGCCCTGCTACCTGATCCAATGCGGGCCCAAGGCCACCGCCCCCTTCCACTACAGCTCCACCAAGCCGGACGCCGTCCCCACCCAGATTTCCGGCAAGATGGCCACGGCACCGTTCGAGTGCCTGTTGCCCAAGTCCGCCTCGCCCAGCCATCCGGCTCGCATCGCGCTGTACGGGCACGGCCTGCTCGGCTCCCATACCGAGGTGGAGGACAGCTGGGTGACCGATCTGATCACGGGCTACAAGATGGCGTTCTGTGCCACGGACTGGTGGGGCCTCGCGGACGGTGACAAGACGCTTGCCGTCAAGGCGGTGGGCAATCTCAACCTGTTCCCCACCCTCGTCGACCGGCTCCAGCAGGGAGTGCTGAACACGCTCTTCCTGGCGCGGCTCGCGCGCAGCCCGAAGGGCTTCGCCAGCAATTCCAACTTCGAGTCCGGGCACAAGGCGGTGATCGACACCTCCCACGTCTACTACTACGGCAACAGCCAGGGCGGGATCGAGGGCGGCCTCACCACCGCCGTGGCGCCTGACTTCCAGCGTGCGGTGCTCGGCGTCACCGGGATCGACTACGGAAACATGCTGATCCAGCGCAGCGTCGACTTCACATCCTTCAAGGCCGTGCTGGACCACACGTACCCCGACCCCTCGATGTACCCGGTCATCACCGACCTCCTGCAACAGCTCTGGGACCGAGGCGATCCGGACGGTTATGCCGCGTACATGACCTCCCATCCCCTGCCGGGCACGCCGACCCACACCGTGCTCATGCAGCTGGCCTACGGCGACTTCCAGGTGAGCATGTACGCCGGCGCAGCCGAGGCCAGGACGATCGGGGCCAGTGCCGTCCAGCCGGCACTGGATGCAGCCCGGTCCCGGGACAAGAACCTCTTCTACGCCATCCCAACCATCCAGCACTACCCATTTGCGGGCTCGGCGGTGGAGGTCTGGGACAGCGGGCCGGGGAGGGTCAAGCCGCCCCCGGTGGGCAACATCCCACCCACCGAGAGCTCCAACAACATCGATCCCCACTCGGATCCCCGGAAGACTCCGGACGCTCAGGCACAGATCTCAGAGTTCCTGGAGCCGGCCGGGGCCGTGCAGAACGTGTGCGGGGGGACCCCCTGCCACTCCTCTGACTACACGCCCTGACCCGAGCGCACTTGCGGTAGGTAACCCACCACGGGCCTTGCGCCGAGGAGGTCCGGCGACTACGCTGCCCGGCGGGCCGGACCCGAGCTGAAAGCGGGCGTGAGATGGGGCGTGAGGGATTGGAGCGGGCAAGCCGGCGGCTGCTGGCGCTGAGTGGCGCACTCTTGGCTTGCGCCCTGGCCACCGCCGGGCCCGCGGGCGCGGCTGCGTTTAAATGGTCAGGCCCGGTGACCCTGGACGGCCTCCAGGCGGCGAGCGGGAACTTCCTTTCCGCCATCGACTGTCCCTCAAGCAGCCTCTGCGTGGCCGTTGACCGCGTGGGAAATGTGGTCACGTTCAATCCCGCCTCGCCCCCCGACCCCACGGCCGTGGGCCTTATCAACACGTTCGGAGATCCGGCGCTCACCGCCGTCTCCTGCTTCTCGACCACCCAGTGCACCGCGGTGGGCGACGCGGGTCAGGAGGTCACGTTCAACCCCAGCTCCGTCGGTCATCCCACCCCGGTGACAGTCGATGGCAACGCCCTCCTGCTGGGCGTTTCCTGCCCCTCCAGCACCGAGTGCCTGGCCGTGGGCACTGCGGGTGACGCCGTGACGTTCGACCCCACCACGGGGGCCGTGATCACCGGGCCCAAGAGCATCCTTGGACTCAACAACAGCCTGGATTCGGCCTCGTGCGTCTCGGACACGCTGTGCGTGGCGGGGTCCGCGGGCGGCACCGCAAGCATCTTCGACCCCAATGACCTGGACAACGTCTCCACGCTCGGCCTGGGGATACCGGCGGCTGCGGTCGTGTGTCTGTCGAGCGACCTGTGCACGGCCGCCGGGGGAAACCAGGCGATCGCGTTCAACACCTCGGGCACCGTCGTCGGCGCCGCGAACACGATCGATGGCAACTCGGACATCATCGACGGGCTGTCCTGCGTGTCCACCACCTCCTGCACCGCCGTGGACGAGCAGGGCAATGCGGTCAGCTATAACCCCAGCGTCTCTCCCGTGGCCGTGACCCACGCGGCGGTGTCGGTTGACGGCGTCGCGGAGCTGCCCGCGGTCCACTGCCTGGCATCGTCGACCACGTGCATCGCGGTGGATCCGTTTGGCCAGGCGGTGGTCTTCGACAGCTCCTCACCCACTGTGCCGGGCCCCACCACATTCTTCGTGGACCCGAAGAACTATCTGCTCACGCTGGCCTGTCCGTCAAGCACCCAGTGCACAGCCATGGACGTCGGCAGCGGGGAGGTCACATTCAACCCGGCAGCGCCGGGGAGTCCAACTCCGGTACCGGTCGACTTTGGCGCTCAGGTGGACGATGGTGCCTGTGCTTCGGTGAGCCTATGCGTGGTCTTGGAGGACAACGGCACGCTCGTGAGCTTCGACCCCACCACCGGGAACAGTCTGGACACCAACAGCAGCCTCTCACAGGGTTTCCTCGCCGCCACCTGCGCCTCCGGCACACTCTGCGCGGCCGTGGGCTTCAACGGCGATGAGGTCGCGTTCGATCCCACCTCACTGTCCGGGGCCACCGAGACGCAGGTTGGGAGCGCCAACTTCCAGGCCGTGTCCTGCCCGTCCACCTCGCAGTGCACGGCGGTCGACATCGAGGGCCGCCAAGTCACGTTCGACCCGGCCGGGGGCTCGTTCACCAACAGCGCGAGCCTCGAGTTCTTGGTGGCGTTGAACGCCGTGGCCTGCCCGTCGACCACCGAGTGCATCGCGGTCGACGGCATGGGCCAGGAATTGACGTTCAACCCCCTCACCAACGATGCACCGAGCCTCCACGACATCGACGGCTCCCACCGGCTTGACGCCATCGCCTGTCCGTCGAGCACCGAGTGTGTGACGGTCGACTCCGTGGGCACACAGGTCACGTTCAACCCCGCGTCGCCGGCCGGCGCGAGCATGCGGGCGCTGGTCACCACCGGCCTGAATCAGCTCAACGCGGTCGTCTGCCTGTCGGTGGCGCAGTGCGTCACCGTGAACCAGGTCGGCCAGGCGTTCTTCGGACTGACCCCGCCGGTCAGCACAGGAGCCCCGAGGATCACCGGGCGGCCCAGGGTGGGGTCGACGCTGACCGAGCACCACGGAAAATGGGTCGGCCTACCGACGAGCTTCACCTACCACTGGCAGCGCTGCAACAGCAGCGGCGGCGCGTGCGTGGCCATTGGAGCGGCCACCAAGGCCACCTACAAGCTCACGACGGCCGACCAGGGTCACAGGATTCGCGTCCAGGAGACCGCCCACAACTCCTCCGGGCCGGCACACCCACCCGCGACGTCAGGGCCCACGGCGCTGATCGCTCCACCGCCCCCGATCTCGGTCACGACCCGGAGCCCCAGCCGGGTGCGCCGGACCAGCGCGCTGCTCCATGGTCTGATCGGCACCAAGGGGCAGGCCGTGCACTGGAGATTCCAATACGGCCTGACCAGGCAATACGGCAAGCACACCCCGGTCAAGATCATCGCGGCGGGGCGCGGGCAGGTCTCGGTGTCGGCGGGCGTGGCGGCGCTGAAGCCGGGCACCCTCTACCACTTCCGCCTGGTGGCCACCCGGCCGAACGGCGTCACGAACGGCCGCGACCTGACGTTCAGGACGCCAGTCCGCTAGCGCGCGGCCGGGCCGGGCCGGCCGACCTCTTAGGCCAGTGCCCCGCTCAGGGTTTCCTCGGCCACCCGGTCGACCGCATCGTGCGTTCCACCGAGCAGGCGCCTGGACAGCTGCGCCCGACGGAAGAACAGCGGCGCGTCGTGCTCCCACGTGGCGCCGATGCCGCCGTGGACGTTGATCATCGAACGGGCGGCGAAGTCCAGCGCATCGCCGGCCGCTGAGCGCGCTGCGCTGGCGGCCAGCGGGAACTCGTCCGGCTTGTCGGCGCGGGACCACCCCGCGTAGTACTCCAGGCCTCTGGCGTTCTCCAGGCGCCGCAGCACCTCGGTCAGCTCGTGCTTGATCGCCTGGTAGGAGCCGATCGCCCGGCCGAACGTGAACCGCTCCTTGGCGTAGGCGACGCTCGTGTCCAGGCAGGTCTGCACGGCCCCGGCCGATTCGGCCGCGATAAGCGACTGAGCGACGTACCAGGCGTCGGCCAGGGCGTCTGCGTCCGCGCTCAGGCGCCGGCCGCGCGCCTCCTTGAGCGTCACGTGGCTGAGCGGCCGGGTGGCGTCATAGCGCACCACCTCGTCGATGCTCACACCCTCGGCATCGGCGGCGACCGCCACCGCCACCGGCGAGCCGTCCTCCAGCTGCCCGACAGCCACGAGCAGGTCGGCCCCGGGGGCATCCGGGACAAAGGCCACCGTCCCGCTCAGCTCCACCTCATCGCCGTCGGCCTGGGCGCTGGGCGCCGGGGCCCTGGAGAGTCCGGACTGGGGCTCCACCGTCCACTGGTCCTCGAGCTCACTGGGTGGGCGGGCCGGCAGGTAAACAGGCCTGACCTCACCGGTGGCCACGGCATGCAGCGACTCGTCCTGGCTGGCCTGGAGGATCGCGCTGGCTGGGATCAGCCCCAGCAGCGGAACGCTGGCCAGGACCCGGCCACACTCCTCGGCCACCAGCATGGCGTCAAAGACACCCAGACCCGCGCCTCCCTGTTCCTCCGAGATGAGCAGGCCGGGCCAGCCGGCCTCCACCGCCGTGGGCCACAGGTCGGGCAGGGCGTCTGGGTGCTCCAGCGCCTCCCGAGCGGCTTCGATCGTCTTGTGGCGGGACAGCGCTCCGCGGGCCGCCTCACGGAGGAATTCCTGCTCGTCTGACAGAGCCAGGTTCATGATGCCAGCGCCTCCTTCTCCTTGGCGCGCAGCTCGCTGAACGGGATGCCCTTGTCCAGACGGGGCTCAGGCGGCAGACCCAGGACGCGCTCGCCGATGGTGTTGCGGAGGATCTGCTCGGTCCCGCCGGCCGATTTCAGCCCGGGCAGGAACGAGGTCAGATAACTGAAGGGGCTGTCGTGCTCCAGGGCGTCCGGGCCGAGCACGTCGATGGCCAGGTCCATGGCTCCGATGCCGGCGTTGACCATGGTCACCTTGGCCAGCCCGGCCTCGGGGCCGGGAATCTGCCCGCGCTGGAGCGCGGTCAGGGCCCGATAGCCGTTGAAGCGCACGGCGATCATGTCGGTGATGAGCCCGCCCAGACGATGCCGGACCTCGGGATCGGTCCGGGCCGCTGAGTCCGTGGCGATGGCCTCGGCGACCCGGGCGGGCGAGCCAAGGTTTTCTGATCCGAACCCGATCGTCACGCGCTCGAACATCAGCACGGTCAGGGCCGTACCCCAGCCGTTGCCCACGCCACCAACCACCGAGTCCTCGGCCAGCGTGACGTCGTCAAAGAACACCTCGTTGAACTCGGCCTCACCGGAGATCTGGCGCAGGCCGCGGACCGTAACCCCCTCAGCGTCCATCGGCACGATGAACATGGTCAGGCCCTTGTGCTTGGGCACGTCAGGATCCGTGCGGGCCAGAAGCAGGCCAAACGACGCGAACTGCGCGTTCGTGGTCCACACCTTCTGGCCGTTGAGCGTCCAGGTCCCATCGTCGTTCTGGCGGGCCTTGGTCTGGATCCCGGCCAGGTCAGACCCCGCGGCGGGCTCGGAGAACATCTGGCACCACACCTCGTCGCCGTGGAGCATCGGTCCCAGGTACCGGGACTTCTGCTCCTCGGTGCCGTGGGCGATCAGGCAGGGACCGAGCATGCCGACGCCGATCACGTCCAGGATCCCGGGCACATCGGCCTTGCTGATCTCCTGGTTGGTGGTTACCTGCTCGATCGGGCCGAGGCCCTGGCCGCCGTACTCGGAGGGCCAGGTCACGCCCGCCAGGCCGGCCTCGGCGAGTTTTCGCTGCCAGGCTCGGCGCGAGTCGACGTAGCTCGCATCCTCGGTCGATCCCGAGCGGGCCGGAGCTTCGTCCTTGTGCGCCTCGAGCCAGGCCCGGGCCTTCTCCCGATACTGGGCCTGTTCGGGAGTGTCGTTGAGATCCACTGTCGCTCCTCGTTGGGTGTCTGGGACGTCGGCCCGGCCGCGGCCGCGGCGGGGTGAATCGAGATTCACGGATGATGTTATCTGGCCGTGACGGCCCGGATCGTCCACGCGCGACCTACACTCCGGGCCATGACCAGCGACGCCACCACTGCCGCGAGCCCGTCCGACACCATTACGGCGCCGAAGGTCCTCACCCACCTGGAGCGCCTGGAGGCCGAGAGCATCCACATCATGCGCGAGGTGGTCGCCGAGGCCCGCAATCCCGTGATGCTGTACTCGTTGGGCAAGGACAGCTCGGTGATGCTGGAGCTGGCCAGACGAGCCTTCGCACCCGGCAAGGCACCGTTCCCGCTCCTGCATGTCGACACGCTCTGGAAGTTCCAGGACATGTACGCCTTCCGGGACCGGGTGGCCCGGGAGTCCGGGATGGAGCTGATCGTCCACGTGAACCCGGAGGGGCGGGAGATGGGGATCAATCCCTTCGACCACGGCTCCGAGGTTCACACGCACGTCATGAAAACGGTGGGGCTGAGGCAGGCTCTGGACGAGCATGGCTTCGATGCCGCCTTCGGAGGGGCCCGGCGCGACGAGGAGAAGTCCCGGGCCAAGGAGCGCATCTTCTCCGTGCGGACGGCTCAGCACGCCTGGGATCCCAAGAACCAGCGGCCGGAAATGTGGCGGACCTACAACGCGCGCGTGCGCAAGGGTGAGTCGATACGGGTCTTCCCGCTCTCCAACTGGACCGAGTTGGACGTGTGGCTGTACATCCACCTGCACCAGATCCCGATCGTCCCGCTGTATTTCGCAGCGCGTCGGCCGGTCGTTCAGCGCGACGGCACGCTGATCATGGTCGACGACGATCGGATGCGTCTGGAGCCGGGCGAGGAGCCCGCGCTGAAGCAGGTTCGCTTCCGGACCCTGGGCTGCTACCCGCTCACCGGAGCGATCGAGAGCGATGCCGACACGCTGCCGAAGATCATCACCGAGATGCTCTCGGCTCGAACCTCCGAGCGCGAGGGGCGGGTCATCGATCACGATGCCGCCTCCTCGATGGAGAAGAAGAAGCAGGAGGGCTACTTCTAGGACGCGAGGCTCGCGGGGCCTCGCCCAGGGGGTTGGGACGCTACTTGGGGTCCGGGGGCGCCAGGCGGCCAGACCGCTCGAGGTGCTCGATGACCTGGCGGGCGCCGTCCGGTGCCGGGCCCGCCGTGGTGTCGATCCGCAGCTCCGGGCTCTCTGGCGGCTCATAGGGCGAGTCGATGCCGGTGAAGTTCGCCAGCTCGCCGCGCCGGGCCTTCTTGTAGAGGCCCTTGGGGTCACGCTCCTCGGCCACGGCCAGCGGCGTGTCGACGTGGATCTCCAGAAATTCGCCGGACTCAAACAGCGAGCGGGCCATCTGGCGCTCGGCCCTGAAGGGCGAGATGAACGAGACGATCACGATCAGGCCGGCGTCCACCATCAGGCGCGCCACCTCGGCTATCCGACGGATGTTCTCCGCCCGGTCAGAGGGCGTGAAGCCCAGGTCGGTGCACAACCCGTGACGGATGTTGTCCCCGTCCAGCAGGTAGGTCAGATGACCGCGCCGATGCAGTTCGACCTCGATCAGGTTGGCCAGCGTCGACTTGCCGGCTCCGGGCAGCCCGGTGAGCCATAGTACCGTCGGCTGCTGGTGCAGCTGAGCCGCCCGCTCAGGCTTGTCGACGCTCAGCACCTGCCAGCGCAGGTTCTGCGAACGGCGCAGGGCGAAGTGGATCAGTCCCGCTCCGACAGTGTTGTTGGTGATGCGATCGATGAGGATGAAGCCACCGGTGTCCCGGTTCTCCCGGTAGGGGTCGAAGGCGATCGGCCGGCTCAGCTCGATGTCGCAGACCCCGATCTCGTTGAGGTCCAGCTTGGTGGCCGCCATCGGCGCCATCGAGTCGATGTTCAGCTTGTGCTTCAGCGGAGCGATGGTGGCCGGGACGGTCCTCCCCCCGAGGTCCATGAGGTAGCTGCGGCCCCGGAGCATTGGCTCATCCCCCATCCAGATGACCGTGACCTCGAACTGATCCGCCACCCCCGGCGGCTCGTGACTGTGAGCGATCACGTCCCCACGCGTGATGTCCAGCTCGTCTTCCAGAGTGAGCGTGACCGATTCACCCGCCACGGCAAAATCGAGATCCCCGGCATGCGTGACGACTCGCTCGACCCGGGTCCGCAGGCCTGAGGGCGCCACCACCACCTCGTCTCCGGGGCGGACCGCTCCGCCGGCGACGGTGCCGGCGTATCCCCGGAAGTCCAGGTCGGGCCGGTTGACCCACTGGACCTGCATCCGGAAGGGCGTCGACTGCATCCGCTGCTGGTCGACCTCCACCGTGTCCAGATACTCCATCAGCGTGGGGCCCTGATACCACGGCATGTCCTCGCTGGAGGAGACCACGTTGTCGCCCCGCAGGGCCGACGCGGGGATGCACACCACTCTCTCCAGTCCGATCTGGGCTCCGAAGGACCGATACTCCTCGGCGATCTCGTTGAACCGGGCTTCCGAGTAGCCGATCAGGTCCATCTTGTTCACGGCCAGCACCACGTCTCGAATGCCCAACAGGGCAACCACGTGGCTGTGTCGGCGTGTCTGCCTGAGCAGGCCCTTGCGGGCGTCGACCAGGATCACCGCGCAGTCTGCAGTCGAGGCGCCGGTGACCATATTGCGGGTGTACTGCTCGTGGCCCGGGGCGTCGGCCACGATGAAGTGCCGTTTGGGGGTGGAGAAGTGGCGGTAGGCCACGTCGATGGTGATTCCCTGGGCACGCTCGGCGGCCAGGCCGTCCAGGAGCAGCGCAAAGTCCAGGTCGTCGCCCTGCGTTCCGGCCGCCCGGGAGTCGGACTCCAACGCGGCCAGCTGGTCGCTCAGCAGCGAGCCTGACTCATACAGGAGCCGACCGATCAGCGTGCTCTTGCCGTCATCCACGCTGCCGCACATGACGAACCGCAGTAGGGTCCGGGCATTGTGCGCACGGATGTGCGCCTCGATATCGTCGCCGAGAGCGGTGGGCGTAGAGCCGTCCACGAGTTCAGGATCGTAGATGCCGGCCGGGACGCGGTCTCCCATCACCACCAGCACCCCCTCCGGGTCATAACTCTCGATGCTACAGCCAAATTTCGATCTCCAATCGCATTCCACCTACTCCGACGGGCAGCTGCCGCCCGCAGAGGTCGTCCGTGCCGCCGCGGACGCAGGTGTCCGGCTCCTGGCCCTGAGCGATCACGATAGCGTCGAAGGGGTCGCCGAAGCGCAGGAGGCCGCCGCCTCAGCGGGGATCGAGCTCGTCCCCGCCGTGGAGCTCTCGGCCGTGGAACGGGACTACGAGGACTACCACGTCCTGGGCTACCGAATCGATCATCGGGATCCGGAGCTGCTGGAACGGACGGCCGAGGCCCGCGCGGACCGCTATCGCCGCGCTGACCGGATGGCCGAGCGACTGAACGAGCTCGGCTTCGCCGTGGACGACGCGGTGCTGGACGCCCGGCGCTCCGTCGGTGCCGTACTGGGACGTCCTCACCTGGCCACTGCGGTCGTGACCCATCCGGCCAACGCCGAGCGTCTGAGCGAACTGGGGCTTGAGACGATCGAGCGGTTCATCCCCGCATACCTGATCCCGGGCACACCGGCCTACGTTCCCAGATCCCGGCCCACGGTGCAGGAGGCCATCGGCTGGATCCACGACGCGGGTGGGATGGCCATCTGGGCTCACCCGTTCTGGGACGTGAAGGAGGACGAGATCGTCCTGGCCAACATCGATCGCTACCGGGCGTGGGGCGTCGACGGCGTGGAGTGCTTCTACCCCACCTACAGCCCAGAGCAGACCAGGCTTCTGGCTGGCCGCTGCCGGGAGCTCGGCCTCCTGACCACGGGCTCCTCTGACTACCACGGACCCACGCACAAGATCTTCAGCCGCTTCCTGGCTCACGAATTGCACGGCGAGGAGCCGGAGCTGGGTGCGATCGCCGGCTGACTGCCCGTAAGCTTCCACCATCAGGCAACGAACCGATGGCGCTGGGGGTCCGTGGGCTCTCGGAAACCGGGTTGAGGGCTTCTCAGAAGGAGGCAGCCATGGCAAGCATTGGGTCAGAAGTGGATACGGTCACCAAGGGCTCGGGCAACGGGCGTCCCCCGGCGACGGTGACGGTGGAGAACCCCGCCACCGGGCAGCCGGCGGGCGAGGTTCCCTCGCTCTCTCGCGAGGAGACGCTGGAGCTGGTCCGCCGGGCCCGCGCCGCTCAGCCCGAATGGGAGGCCCTGGGGTTCCAGGGTCGGGGAGACCTCCTGCGTGACATGCGCAAGTGGCTCGTGGACAACCGCGCCCGGGTCATCCGCACGCTGTGCGACGAGAATGGAAAGACCTACGAGGACGCCCAGCTGGAGATCCTGTACTGCGCCGACGCCCTGGGGTTCTGGGCCAAGAAGGCTCCCAAGTGGCTGGCCGATGAACGGGAGCGCCCCCACTCGCCGCTGCTCTTCGGGCGCAAGATCATCAACCGCTACGTCCCCTACGGCGTGGTGGGCGTGATCGGCCCCTGGAACTACCCTCTGATCAACAACTTCGGAGACGCCGTCCCGGCGCTGGCGGCCGGCAACACCGTGGTCCTCAAGCCCGCCAGCATCACCCCGCTGAGCTCGATGCTGATGGCCGAGGGGATGCGCGCGGTCGGCGTACCCGACGGTGTCTTCCTGGTGGCCACCGGATCAGGCGGGACGGTGGGAAGCGCCCTCGTGGGGTCGGTGGACATGCTGCACTTCACGGGCTCCACCGAAGTCGGCCGGAGCCTGATGGAGGAGGGCGCCAAGCGCTTGCTGCCGGTCACGCTGGAGCTGGGCGGCAAGGATCCGATGGTTGTCCTGCGTGACGCCAACGTCGAGCGGGCGGCCAACGCCGCCGTGTGGGGAGCCCTCCAGAACGCTGGACAGACGTGCATCTCGGTGGAGCGGGTATTTGTGGTGTCCGTGGCGTACGAGCCGTTCGTGGCCATGGTGGTCGAGAAGGTCAAACGACTCCGCCTGGGCACCGCCGAGGGCCCCGGAAAGGTGGACCTGGGCGCGCTCACGTCCCCCGAGCAGGTCGAGGTCATTCAGGAGCACATCCGCGACGCGGTGGAGAAGGGAGCGCGCATCGAGACCGGCGGTCAGCTGCGTTCCGGGCCGGGCAGGTTCTTTGAGCCGACCGTCCTGACCAACGTCGATCACACGATGAAGATCATGCGCGAGGAGACGTTCGGTCCGACGCTGCCGATCATGAAGGTCCAGGACGAGGATGAGGCCGTCCGCCTGGCCAACGACTCCACCATGGGTCTGGACTCCAGCGTGTTCGGCGGCGACACCGCGAACGCCGAGCGGGTGGCGCGACGCATCCAGTCAGGCGGTTCGGTGGTCAACGACGCGCTCACCAACTACCTGGCGATGGAGATCCCGATCGGAGGTGTCAAGGAATCCGGTGTCGGCGCCCGGCATGGCAAGTACGGCATCCAGAAGTACTGCCAGCGCCAGAACCTGGTCGTGACGCGGTTCGGGCTCAACCGGGAGATCTACTACTTCCCCTACTCGAAGGGAGCCGCCAAGCTCACCGACCTGCTCATCTCCAGGTTGTTCGGACGCGGTAGCCGCAGACGCTGACCAGGAGCGTGCCGCTCGAACCCGGCCTGGAGGCCACACACGAATTCGAGGTCCAGGATCGGTTGATGACCGACGTCGGCGGGACGCTGGGCTTCTCGGTCCTGGCCACACCGGCGATGATCGCGGTGATGGAGCGTACGGCGGCGATGCTCGTCCACCCGCATCTGCCCGTCGACAAGGCCACGGTGGGATTCGAGGTATGCGTCAAGCACGTGGCCGCGGCGCCGCGCGGTACGCGTTGCCTGGCCCGGGCCCGGCTCCGGGAGGTTCGAGACGGTCGCAAGCTGCTGTTCGACGTGGAGGTGGTCGACCAGGACCAGCGGACGATCGGCGTGGGGACCCATGAGCGGCGCATGATCGACGCCAAGCCCAACCAGTGAGCGTGTCCGGGCTGCTGCGCACCATCGACGACCTCGATGCGCCGTGGCTGGCGGGCGTGCTGGGAACCGGCCCGGTGTCCGCGCTTGAGGCCACTCGGATCGGGACCGGGCAGATGAGCCAGAGCTATCGAGTCACCCTGGACTACCAGGACGCCGCCGGGCCCGCCAGCGTGGTCATAAAGGTGGCCGCTTCGGACGAGACGAGCCGCTCCACCGGTGTCGCACTGCGCATCTATGAGGCGGAGATCCGCTTCTACCAGGAGCTCGCGCCGCGCATCGGCGGCCCCCTGGCCGGATGCCATTTCGCCCGCTACGACCAGGAGGAAGGGTGGTTCACGCTGGTCCTGGAGGACATGGCGGATGGTGTCCAGGGCGACCAGATCGCCGGCTGCAGCGTCGATCAGGCGAGACTGGCCGTGCGCGAGCTGGCCCGGCTGCACGCCCCGGTGTTCGAAGACCCGGGACTGGGGACCACCGAATGGCTCAACCGGGACTCGCCGGTCAACCAGGGGCTCGTCGCCCAGCTCCTGCCGGGTTTCTTGGAGCGCTACGGCGATCAGATCAGCGCTGAGCACCGCGCCCTGTGCCAGCGGTTCACGGACCGGCTGGACCCATGGCTGGCCGACCGACGGGCCCCGCTCGGCCTGGTGCACGGCGACTTTCGGCTGGACAACCTGCTGTTCGGAGATCCCGCCGGCCCGGCACCCGTGACGGTCGTGGACTGGCAGACCGTGGGTTGGGGCGGCGCGATGACCGATGTCTCCTACTTCCTGGGCGGCGCGCTTTCGGCCGAGGATCGGCGGGCTCATGAGCAGGAGCTCCTGCATGACTACCACGCGTCGCTACGTGCCCACGGCATCGGCGGGTTGGCGTGGGAGGACTGCTGGGAGGGGTACCGGCGATACGCCCTGGCGGGAGTGTTGATGGCCATCGTGGCCTCGATGCTGGTGGAGCGCACCGAGCGCGGCGACGAGATGTTCACGACCATGCTGGCCCGCCACGCCCAGCACGCGCTTGACGTGCATTCTCTGGAACTGCTGCCTGCGCCGGCGTCGGAGCCTTCTGCGCCGCCCCAACCCCTTCCCGCCGACGAGGGCCCGCACACACCGGGGCCAGAACGGCTGTGGAACGAGAGCTGGTACTTCGATGTGGTCAGCCAGGATGGCAGCGTGGGGGCGTATGTCCGCCTGGGGCTCTACCCCAACCTGAACAGGTGCTGGTACACGGCCTTGGTGTGCGCACCGGATCGCCCCGCGGTGGCCGTCCTTGACTTCGCCGCCCCCCTCCCCACCGCTGAGGCGCTGCGCACGGAGACGGATGTGCTGAAGGCGGACCACGAGTGCCAGACGCCGCTCGAGCGCTTTCGGGTCCTGCTCGACGCCAGCGGAGAGGCCCACGAAGACTCAGCGGCGATTCTGCGCGGGGAGCCGGGTGAGACGATCCCTGTGGGCCTGGACCTGACCTGGACCACCGCCGGGGTTCCGTATGCCTACAGGCTGGCCACGCGCTACGAGATTCCCTGCACGGTGTCCGGGACGATCTCCCTGGGCGAGGACACCGTCACCTTCCAGGACGCGCCCGGCCAACGCGATCACTCGTGGGGCCTACGGGACTGGTGGTCGATGGACTGGGTGTGGCTGGCGGGCCGGCTGGACGACGGCACACGTGTCCATGCCGTCGAATTACGGCTGGGCGAGGACCAGACCCTCGGCGTGGGCTACGTTCAGTCAGCGGGGCTCGAGCTGCAGGAGCTGACCAGGGTGGCGGCGGTCGAGCGGCTGGCACCAGACGGCCTCGTCGCCGCGGGCCGCCTCTCGCTGGAGCCGTCAGGGCTCGAGCTGGACGTGGAACCGCTGGCCTTCGGTCCCCTGCGGCTGGTCTCCGACGATGGGCGAATCTCACACTTCCCGCGAGCCATGTGCCGCCTGCGGGCTGCCGACGGTCGCAGCGGAGTGGGGTGGGTGGAGTGGAATCTCAACCAGGCCGGCCGAGCATCGTCAGCCTCCCGCTGAGCAATGCGCGGTCAACGGCCCGTACGTCGCTCCGGTGCCTTCTGGGTCTTCTGCGTGGCGCTGGTCGCCGCCGCCTGCGCGGCGATCGCGCTGACCGCTGGGCGTAACCAGGCAAATCCCAAGGGGGCGCTCGCCGGCATCTTCGGAGTGATCGGGCTGTTCCTGGTCGTCTTCTTCGTCGTCAAGACGCGGGAGATCAGGGCCGGCAAGGCTGCGGACCTCGCCGGGGCCAAGCGCGGTCAGCGGCTGCCGGTTGACGATCCCACCAAGCTGACGGATTCCGAGCTGTATGCCGCCCTGGCCCTCACACCGATCGACTCGGAGGCCCTGAGGGCCCGAGCGGAGATGTGGGATAGGGAGCGCAAGGGGACGCACACGGGAATCGTCATCTGCGTGCTGATCTTCGCCAGCGTGCTCCCGGTGTACCTCCTGCAGACCTTCGTCCCCCTGCTCATAGGCGCACCGCTCATCGCCGGTATAGCGCTCTATAAGTCCAGCCGCCTGTTGGTCAACGGACAGGGCCTGGATGGTGCCTATGACCTGTCCGACCAGGTGATGGCTCCTCTCGGCCTCAGCGTGACCGAGAGGTACAACATCTCATTCGAGCCCCGGGTGGCCCAGGGGGGGTGGCACGCGGCGACCCGAGGTGCGCTGGAGATGCAGGGCGAGAGGTACGGGCGCCGCGTGACGATCCGGACGCCCGCCACCGGCGGGGTGCGCTCACCGCGCAGCGTCAGGGTCACGACACCCTCCCGCCAGCGTTTCGAGCTCTCGGGCCGCGGCGGACGGATCGCGCCCAAGGGCTCGGTGCCCGCGGCGCTGGCCGAAACGCTGTCCAGCCTCCCCGCCTCCGACGCCTGGAACGGCGTGCGTGTGCACATGGAGGGGGGAGTCGTCTCGGTCGACCGCAAGTCGGCCCAAGGGCGCGATCCGCTGCTCGATCTGTGGCTGGCCGAGCACATCGCCGATGCGCTCGGCCCCGCGGCGGCCTAGCCGGTGGCCGCGGCCGCCGGGGCGGCCAGGTCCTTGTTCTCCGGAACGAACTTGCTGGCTGTAAACGTCGCGCCGTGAGGGTCGGCGATCACCGTCATGCGAACCCACGGCGCGTCAAAGGGCGCCACGACCACCTGACCGCCAAGCTCCGCCGCCCTCGCGGCCGTCGCGTCGGCGTCGTCGACGCCGAACGTGAGGCTCCAGTGGGCCGGCTCCTGGCCGGTGAGGGGGACGATGCTCGCCACCACGTCCTCGAATCCGGGGGGCGCTCCCATGGCGGCCATCTCCTCCCGGAGCCCGGGGCGATCCCGCTCCAGGTAGTCGCCGTAACCGGGGAGGGTCCACATCCCGGCGCCATCCTCCAGGCCCAGGATCTTCCACCCGAAGACCGCGCCATAGAACCTCTGGGCCCCCTCAGGATCACGCGTGGCCAGCTGGTTGAAGTTCAGTGACCCGGCCTCGTTGACGATCCGGGCGCCTCTGTGACGACCCGCCTGCCACACGCAGAACGCCGCGCCCTCCGGGTCGGCGAGCACGGCCATCCGGCCGGCCTCCATGACGTCGAAGGGCGCCATCATCACGTTCCCTCCGGCCTCGGTCACCTTGGACGCGGTCTCGTCGGCGTTCTCGACCCAGATGTATGTGTTCCAAACCGCCGGCGAGTCCTGGGTCGCCGAGGAGATGGCGGCGACGTCGCCTCCCCGGATGCGTCCGATGTAGTACCTCCCGTCTGAGCCCTGGGGCATGACGTCCTCGAACTCCCAACCAAACAGCCCCCCGTAGAAGGCCACGGCGGCCTCCGGATCCGGCTGGCTGGTGTCGATCCAGCACGGGACGCCGGGGATGTATCCGTCTCGCTCAGGCATGGTGCTCCTCTCGATAGCTGACAGTGGACCCACCCTAATGGCGATTTAGGTCAGGTTCTGTCCTCAATTTCCTCGATCATTCCTGGGCATGACCGAGACCTCAAGCCGACTGCTGGCGCTCCTGTCACTGCTCCAGGCCCGCCGTGACTGGTCTGGCCCTGAGCTGGCCGGACGCCTGGGCGTGGGCCGCCGCACGATCCGGCGCGACATGGAGCGGCTTCGCGAGCTCGGCTATCCGGTGGACTCGGTGTCTGGACCCGCGGGCGGATACAGCCTGCGGGCCGGCGCCGCGCTTCCGCCACTCCTGCTTGACGACGACGAGGCGATCGCCATCGCCGTGGGGCTCAGAACCGCGGCTCGGGCCTCGGTCACGGGTATCGAGGACACGGCGGTGCGGGCGCTGGTCAAGCTGGAGCAGGTCCTTCCCACCCCTCTGCGCAGGCGCGTGGCGGCTCTGAGCTCGGCCACGGTGGCCCCGGCTCTCGGCGGCCCCACGGCCGACCCCCAGCACCTGACGATGATCGCCGCGGCCTGCCGAGACCGGGAGTGCGTGCGCTTCGGCTACCGCAGCCGTGACGGCACCGAGACCCGCCGGCTGGTGGAGCCCCACAACCTGGTGAACCTGGGCCGCCGGTGGTATCTGGTGGCCTGGGACCGCGGCCGGGAGGACTGGCGGACGTTCCGCATCGACCGGCTCAGCAGGGTGAGCCCCGCCGGCCGCCGCTTTGCGCTCCGGGCGCTCCCGGCCAAGGATGCGGCGGCATTCGTGGAGCGGAGCATCGCGGGCGCGCCCAACCGGTTCGAGGCCACTGTCACGCTGCACGCCTCGGCCGAGGAGCTGGCGGCACGCTTCCCCTTTCATGCGGGCAGGCTTCAGCGCCGCGACGCCCACAGCTGCACCTATCGGGCCGGCGATGACGACCTGAGCTGGCTCGCCCTGCGCATCGCCATGTTCGGCGTCGACTTCGAGGTCGACGAGCCGCCTGCGCTGGCGGAGCACCTGCTCGTGCTGTCCGAGCGTCTCCGGCGGGCCGCCCAGCCTCGCTGAGCCCGGCTCGGGCTGGCGAAACGGCCGTTGCAGGTGTGACCGGACGCACAGTAGTCGCATCGCTTCCGGCTACGTTTGGGGGCGACGGCAGCGCGGGGTATGTCCGCCTGCCGTCGGCCGCGTCAGTTCGCGCGGCCGCTGGCGGCCCAGTCATTCGCTGCCAGTGAGCATCGCGGTTCGCATCTTCGTGATCCGCGGATTGGCCCAGGCCCCGCACCGCGGGGCGTGGTCCACGTCCAGCACGGTGGGCTCCCGTACGCCGGGACCACAGCACGCCTGCTGGACGTTGAAACACGACAGTAAGGAGACGAAAACGTGAAACGGCTCATGATGCCTGCGGGCGTCGCGCTCGCAGCTGTGACACCGGGCGTGGCCGCCGCGGCCATCAAGCTGGATGGCGCCGGCGCCGTGAAGGCGCCCACGGCGGCCCATGCGCGAGCCTACGAGCACGCGTATGCCGCGGTGGCTCGGAAGCTCGGCCGCCGCAGGCCCGGACGCAACATCATCAAGGACGGCCTCCCCGGCGGCCGGCTGGCCACCGATGCCCAGACCGTGGCGTCGCTGGCCGTCCTGAGGCGGATGCTGGCCCCGGCGCCGACGCCGGTCGCCTCGTCGCCCTCCACGGCGGCCACCGCGCCCGCAACCAGTGCCGGGGCCAGCGGGGTGCCCTCATGCGCCTCGGAGTCCGGGACCAACTACTCCACCGGTTCCGCGAACACCAACTCCAGCTCGGGAGCCACCGGTCGGTACCAGATCACCCCTTCGACGGCCGCCGCCTACGGCTGCGACCTGTCGACTCCCTCTGGGCAGGACACCTGCGCCCAGGAGATCTACGCGCACCAGGGCGCCAGTGCCTGGGTGGGCTGCGGAGGCTGACCGGGAGAACATGGCGCAGCACACTGCGCGAAAGTGAGGCCTGGTGAGGTCTGGCCGAAAATGCGACGTGTGGTGTCGTATCCTCGGTCAGCCTCGCTGAGGTCCCCATGCCCACGGTCAGCGTCCGATACATAGTCAACGACGTCGACGCCGCCATCGACTTCTACTGCCGGCTTCTGGACTTCCAGGAGGTCATGCACCCGGCACCCAGCTTCGCCATGCTCTCCAGGGGCGACCTTCGCCTGGCGCTGACCGCGCCGGGCGGCGGGCCGGGCGGCGGCCGGGCGATGCCGGATGGGACGTTGCCTCACCCCGGGGGTTGGAACCGCTTTCAGCTGGAGGTCGACGATCTCGAGGCCACCGTGGCACGGCTCCGCGAACAGGGGGCTCGGTTTCGCAGCGATATCGTCACGGGCGTCGGGGGCAACCAGATCCTGGTAGAAGATCCCTCCGGTAACCCGATCGAGCTGTTTCAGCCCACCCGGCAGGAAGCAAGGCTCTGAGCTCAGCTGGCCGGCTGCGTACCGGCGCAGGCGCTGGCCGATCTGTGAGAGGAGTGTGAGATGGCGTACGAGACGCTGCGGTACGAGCAGGCTGACCACGTTGTCACCCTGACGTACGACCGACCCGAGCAACACAACGCGGTCAATCAGCTCATGAACCGGGAGCTCCACGACGCGTGGCAGCGCTTTCGGGACGACGAGGACGCATTCGTGCTCGTGATCACCGGCGCGGGAGAGACCACGTTCTGCGCGGGATGGGATCTCCAGGACGCCGCTGAGCTCGCCGAGCTGGGGGACTACGACGCGTTCCGGGTCTCGCTGCACAACTCGCCGGGGGCCTGCGGCTACACGCGCAAGGTGGACATCTTCAAGCCGGTGATCGCCGCCGTGAACGGCTACGCGTTCGCGGCGGGCCTTGAGACGGCGCTGCTGGCGGACATGCGGATCGCAGCCGAGAATGCCGAGTTCGGAGCGCTGGAGCGGCGCTGGAACATCGTGGGCGGGGACGGGATGACCGTCCGCCTGCCGCTGGTGGTCGGGTTCGCCAAGGCCATGGAGCTGATCATCACCGGCCGCCGGATCGATGCTCAGGAGGCGCTCCGGATCGGCCTGGCCAATGAGGTGGTGCCGCGAGGTCAGGCGCTGACGCGAGCCCAGGAGCTGGCGCGCGAAATAGCCGCTCTGCCCCAGGGCGCCATCCGGAGCGACAAGGAGAGCGTGCTCCGCGGCGTTGGGGAGACGTTCCAGGAGCGCCTGCGGATCGAGGCCGAGCAGACGCTGTCGATGTTCATGCGCCGGGACTCCCACACCCTCGGGGCGGCCGCCTTCAAGGCAGGCAACCTGGCTCCGGAATGGCCCCACCACGGCCTGTGAGGGCGGCCACCGGCGCGCCGGACGGCGCATCCCGGTTCAAGCCCAGCTCTGTGCTGCCGATAGTCACACCATGTCTGCTAGTGATTTTCGGAAGGCGTGGTGGGAGCAGCCGGCCAAGTTCCCCAAGGAGCCCGGGTTTGAGCCTGAGCGAGAGAAGCTTCGTGAGGCCATGCAGAGGGCCTGGCGAGCTCATCTCCTCGACGCCTCGCACGGGCGCGGCGCGCCGAAGCCGGCGAACTCCTAAGACGGCTACCGACGGAGCTTCGCGCTAGCTGCGAGCCCCGCAGCAGCCTATTCCTCTTCGTCGTCCTTCAGGTCGAGCTCGGCCAGCTCCTCGGCGAAGCCGAGCCCCGAGCCGCCGTTGCCGCCGATCTGCTCCAGATCCAGGAGATCCTGATCCATGCCGGCGAACCCGCTCATGCCGTCCCCATCGGTCAGGCCGAGCTCGGCCGCCAGCTCGTCGTGATCGAGCAGGCCGGCCTCGTCGATGCCCCGGGGCAGCGGCTCGGAGGGCTCGATCTCGATCCGGCGGTAGCGCTTGAGCCCGGTGGCGGCCGGAATCAGCTTGCCGATGATCACGTTCTCCTTCAGACCGTTCAGCCGGTCGATCTTGCCCTCCAGGGCAGCGTCGGTCAGGACCTTGGTCGTCTCCTGGAAGGAGGCGGCCGACAGGAACGAGTCGGTATTCAGTGACGCCTTGGTGATCCCGAGGATGATCTCCTCGGCCTGAGCGGTCTCGCCGCCGGCGTCGATCACGGCCTGGTTGATCCTGGCGTACTCGTAGCGGTCCACGAACTGGCCAGGGAGCAGGTCGGTGTCGCCCTTCTGGTCGACCCGGACCTTCTTCATCATCTGACGCACGATCAGCTCGATGTGCTTGTCGTTGATGTCCACGCCCTGGGACACGTAGACCTCCTGGACCTCACGGACGAGGTACAGCTCGGTCTCGGTCCGACCGCGGACCGCCAGCAGCTCGTGGGGATACAGGGACCCCTCGTTGAGCTGGGTGCCGGCTTCGATCTTCTGCCCGGCGTCCACGTACAGCCGCGTCCGGCGGGGGAACGTGTGCCGGTGCTCCTCGCCGCCGTCGTCGGTGATGACCACCGTGACCGCCTTGTCGGAGTCCTCGATCGCGACCTTGCCGCCAACCTCGGCGATCTTGGCCAGACCCTTGGGCTTGCGGGCCTCGAACAGCTCCACCACCCGCGGGAGACCGTGGGTGATGTCGGCGCCGGCCACACCGCCGGTGTGGAACGTGCGCATCGTGAGCTGCGTGCCGGGCTCGCCGATCGACTGGGCGGCGATGATGCCCACCGCGTCGCCGATCTGGGCCAGCTTGCCTGAGGCCAGCGACCGTCCGTAGCAGGCCTGACAGACCCCGGTGGGAGCCTCGCACTTCAGCACCGAGCGCACGGCCACGGTGACCACCTTGCTCTTCTCGGTGTCCTCGTGCCAGGCCTCGACCAGATCGGCCAGCTCTGCCCGGTCGATCTCCTTGCCCTTCTCCACGATCACCCGACCGCGCTTGGTCGTGATGTCCTCGGCGGCGATCCGGCCGATCAGGTCCACGTTGGGCTCGCCCGTGGGGCGCAGGCGCCGGGTCTCAGGATCAACCTCCAGCTTGGTCACGGGCATCCCGATGTGCTCCTGGGTGCCGCAGTCCTCCTGGCGGATGATCACGTCCTGGGCCACGTCCACCAGACGCCGGGTCAGGTACCCGGAGTCAGCCGTACGCAGGGCCGTGTCGGCCAGGCCCTTGCGGGCGCCGTGGGTGGAGATGAAGTACTCCAGCACGCTCAGGCCCTCCATGAAGTTGGCCCTGATCGGACGTTCGATGATCTCGCCCTTCGGGTTGGCCATCAGGCCCCGCATCCCGGCCAGCTGGCGGATCTGAGAGAACGATCCGCGGGCGCCGGAGTTGGCCATCATGTAGATGGGGTTGAGCTCGTCGAGGTGGTCGTACAGCGCCTGACCCACCTCGTTGGTGGCCCGATCCCACAGCTTGGTCACCGCCTCGTGGCGCTCCTCCTGGGTGATCTCACCCATCTCGTACTGGGCCTCCAGGACGTGGAGCTCCTTCTCATAGCGAGCCAGGATTTCCTGCTTGGCCGGCGGGGTCTGCACGTCGTTCTTGGAGATCGTGACCCCGGCCTGAGTGGCGTAGTGGAACCCGATGTCCTTGAAGGCATCCAGCACCAGCGAGATCGTCGCGGCGCCGTAGGCCTGGACCAGGTCGTCGACCAGCTTGGTCGTGTCCTTCTTCTTCATCGAGCGGTTGATGAACTCATAGGACGCCGGGTCAAAGCCCTCGCCCAGCGCTTCGGCCACCGCCCGCTCGATCTTGTCGTTGTAGATGATCCGGCCCACCGTGGTCAGCACGTGGCCGCCCTCCCGGCCCAGCGGCCGGTACTCAGCCAGGTCGTGGAGCTTGACCACACCGTGCTCGTATGACCACTCCGCCTCCTGGGCGGTGCGGTACACGTGCGGGCGCGGGTCGTGGGTGGCCGGGTCGATCTTCTCCAGCTCCTCGGCGTCCGGGCCGTAGGTCAGGTAGTAGGCCCCCAGGACCATGTCCTGGCTGGGCGTGGCCAGCGGCGCTCCATGGGCCGGGGAGAGGATGTTGTTGGAGGACAGCATCAGGATCCGGGCCTCGGCCTGGGCCTCGGCGGAGAGCGGCAGATGGACCGCCATCTGGTCCCCGTCGAAGTCGGCGTTGAAGGCGTGGCACACCAGGGGATGAACCTGGATCGCCTTGCCCTCCACGAGCACCGGCTCGAAGGCCTGGATGCCCAGCCTGTGGAGGGTGGGCGCCCGGTTGAGCAGCACGGGATGCTCGTGGATGACCTCCTCGAGGACGTCCCACACCTCGGGGATCATCGAGTCGACCATCTTCTTGGCCGCCTTGATGTTCTGCACCGACTTGCGCTCGACGAGCCGGGCCATGATGAACGGCTTGAACAGCTCGAGGGCCATCAGCTTCGGCAGGCCGCACTGGTGCAGCCGCAGCGT
>JBJMLC010000073.1:0-12723 GCA_045805485.1 Solirubrobacteraceae bacterium | reverse complement strand
CGGCCGGACATGACGACCGACTCGCTCCAGCTGTTCCTGAAGGACATCGGCAAGGTCCGCCTGCTGACGGCCCAGGAAGAGGTCGATCTGGCCAAGCGCATCGAGCGCGGCGACCTGGACGCCAAGCAGAAGATGGTCGAGTCGAACCTCCGGCTCGTCGTGTCCATCGCCAAGAACTACCGCAACCAGGGGCTGCCCTTTCTTGACCTGATCCAGGAGGGGACGCTCGGACTGGTTCGCGCGGCGGAGAAGTTCGACTACCGGAAGGGCTTCAAGTTCTCGACGTACGCCACATGGTGGATTCGCCAGGCCATCGCCCGGGCGCTGGCCGACAAGGCCCGCACGATCCGGATCCCGGTGCACGTGGTGGAGAAGCTGAACAAGATCGGCCGGGCCGAGCGCAAGCTCGTGACCGAGCTGGGCCGCGAGCCCACGGCCGAGGAGATCGCCGAGGTCACCGGCATTGAGCCTGAGGAGGTGGAGTCGATCAAGCGCTCCGCCCAGGCTCCCGTCTCGCTGGAGAAGCCGGTCGGTGACGAGGAAGAGTCGGAGTTCGGGCAGTTCCTCGCCGACGAGCGAGCCGAGTCCCCCTACGAGCGCGCCGCCGAGATCCTGACCAAGGAGGCCCTCCGCGAGGCGCTGGAGAACCTGAGCTACCGCGAGCGCCGGGTGCTGGAGCTCCGGTACGGCCTCGGCGGCGAGCACCCGCGCACGCTGGACGAGGTGGGACGGACATTCAACGTCACCCGCGAGCGCATCCGCCAGATCGAGAATCAGTCGCTGAAGAAGCTGCAGTCGCTGGCCGAGGCCCAGAAGCTGCGCGACGTGGCGTAGAGCGCACCACACGCGCCAGCCCAGCATCCGTCAGTGATCTGATAGCCGCAAAGACTGGGGTGATCCCCTGGGGCGAAGTACGGAAGGTGTCCGTACGCTCCTTTTGTCAATACAGTGCCCGCGGACTCGGGGAATGGGGTCCGGGACAAACCTAGGAGGCAAGACATGGAGGCAGCATCTGCTGCAGTGCCGGTGGAGGGGCGTAGGGGTGTCCTGATCTCTCCCACCTGGCTCGTGGTATGCGGGATCGGCGCGGTTATCGCGATCGTGGGATTGTTCCTGAAGGCGTTCAACCTCCCGGGAGATCTGACCTACCCGGGCACCAACAGCGTGTGGTCGGCAACGACCTCCGGAAAGGTCGTGCTCGCGTTCATCGTCCTCACCGTGGTGTTCCTGGCGCGCGCGATTCACAAGCACCGCCAGGGCTACCTGCGGGGGGCTTACATCACCGCATTTATTGCTCTGGGCTGGGCCGTTGCCGCGGCCGCCGCCGGCTTCACCGTCACGACCACGACCGGCCGGACGGTTGACCTGGACGCGGCCATCGGGCCGGTCGTGATGTCAGTTGGCTGCGCGATCATGTTCGCCAGCCTGCTGATCGCGCGCTTCACCGAGAAGCGCTCCTAAGCGACGCCAGTTCGTCAGTGCGCCCGGGCGCCGTATAGCGCCCGGGCGTGCGAAGCGTCGCGCGTCCACGCGGCCCCGTCGCTCTTCAAGCACAACCGGACACCGGCCGATGCAACGGGCACTATGTTCGATCTCCACGAGGCTCTTGCCCTGCTCGTGCAACGCGAGGGCTCCGATCTTCACCTGAAGGTCGGATCGCGGCCCCTGGGCCGGGTTCACGGCACGCTGAACCCCGTCGGGGAGTACGAGGAGCTTCGCGCTGAGGACAACGAGGGCGTACTCCGCCAAATGCTGGCCGATCAGCCCCAGAAGATGGAGGAGTTCGAAAGGGAAGGGGAGGTCGACCTCGCCTACGCCGTGCCGGGGCTGGCCCGGTTCCGCGTCAACGCGTTCCGGCAGCGCGGGGCCATCTCGATCGTGGCTCGTGTGATCCCCTTCGCCGTCCGCACGGTCTCCGAGCTGGGACTCCCGCCGGTGATCGCCGACCTGGCCGACGAGGAGCGCGGTCTGATCCTGCTAACCGGCACGACCGGATCAGGAAAGTCGACCACGCTGGCGGCCATGATCGCCCACATCAACGCCACCAAGTCCCGGCATATCGTCACGATCGAGGATCCGATCGAGTACCTGCACAGCGATCGCCAGTCGATCATCAACCAGCGTGAGGTGGGGATGGATACCGCCTCGTTCGCCCGGGCCATGCGCCGCGTGCTCCGTCAGGACCCCGACGTCATCCTCATCGGCGAGATGCGCGACGAGGAGACGGTCCGGACCGCCCTCTCGGCGGCCGAGACCGGTCACCTGGTGCTCTCCACCGTCCACACCCTGGACGCGGCCGAGAGCGTGAACCGGATCATCGACTTCTTTTCGCCCCACGAGCAGGGTCAGGCCCGGGCGATGCTGGCCGGCACGCTCAAGGGCGTGGTTTCGCAGCGCCTGGTCCAGACCGTGGACGGGCAGGCCCGGGTGGCCGTGTGCGAGGTTCTGCGCATGACCGGCCGGGCGCGGGACATGATCATGGATCCCGATCAGACCGGGCGGCTGCCCGAGGTGATCACCGAGGGCTCCTACTACGGGATGCAGACCTTCGATCAGGCGCTGCTGGGCTTCTACCAGGCCGGCCGGATCAAGCTGGAGGACGCCCTGCGGGTGTCCACGAGCCCGCATGACCTGAAGCTGCTGATTGCCGCCGACGGGCGCACCGCCACCACGATGGATGACCTGGGCGATGCCCATGCTGATACCGAGGACGAGATTCGCCGTCCGGAGCCCCATCCCGACGAAGAGTCGCGCCAGCCCGTGACGCTGCAGTCTGCGCCGGCCGCGCCCAACGGCGGAAGGTCCATGCCGCCGCCGCCGGCTGGATAGCGGACCCGCCCGCCCGTCGTCGCCCCCGCGCACGAGCGGGCCCACAGCGCCGGTTCCTAGCTTCAGTTGGTGAAGCATTGCGCTAGAATCGACATTCTGATGGCTTCTAACGACACCTGTCCCGTCTGTCGCACCGCGGAGATCGTGTGCGGCAAGTGGACTCTTCTGGTGATCCGGGACCTGGCCGAAGGGCGCTCGCGCTTCTGCGAGCTCGAGCGTTCGCTGCGGGGCATCAGCCCCCGCACGCTGTCGCTGCGCCTCCGAGCGCTTGAGGAGGCGGGCATCGTGGAGCGCCAGACGTTCCCCGAGGTGCCGCCCCGGGTCGAATACGCGCTCACCGCAAAGGGCCGGGCGCTGGTCCCGTTGATCGAGGACATGCGGGCGTACGGACGTCAGTGGCTCGAATGCGATCCCGCCGCAACGGAGCCGGAGTCCGAGCTCGACCGCGAGCCGGCGGTCGCCGCCGCCTAGTCGCGGCGGATGCGGGTCGCGCTCGCCGCGGATGAGCTGACCGGGATCGCCGAGGCGATCCCGGAGGAGCTGCGGCGCCGGGGTCACGAGGCCATCCTTCATGGCGCGTACGCCTCCGATGAGCGTGACGACTGGGCCTGGGCCAGCGAGGGCGCGGCCCGTGACGTGGCCGCGGGCAGGGCCGAGCAGGCGGTGGTGGCCTGCTGGACCGGGACCGGGGCGTCGATTGCGGCCAACAAGGTCGAGGGCGTCAGGGCGGCGCTGTGCGTGGATGCCGGCACGGCCGAGGGGGCGAGGCGATGGAATGACGCCAACGTGCTGGCCCTGAGTCTCAGGCTCACCTCGCGGGCCGAGCTGGCGGAGATCCTCGACGCGTGGTTTGGCACCGGCTCCAGCACCGATCCCGACGACGTCGAGAACGTGGCCCACCTCAGGGAGATCGAACGGGGCGGCACCGGAGCGCCCTGATCCTGCAAGGCATCCTTCGGTGGGCAGGATCGCCCGCCAGGAGGGCGAAATGCCCAGTCCGTGCGCGACTCCGCCCTCCACGAGGTCCTTCAGGCCTTCACCGCGGACACCGCGGCCGCGCTGTCCAGCGAGCGTGCGGCGGGAGCCGATGTCCCGTTCGAGGTGGTGGAGACCGACCGCCGGCGCGGCTGCCCCCCGCTCTACTGCTACCGGGCGCTGACCGGTGAGTTCATAGAACAGCGGATAGGCCTGCTCTCAGGCCTCTCCACATACGCGCCTGCGGCCCGTGCGCTGGCCGGCCGGGACCGGGCTGCCGCGTATCTGACCATGCGGGGAGCCGCAAAGGTTCCTGACGAGGGCCGTGAGCTGGCGGACGCGGTGCTGAAGACATTCCTGGGTTGCGTGTTCGCCGAGCGCAGCGACTTCGAGATGGATCCGGATCGGTTCGAGAGCGCCTACGAGGAGCTTGAGAAAGCGCTGCTGGATGGGCGGGCTGTGGCCACCGTGATCGCCCCGCTCCTTGGGCTGAGCCTGGACGAGCGAACCTGGCAGCTGGAGCTCGCCGAGGGTCTGTCGCTGGTCCGCGGAGACCGCTTCGATGACGCTCCGCCGGACGCCGCGTGGGACGAGGCCGGCGAGCCGCGCGTCCTGGTCGTGATGACCGAGGCCCATGATCGGTCTGCCCCGGCGCCACTGCCCACTGCATGCGAGCGCTTCCGCCGTCTGGTGACGGCACTGCGGCTGTTTGAGGCGGGAGATTTTGGGCTGGGGCCGCTGGCCTGGTGGCGGATTGACTTTGGGGCCTGGCGGCCGGCGGCGGTGGCCAGGCCCCTGCCCGCCCGCCCCAGCACCCTGGTCGGCGCCCGTCAGGAGGATGAGCTGCGGGGATTCTGCAACCTGATGGCCCGGCGGCTCCCGGCGCTGGCCGGCGGATCGTTCGGCTCTCCTGAGCTCGCCTGGGCGGTGGCACGATTTGAACTGGGGTGCGAGAGGAGCGATCCACTGCAGGCACTCACCGACCACCTCCTGGCCATGCGCGCGCTGCTTGAGCCCGAGGGGCCGGGGAGTAGCCGGCTTCCTCAGCGGGTGGCTCTGATCTGCGCTCGGCCCGAGGATCGCGCCGTCCAGGCCGAGCGGATGGCTGAGGCCATCACGCTCGAACGGGCCATGCTCATCGGCATGGCCGCCGAAGACGAGAGCGCTGCGGAGCTCGCGCAGGAGGTGGCCGAGCATCTGCGGGCGCTGCTGCGTGACGCCCTGTGCGGCCATCTGGACACTGACCTGGTGAGCGTCGCCGAGTCGGTTCTGGCCGAGGAAATGGCCGCCGCTCCCGCCTGACGTTCCGCTCGCCACTGGGGTGGGTAGTGACCAAGGCATGCGCTCGGGCGTATCCTCCGGGGGCGTGACCAACGCTCCGGTCAAGGCGCCAAATGTGCACCCCGCCTGCCGGAACGTGCCAGGCGTCAGCGGAGACGGCTTTGAGGAGCTCTGCCACCTGGTGGGCGAGGACGATCCAGACACGGCGCTGTGTGGCCGGGACGTCACCGACTACCCGTGGAATCCGCCGTGGCCGCTGTGCGAGGCGTGCCTGGCCGTGTCCCGCAACCTGATGAACTAGGGCCATGGACGTCCCGGTCGTCGAGCTGACCTGCGTGGTGGAGATTCCCAAGGGGAGTCGGAACAAGTACGAGTTCGACCCGGTGCTCGGGGGCGTCAAGCTGGACCGCTTCCTCTCCGCGTCGGTGGTCTATCCCACCGACTACGGCTTCGTCCCTGACACGCTGGCGCCAGACGGTGACCCACTCGACGTGCTGGTCTGCGTGTCCGAGCCCACGTTTCCCGGGTGCATCGTCCCGGCGAAGGTGATCGGGGAGCTGGAGATGGCCGATGAGAAGGGCGAGGACCCTCACCTCATCTGCGTGCCCTGCAGCGACCCCGGCTGGAACCACCTGGAGGAAATCGACGATCTACCCGGTCAGCTGCGGGCGGAGATCACCCACTTCTTCACCGTCTACAAGGATCTTGATCACGACCGGCACTCGGAGGTCGGGGGGTGGGGTGACCGGGCCTCGGGCCTGGCCACACTGGAGGAGGCCCGGCAGACGTTCCTGGAGCGGGCCGCCGTCCCCCAACGCTGATCACCCGGCGCCGGGTGAAGCACGCCGCACTCTGAAGCTACGCCACCAGTTCTGCGATGAGCCGCTCCCGCTCTTCGCCCGCGGCGAACAGGTAGCGCCGCATCGCCAGCAGCCCCTCCAGATCATGGACGTCGTCATCCAGCTGGGGGATGAGCAGGAGCGGGTGGCCCTTCAGGGCCTGCTCGAGCCTTGACAGGTGGTGGTCGTCTCGCTGGGCCAGGCGGTGGTAATCGGCGAAGTTGGCCGCCACCCTGCCCGCCAGGTCGTCGGACAGCATGCGGGACAGGCCCCGCTTGACGTGGTTGGGCTCCCTCTCGCCCAGGAGGTCGCGGTTCATCAGAAGGTCATGGTGGACGCGGTTGACCACGACCCCCGCAAACGGAAACCCCTCGCGCGTGATCCTGTCGTGGAACCAGATCGCCTCATCGATCGGCTCGCGCTCGGCTGAGGTGACCAGGAGGAAGGCCGTGGAGGGCGCGCCCAGGAGTTCCTGAACGGCAGCAGCTCGCTGGCTGAAGGCCTGGGTCATCCCCGTGAGCAGCTGGAAGAAGCGGCCCAGGTCGGCCACCAGGTCCACACCGGTCACCCGCCGCAGCGCGCCCAGCAGCGGCGTCGTGCCGGCCCCCAGGACCCGCATCCCCAGGCCGGTGGGCCGCACCAGTGCGTGCATCATCCGGCCCTCCAAAAACGCGTTCAGCCGCCGCGGCGCCTCCAGGAAATCCAGCGCGTTGCGCGAGGGTGGGGTATCCAGGACGAGCAGGTCGTAGCACCCGCTCTGGTCAAGCTCGTACAGCTTGGCCATGGCCGTGAACTCCTGAGACCCCGAGACGGCGCTGGACAGCTCGCGGTACACCCGGTTGGCCTTGATATCCCGGACCCGCTCGGCGTCCGGGGCCAGCCGCTCAATCAGCTCGTCGAACGTTCTCTTGGGGTCGAGCATCATGGCCCAGAGCTCTCCCTCGACCTCGACCGCTCCTGGAGCCAGCTCCTCGGCATCGACCCGGTGGGGCTCGTTGTCCAGCTGGTCGAGGCCGAGAGCATCGGCCAGGCGGTTGGCCGGATCGATGGTCACCACCGCCACCTTGGCCCCCTGTGCGGCCATGCCGAGCGCGATGGCAGCCGAGGTGGTCGTCTTGCCCACGCCTCCAGACCCCGCGCAGATGCACACGCGCTTGCCCTGTAGGAGCTGATCGATCATGCCGGGGACTCGGTCAGGCTCTCCAGTTGGCCCGCCAGGGCGTCAGCCAGCCCGCCCAGCTCATCCGGACCAAGCTGCTCGGCGAACACATATGGCAGGTCCAGGACGGGGCTGCGGACCTCCTCGGTCAGCCGTTCGTGCTGGCCCTGCTGGGTGCGGGCCCGAGCCTGCTCTGACAGGGCGGCGCGAAGCGCTGACCGCGAGCGGGGCGAGCGGGTGCGCTGGAGGGCCGAGAGGAGCTCGTCCACCTCGTCCTCATCGAAACGTTGCGGGTAGAGCCCGTTGACGATCACCAGGTCAAGGTCCACTCCGTCGGCCCGGAGGTCGCGGCTGAGCCCGATCGTCTCGTTCACCGGCATCTCCTCGGCAGTGGCCACGGCCACCACACCCGTGACGCTGCGGTCAGCGATCGTCTTGGCGATCGTCCTGGCCTGATGGGCGATCGGCCCCACGCGGGCGATGCTGGCGAAGGTACGGGGGGTGCGCAGGAGGGCCAGGCCGTGGCCGCTGGCCGGAGCGTCCACTATCACCAGGTCGTACGGAGCGCCGCCTCGGGTGCGGCGCTCCAGCTGGGCCAGCTCCCACACCTTGCCGATGCTGAGGAGCTCGCGCATGCCAGGCGTGGCCATGGCAAACGCGCTGAACAGGCGGCTGGAGGACAGAGCGTGGCCCAGGGCCCCCACCTTGACCCGCAGGTACTCGTCCATGGCGTGCTGTGGATCGATGGAGATCGTGAACAGGTTCTCGGCCAGCTGCACCTCCTGGAACAGGTGTCCGTCACGCTCGAACAACCGCTGCACCCGCTCCTGGCGGGCCAATTCGGCCACCATCGTGCGCAGCCCCTGACGGGCGGCCACCAGGCCCAGGGCGATGGCCGCCGTCGACTTGCCCACTCCGCCCTTGCCGGTCACGAACAGCAGGCGCTTTTCAAACAGCGGGGGCACGCAGGCCAGCGTAGCTGGCATAGCCCACCAGGGATTCCCAACAACGGCGGAGGATTCCGCCCTGATCGTGCGAATAGGTGCGAGGTATGTGTCCCCTCATGCATCGGAGCCTCCCGTGACGGCCACCTGCAAGGTGATCGCGTTCGCCAACCAGAAGGGCGGCGTCGCCAAGACCACAACCACGCTCAATCTGGCCGTGGCCTTCGCCGAGGAGGGCCACCGTGTCCTGTGTTGCGACATGGACCCCCAGGGCAACCTGACCATGTCGCAGGGCATCGACCCCGACTCGCTTCAGAAGTCGATGTACGACGAGCTGGTCCACCGCATCTCCATCCGCGAGGTCATTCGCAAGCGAGAGGTGGACATCGCGTGCTCCTCCATCGATCTGGCCGGGGCGGAGATCGCCATGTCCGCAATGATCGGCCGTGAGCGCTCGCTGGAGAAGGCGCTCAAGGAGGTGGACGAGGACTACGACTTCGTCTTCATCGACACCCCGCCGAGCCTGGGGCTCCTGACCATCAACGCCCTGACAGCGGCCCACAAGGTAATCGTCCCCGTCCAGTGCGAATATCTGTCGATGCGTGGGCTGGTCCAGCTTCAGAACACCCTGGCCATGATCCGGGAGAACCTCAACCCGGGCGTGGACATCGAAGGGATCCTGCCCACGCTCGTGGACACCCGCACGCTGCACGCCAAGGAGGCCATCGAGCTCCTGGAGGAGAATTTCGGTGACCGAGTTTTCGCGTCACGGATCCGTAAGACGATCCGCTTCGCCGAGGCACCGGTGAAGGGGATGTCCGTATTGAAATACGATCCCGACGGAGTCGCCGCCCACGCCTACAGAGAGCTCGCCAAGGAGGTCCTCGGACATGCCAACCGGTAAACGCGCAAGCATGCGTGAAGGACCCCTGGCCGCCCTGTTCCGGAAGACCACCCAGGACGCCCCTGACGCCGACCCCAAGGAGCCACCGAGGTCTCGCCGGTCCGCGGAGGAGTCCGTCGAGCAGCCGCCCGCCCAGACACCCGCGGCTCGGGCCCGGCAAGCGCCCGTCCCCGAGCAGCCTGATCCGGGCACCGAGGTGCCCTCGCCTCAGGAGCGGCTGCGCCAGGCCTTCTCGTCCGACATCCCGCACAGCCTGCTTGATCCCCCCGGACGCCCGCGCGCGGCGGAGGTGGATCCCTTCGCCCACTCCCGGACCGGGGAGGACTTCGTCGCCGCCACCCCGGTTGGCCGGCCCGTCATCCGCGTGGTTGGTGTGGGCGGTGCCGGGGTCAACGCGGTCAATCGGATGGTCGAGGCCGAGATCGAGGGCGTCGAGTTCCTGGCCATCAACACCGATCTCCAGTCGCTTCAGCTCTCGGCAGCCCACGAGACGCTGCACATCGGCGACGCGGTCACCCGCGGGCTCGGCTCAGGGTCCGACCCTGACCTGGGACGGCGCGCCGCCCACGACGAGTACGACCGCATCAAGTCCATGCTGCGGGGATCGGACATGGTGTTCATCGCCGCCGGAGCCGGCGGAGGGACCGGCACGGGCGCCGCGCCCATCGTGGCCCACATCGCCCGCGAGCTGGGCGCTCTGACCGTGGGCATCGTGACCCGGCCGTTCCAGTTCGAGGGCAGCCGCCGTCGCGCCCAGGCCGAGGCCGGTATCGCCGACCTGGGCCAAGAGGTCGACACGCTGATCGTGGTCCCCAACAACCGGCTGCTGACGGTGCTGGAACGCAACACCTCAATGGTCGACGCCTTCCGAGTGGCCGACGACGTGCTTCGCCAGGGCGTCCAGGGCATCTCGGACCTGGTCACGCTGCCCGGTCTGATCAACCTGGACTTCGCCGACGTGCGGACGATCATGTCCGGCGCGGGCAAGGCGCTGCTGGGCATCGGGATGGGCACCGGCGAGCGGCGGGCCATCGACGCCTCCGAGCGGGCCGTGGCCTCGCCCCTGCTCGAGACCAGCATGGAAGGCGCCCGTCAGATCCTGCTCTCCATCACCGGTGGGGCAGACCTGTCTCTCTGGGAGGTCAACGAGGCCGCCAAGGCCGTGGCCGATGCCGCCCACCCGGACGCCAACATCATCTTCGGCGCCATGCTGGACGAGAAGCTCCAGGACCAGGTCTGGGTCACCGTGGTGGCCACCGGCTACCAGGACGACCGCACGCTCCTGCGCCGGATCGAGCGCCCCGGGACCCCGGAGCCCTCCGAGGAGCCGCGACCGCTGCTCGCCGAGCCGCGGGGCGAGCCCCGGGTCAGCCGCGTCCGTGAGCGCGCGGTCCGGTCGCCGATGGAGCTCGACGTCCCTGAATTCATTCCGCGCAGGTAGCGCCGATAGCCTGCCTCACGTGGCAGGCCAAGGATCCTCCCCCCAGCTTGGCGTCATCGCCGCCGGCCATCCGCTGACCGCGCAGGCGGGAGCGGATGTGCTGCGCGACGGGGGGAATGCGGTGGACGCGGCGGTTGCGGCCATTCTGGCCTCCACCGTCTCTGAGCCCCTGTTGACGGGGCTGGGTGCCGGGGGGTACATGCTCGTCGTGGCGCCGGGGCAGGAGCCGGTGCTGCTCGACTTCTTCGTGGAGGCGCCGGGGCGGGGCAGCGACCCGGCGGCTCGCGAGGAGCTGATTCCCATCACGGTCTCGTTCGGAGACGCGATCCAGGTGTTCAACATCGGGGCCGCCTCGGTGGGTACGTATGGCATGCCGGCAGGTATCCACGCCGCGGCCACACGGTTCGGCCGGATGCCCCTGTCCGAGCTGGTGGCCCCCGCGGTGCGCCTGGCTCGGGAGGGGGTGGAGGTCAACGCCCAGCAGGGCTACGTGATCGAGATCCTCACCGACATCGTGGGCTCCACTCCGGAGTGCGCGGCCCTGTACGCGCCCGAGGGAGTCCTGTGCCGAACCGGAGACGTCATCCGCCAGCCGGACCTGGCCGACGCGCTGGAGCGCCTGGCCGCGGACGGCCCGGATCCGTTCTACACCGGAGACATCGCGGCGGCCACCGTGGAGTGGGTCTCGGAGCGGGGCGGGATGCTCACCGCCGAGGATCTGGAGGCCTACGCGGTGATCGACCGCAAGCCGATCAAGGTCCGCTACCGGGGACGGGACGTGATGACGAATCCGCCGCCCTCCGCCGGCGGGATCCTCATCGCCCGGGCCCTGTTCTGGCTTGATGAGGAGGACGCACCGCCCAGGGTCGAGCGGATCGTCGAGGTCATGGAGCGCACGCAGGCGGAGCGCACTCCTGAGTTCCTGGCCGGGCTGGATGACGAGGAGTTCGTGCGGCGTTTCCTGGACTCGGGGCGCGGTGGCCCAGGTCAGGCGCCAGGGCACGGCGGCTCCGGGCAGGCGTCGCTGGGCTCCACCACCCACATAGCGGTCACCGACACGGAGGGCTGGGCCTGCTCGGTCACCTGCTCAAACGGATCCTGCTCAGGAGTGGTCGTCCCGGGCACAGGCCTTCACCTGAACAACATGCTGGGCGAGCAGGACCTCAACCCCCTCGGGTTCCACCACCACCCGCCGGGGCGGCGCCTGCCCAGCATGATGGCGCCGACGGTGGTGCTCCGCGATGGGGTCGCCGAGCTCGTCCTGGGCAGCGCGGGATCGAACCGCATCCGGTCGGCCATCCTTCAGACGATCGCGCGGGTCATCGACGAGGGACTGCGGGCCGACGAGGCCGTTGAGGCTCCCCGGGTCCACTTCGAGGACGGGGTGGTGTATGCCGAGCCGGGGGTGGACATGGCTGCGCTGGAGGCAACCGGCCGGCCGCTGGCCCGCTTCCGGGAGCGAAACCTCTTCTTCGGAGGCGTTCAGGCCGTGGAGCGTGATGGCCAGGGAGCGTTCTGGGGCGGCGGAGACCCGCGTCGCGGAGGCGCCTCGATTACCGTCACACCCGACCGATGACCCGTGGGCTCCTCAGAAAGATCACCGTTTGGACCGTGCTGGCGGGCACCGTGGGCCTGGGGCTGGGGGGATGCTTTGACGTCAAGGCGGCCGATCTGTTCCTGCTCCAGCGCACGGGGCAGGGACCGGCGTTCTCGCTCCTGGTCAAGGACAACGGGATGATCAGCTGCAACGGTGGGGAGCTCAGGCGGCTGGCCGACCCGCTGTTGCTCCAGGCCAGAGACCTGGCCACTGCGTACGAGACATACGTCCGCTCGGGACTCAAGGGCGGCATCCCCGGCAACAGCGTTTTTCGCTACCGGATCGAGCTGCCGTACGGAACGATCACATTCCCCGACACCGCTGCCGCACAGCGCCCCGTCTTCGCCCAGACTGAGCAGTTCGCCCTGCGGGCTGCCCACCAGGCCTGTCACCTGGCCACGTAGTCCTGCTCCGGGCTTAGCTGCCGCTTAGCCGGGAGTCGCTACGGTTCCCGCCCGGTGCTGACCGCCGCCGCCACACACCATCAGGACCTGATCACGATCTTCCAGGCCATCGTCCTGGGAATCCTTCAGGGCGCCACCGAGCTGTTCCCGATCTCCAGCCTGGGGCACACGGTCCTGTTCCCCAGCCTCTTCGGGTGGGACAACATCGTGCGCTGGCAGTCGCAGCCCGAGTCGCCGTGGCTGGCGTTCGTGGTCATGCTCCACGTCGGCAGCGCCATCGGGCTGCTGATCTACTTCTGGCGCACCTGGCTGGACATCATCGGCGGGTTCTTCCGGACGCTCGCCCGGCG
>JBJMLC010000072.1:0-30871 GCA_045805485.1 Solirubrobacteraceae bacterium | reverse complement strand
CGCCGCCGCCGTTCGTGGAGCGTGTGGTGCGCCGGACCGGTGGCGGGTTCCAGCGTCCGTCGAGCGCTTCGGGGGAAGGTTGGGAGCCCGCCGAGCTCATCACGACGCGGAACCGTCCGATTGTGAACAGGAAGGAACCAAAATGAACGACCCGGCATTTAGAACCACGTCGCCCCTGGCAGTCGACGATCCGACGCGCGAGCTCGCGATCGCGCGTTCCGACGACGAGGCGCTCGTCCACCTCGCGGTTGTCGGCGACACCTACACCGTGCTGCTCTCGGGTGAGCAGACCGACGGCCGCTTCGCGATGCTCGACATGCTCATTCCGCCGGGTGGCGGGCCTCCGCCGCACCGTCACAACTTCGAGGAATGCTTCCGGGTGTTGGCGGGCTCGATAGAGGTGCATCTGCGCGACCTTCCACCGGTCCGATTGGAGGCTGGGGATTCAGCGAACATCCCGGCCAACGCCCCCCACGCCTTCCGCAACACGGCGGACGCGCCGGCGAGACTGCTGTGCACCGTCGCGCCCGCCGGCCTTGAGAGGTTCTTCGCCGAGTTCGGCGACCCAGTTCCGACCCGGACCTCGCCGGCGCCCGAGCTCAGTGACGTCGAGCGCCGAAACCGACTAGAGATGCTGGTACCAGGCCAGGGCTAGTCGATCGCGACCCGATGACATCGAGCGAGCGGAAAGCTCGAGCTCCAGGAGATCTCGTTCGACCCGACAGCGGATCGGCCGACGTCCATGAGGCCGCTCGCCTTCCTGATGGAGCGCATGTCGTACTGCTACGTGTGGGGCCCCACCACGGGCGCGGCATTCGCCGGCTCAGACACCTGCGGGTCGCTGTCGGATCGATCGAGCACCAGCAGTGTCAGACTGCCCCGGAGTCAGGCGGATCTGGTCGCTGCCGGTTGTAGCCTTCTGGGGAGACGAGAAGGTGAGAAGTTGCTTCTGGTCGGGGCCATCACGGCACGCTCCTCCGTGTCGATGCGGCAGTCCGACCGAAACAGCGGATGAGGAGAGCGAACGTGTTCAGATCGCCGAGGAAGCACCTTACTTACGCGAATGTGATGGCCACCGTGGCGGTCTTCGTGGCCGTCGGCGGGGGAGCCTACGCGGCTTTCCGGCTGCCGCCGAAGAGCGTCGGCACGCGGCAGCTCAAGGACGCGGCGGTGACCAATCAAAAGCTAGCCACTGGCGCCGTCACTGCCTCCAAGGTCGCAACGGCTTCACTCACTGGGGCGCAGGTCAAAGCCTCGACGCTGGGCACCGTGCCGAACGCAAGCCACGCCGCCACCGCTGGCCACGCCAACGTGGCCGCACACGCGACGACCGCCGGAAGCGCTGCCACGCTCACCCCCGGGGGTAGCTTCAAACTGCTGGCGCTGCAGACGGCAGACTGGGCAACCGACGACGGAACCACGGCGCCGAAGGCCAGCTACTACAAGGATCGCGAGGGGTTTGTGCACCTGCGCGGTGGCGTCCAGCAGATAGCCAGCGGAGGCAGCAACCCCGGCCTGATCGGTGTGCTCCCGCCCGGTTTCCGCCCACCCCCGGCGCCTGCAGGAGGCCCGGGTCAGGAGTCCTTCATGGCCCTTACCCTCAACGCCACGCCGGGCCTCCTCAACATCGCATCCGACGGCCACATCGAGTTGGTACTCGGAGATCCGGGATTCGTCGGCCTGGACGGGATCACGTTCCGAGCCGGGAACTGACCCTGCACGCGAGCGTCGAATCGAACTGCGGCGAGTACGCCACCTCAGGACGGCGCTGACACCAGCAAATCCTCGCTTCCGGATCGATCGAGAACGAGCTGTCTGAGGCGGCGCCCAGGTCGCGCCCCGGCGGCATTGCCGGATCTGCCCGCGCTCGAACGGGGGCTTGCCGCCAAGGTTGAGACCGCGGAGGCCATCTACGCCGACGCTTTGGATGACCCCGTTTCGGACGACCACGGTCCCGCTTAACAGCATTTGTGCAACGGCCCGTTGCACAATTCCCGAGCACCCGCCGTTTGTTGTACAGCCATGTTGTACAACTGAGCGGAACAAGGATCGGCCGGCTTCTTGTCCAAAACGAAAAGCCCCGGTAACCAGGGCTTTCGTGAGGAGCGGCTGAAGGGACTCGAACCCTCGACCTTCTGCATGGCAAGCAGACGCTCTAGCCAACTGAGCTACAGCCGCGCGGGGGTGCATTATAGGCGCGGATGGGGTGGCTCCCCGGGGCCCGGCTGACCGTAGACGCCAGAACCCGGGGGACCCGGGCCTACCGCAAGCGCGGCAGGACCTCCTCGCTGTAGGCCTTGAAGAAGGCGTCCTGCTCGGGTCCGATCTGGCCGATGTAGAGCTCATCGAATCCGGCCGTGGCGTACTCCCTGATCGCCTCAACATGTTTTTCGACGTCGGGGCCGCAGGGCACGTCCTCGGCCACCATCTCCTCGGTCACCAGTTCGCTGGCCTGCTGGAAATGCTCCGGCGTGGGGAGGATCTGGGCCAGCTCGCCCGGAAGCGCCTCGTTCGGCCACAGGCGGTGGACCGTGCGCCGGGCCTTGGCCTCATCCGTCGACCAGCACACCTTCAGTCCGCCCTGGACAAGCTTCCCGCGCTGAGCGTTGTTGCGAAAGCGCTCCACCGACTCGGCGTCCGGCCCCACCGTGCAGTAGCCGTCGCCCACTCGGGCGGCCAGGTCGACCGATTTGTCCCCGAAGCCGGAGATCACGATCTGGGGCGGCTCGTCTGGGAGGTCGTAGATCCGGGCGTGCTCCACCCGATAGTGGCGTCCGCGGTGGTCGTGCACGCCGCCTTCCCACAATGTCCTGATCACCTCCACCGCTTCCTCGAGCATCTCCAGCCTCTCGTCTGCCTCCGGCCAGCGGTCGCCCAGGATGTGCTCGTTCAGGGCCTCGCCGCTGCCCAGCCCCAGCCGAAAGCGGCCGTTCAGCAGCACGGCCGACGTGGCAGCGGCGTGCGCCATGATCGCCGGGTGGGTTCGGATGGTGGGGCACGTCACGGCAGTGGTCACGGCCATCTCGGGGGTGGCCTGTGCCAGCGCCCCGATCACCGACCACACGAACGGGCTGTGGCCCTGCTCGTCATTCCAGGGGTGGAAGTGGTCAGAGATCCACAGATCCTCGAACCCCGCATCCCGGGCCTTGACCGCCTGTGCTACCAGGTCATGAGGGCCCCACTCCTCGCAGGAGAGAAAGTATCCGATCTTCATCTCGGTGCTAGTGCCCCGTTGCGCCTCCGGCTAATCGCCCTCTGTCTGTCCTCTGGGTCGCGTCGAGCCGCCAAACCCCGATGCATGCCGTCGCTCGGCCTCACCCGCGCCGGTAGCGCTCCTCCTCCTCCACCGTGCGCTCGGCCGTGGGCAGGGCCTCCAGCCGCTCATCGGGGATGGGCTGGCCGCTCTCCGCCGACAGCCCGTACCCCCCGGCCGCCAGCCTGGCCTCAGCCCGCTCCAGCGCGGCAAGATCCTCCCGGAGCTCCTGGCGGCGACCTTCGTCCAGCTCGTCCTGATAGAGGCCCTCGGAGTCGCGGTCTCCAGGCTCCAGGCGATCGGAGCCCTCAAGCGGGCCATCTCGCTCCAGCGCCGCCGTCGCCTCCTCGATCCGAGTCCGTTCGCGAGCCAGCAGCTCGCGGGCGCGATCGTCGTCCATACACGAAGACTAATGGCGAGCAGTGCCCGGCACCCTATGCTGGGCTCGACTAGCTCGTGAACGACAGCGATCCTGATCAGAGCAGCGCAACGCGCGACCAGCACCCGGGGCCGCCGCCCATGCCTCGAGATAAGCAGGGTTGGCGCGTGGCGCCCGCGCCGGACGGCCGCGGGATGCCGGAGGACCAGAAGCCGAAGCCGCCGCATCGCTGGCGCGGGTTCTGGATCTTCGTGATCGTGCTGCTGGCGGTGAACTGGATCTCGGTCCTGGTGTCGCAGGGAGGCGAGCCGAGGGTCACGGTGCCGTTTAGCCCGTACTTCCTTCAGCAGGTGGAGGCCGGCAAGGTGAAGTCGATCAACTCCACCAGTGGCGCGATTCAGGGGACTTTCACGGCGAAGGTCCGGTATCCGGCGAGTGACAAAAGCGCCACCCCAACCACCTTCTTCGCCACCCAGGTACCGGCCTTCTGGGACAGCGTTTCGCTGACCAAGCTTCTGACGAGACAGGGCGTCCAGGTCAACGCCCAGAACCCGAACCCAGGAACGTCGCTGATCACCGAGCTTCTACTGGGCTTCGGCCCGACGCTGCTGCTCGTGGCCCTGTTTGTGTTCTTTGCCCGCCGCGCCATGGCCGGTGGCGGCGGCATGGGAGCGCTGGGGAACTTCGGCCGCTCCCAGGCCCGCAGGGTTGACCCTGAGGGCATCCGGATCACGTTCGACGACGTGGCCGGCATCGACGAGGCCAAGGCCGAGCTGACCGAGATCGTGGACTTCCTGCGCACCCCGGAGCGCTACGCGAGGCTGGGTGGGCGCATGCCCCACGGGGTGCCCCTGTTCGGTCTGCCCGGCACGGGCAAGACCCTGCTGGCCCGGGCCGTCGCCGGCGAGGCCCACGCCGCTTTCTTCTCCATCGCCGCCTCGGAGTTCATCGAGGCCATCGTGGGTGTCGGCGCCGCCCGAGTGCGTGACCTGTTCGCCAAGGCCAAGCAGGCCGCGCCGGCCATCATCTTCATCGACGAGCTGGACGCGGTGGGGCGCTCGCGACAGGGATCGGTGGGAATCACCGGCGCCAACGACGAGCGCGAGCAGACGCTGGACCAGATCCTGACCGAGATGGACGGCTTCGAGTCCACCGAGGCTGTGGTGGTGCTGGGGGCCACCAACCGCCCGGAGATTCTGGATCCCGCGCTTCTGCGCCCCGGACGGTTCGACCGGCGCGTGGCCGTCCAGCCGCCCGACCGAGTCGGGCGGGAGAAGATCCTGAAGGTGCACACGCGGTCGATGCCGCTCGGCGACGACGTCGATCTGGGCACTGTGGCCGCGACCACTCCGGGGATGGTCGGCGCGGATCTGGCGAACCTGGCCAACGAGGCCGCGCTGCTGGCCGCCAGGCGTGGCCACGAAAAGGTGCAGATGGCCGACTTCACGGACGCCCTGGAGAAGATCCTGCTGGGTGCGCCGCGGGGCATCATGCTCAGCCAGGCCGACCGGGAGCGGACGGCATACCACGAGTCCGGACACGCCCTGGTGGGAATGCTCACGCCGGAGGCCGACCCGGTCCGCAAGGTGTCGATCATCCCTCGCGGGATGGCGCTGGGCGTCACGCTTTCAACCCCTGACGCCGACCGGGTCTCCTATTCCCGCGAGGAGCTTGAGGCCAAGATCAAGGTCTCGCTGGGGGGCCGCGCGGCTGAGGAGGTCGTGTACGGCAAGATCACCACGGGGGCCGAGTCGGACATCCAGCAGCTGACCGAGATCGCCCGTCAGATGGTCGGACGGTGGGGAATGAGCGACAAGGTCGGGCCCGTGGCAGTGCTACCCAGCGATGGCCAGGGTCTCTTGCTGCCTGGGGTCAGCGAGACCTCTCCCCAGACGCAGTGGCTCGTCGACGAAGAGGTGCGGCGGCTGATTGACGACGCGCATGTCGAGGCGACCCAGCTCCTGTCAGACCATCGCGACCAGCTGGACAGCCTGGCCCGCGCCCTGCTGCAGGCCGAGACGCTGGACGCGCCTGACGCCTATGCGGCGGCCGGAGTCCGCATGCGCACGGCTGAGCTGGAGCCGGAAACCGTCTGAGCCCGCGCTCAGGGCAGCAGCTCGGACTCGTACTCCTCGAAGATGGTCAGCGCGAGAGGTACTCCATGGCCTCCAGCGGGTCCGAGAACAGCATCAGCGCGTCGTCGGTGGTCACCAGGCGGCCGTAGTGGGTCGACATCTCGTGCTGGATGGCATAGCCGTCGATGTCGAAGCCGAGCTCCTCGCTGACCTCGTCGAAGTCGATAACCAGCCGGTCACGAGCCTTGATCTCCCAGAACGATGGCTGCTCGATGATCTCGACACCCTCGCGCTCGCCGAGCACGCGGGCCACGCTGTCGCCCTCCTCGCTCTTGGCCATCACGATCCCGACCCAGTCGTAGGTCTCGTTGTCGGCCGTCATTGCACTGCTCCGGCGAGCTCGGTCAGCTGCGCGGACTCGAACAGCTCCGCTTGATCCACGGTTACGTTCTGGCGGGCACCGGCGAAGCCGCCCGCTCCCTCTGGCAGCCCGTCGAAGATCGGCCCCAGCGCGTCCGCCGCCTCCCTGGCCTCAGGGAGCCAGTCGGCCATCCACTCGCCCACCGTTTCACGATTGGCCCCGCCGTGCTCCTCATCCGCCAGCACAAACCGCATCAGCTCGGCCGTCCAGTCTGAAATCCAGGACCACTCCACCTGGGCCACGTGGCCGATCGCCGAGGTGAGCGCGTCACCGCCCCACTTGGGTGCCCGCATGAGCAGCTCACGGCGGAGCAGCACACCCACCAGGGGCTCGAAGCAGACGTTGGCGGCCACGATCCGCTCTCCCCAGTCCGTCGTGGTCCGGAGCCGCTCCACGTACCTGCGCGTCGGCTGCCAGTGCTCGTCGCTCAGGAACCTCTCCCGCGCCTGAGCGACCGGGAAGTCGCCGAAATACGTGTCCAGGTCAAGCCCGTACAGGACAATCGCCTGGGCGTGGCGCTGCTTCATGGCCGCGTCCAGGACCACGCAGTGGGCCACGGTGTCCGACAGGCAGTCTCGTCCGGCGCTGGCCAGCGCCAGCCACAGACCGTGCTCGACAAAGGCCGGCACCTGGATATTCGCCCTCAGGAAGTCCCGCCAATCCGGCGTGAAGTCCTCAAAGATCCGCTCGCGCCGGGCGCCTCCCACGGCGCCCTCAATGAGCTTCTCGTGGTCGGTGCCCTGCTGGTAGTAGGTGCGCTCCCACATCTCGCCGGGGTCACGGAAGGCGTACCAGTCACCTGAGACCAGACGCGTGGACTCAGGCCACCACAGCCCGCGGCCGTCCTCGAAGTGCACAGGCCACTCATCGATGTGACGATGGATCGACGGCTGGGTGTCCACCGTGACGTCCTCATACAGCGTGGCCCGACGGCGCTTGGGTTCATACCAGGCAAACGTCCGCTCGGGATCGTCGCGGCGAGCTCGCCCGCGCTCGGGCTGACGCTCCGCCGCCGCCTCGGTCTCGCTCATCAGGCCTCGCTCCTCTCCGCCGCGTCGGCGGCGATCGTGAACTTGTCGTAGTGGATCCGGGTCTCGTCGAGTCCCCGATCGGTCAAAAGCTCGGTTGCGGCATCGATCATCGGCGGGGGCCCGCACATGTACACCTCGAAGTCGTCCATCTCGCCGCTTACGAGGTACTGGCCCGCCAGCTCGTGTACGAACCCCACGGCCAGCTCACCGGCCTCCGCGGCGGTTGTCTCCGAGAGCACCGGGGTGAAGCGAAAGTCGGCCAGCTGAGAGCCGAGGGCTGCGATCTCCTCCAGGTGGAACAGGTCAAGCTCGGTCCGCGCGCCGTAGAAGAAGCGAACCATGCGGTCGCTCTGCTCGCCGGCCAGCTGGCGAAGCAGCGACAGGATGGGGGCCATCCCCGATCCGCCGGCGAGCATCAGAACGCCTCGCCGAGACCGGCGGAGGTGAAACGCGCCGTAGGGACCGGTGAACCGGAGCGTGTCGCCGGCGTGGATCGAACCCTCGAGCAGCCCAGAGAAGCGTCCCTCCGGATAGCACTTGATCATGAGCTCAATGACGTCGTCTCCGGGGAGGTTGGCCATTGAGAACGAGCGTCTGGCGTCCTCGGCGCCGGGTACCCACAGATCGACGTACTGTCCGGGCAGGAACGAGAACTCGGACGGCTCCTGCACGCGCAGGCGGAGCAGCCGGATGTCCGAGGTGAGGCTCTCCACGGCCTCCACCTCGGCCCGTCCGTCGCGGATGGGGTTCTCAAGGCGGTAGTTCTCGGGGTCGAAGTGCAGCAGCTCCACGACCAGGTCCTCATAGGGCAGCGCCCGGCAGATCAGGGTGTAGCCGTTGGCCTCCTCGCTCTCGGAGAGGGCGAAGGTTGAGTACGGCAGCAGGTCGACCTCGCCCTCCAGCAGGTAGCACTTGCAGGCCGAACACTGTCCCTCACGGCAGCCGTAGGCCAGGTTGTATCCCTGGCGGAAGGCAGCCTCCAGGATCGTCTCCTCATCGCCAACCTCGATCTCCTCGCCGATCGGCTCGAACAGGACACGCGGGCTCATCTGCTGGGTGCCCCCGGTGCGCGGCGCTCCTACGTCGCCGCGCCCGCCTCCGCTGGGGCGCCGTGCCCGTTGGCGCGTCCGTTGGCATGTGAGCCGTTCCCGTTCCCGTGGCCGTTCCAGTGCGAGGACCCGTCGGCCAGTCCCATCTGCTCGGCCAGGACGATGTTGGGGCTCTGAAGCTCGAAGTCGGCCTTCCGGAGGTCATCCAGCGTCCACATGAAGTCATCGTCCAGGTGGGGCTGGGCCACAAGCGTCTTGCCGTCCGGCCGAACGAAGCCCAGGTCACGCACGATCTCCGAGAGCTCCCACCCGTGGTAGCGGTCAAAGAAGTTGCGGTCCCCGACGTACCGTCCGGGGTTCGACTCATCCAGCCATTTGCACTCGTGAGAGCAGTAGAACCGCGTATGTCCGTCGACCTCCCGGTGACACAGGTCCTCCGGGAACACGCAGGTCACCAGGCACGTCCAGCACGACGGCGCCGGCGGCTCCTGGGAGATCTGCTTCAGGAAGGCCCCGTAGGCCTCTGGGTCTTTGGAGACCTGGCCCATGGCCTGCCAGAATGGGCCGTAGTCCCTAACCCATCCCGGGTATTTATCCTCGAACCACTCGAAGTCCCGCTCGTCCAGCGGGTCGCTGCGCCAGAAGTTGAACGGCCAGAAGGCTGCACCGCCCATCAGGATCTTGTGCACCATCCCGTTGTGGATGCGCTCGCGAGCGTGCTCGAACATGTCCGTGGGCAGATTCAGCCCGAGCTTGCCGAGCTTGAGGATGTAGGAGCGGTACCAGTCGTCACGGACCCAGCGGTCCCACTTGTCCAGATAGCTCTCGGGGTCGGAGCGGTCCTTGGAGGTGTACTCCATGATCCCGCTGCCGAAGCTGTCCAGGTAGGCGTGGTTGATCCACCAGGCCTGGAGCAGGTCACGCTCGATCAGCGGAGCGTTGGAGTCGTCCTGGAGGACCGTGAGCAGCGTCGCGTAGCCGTTGGAGATGTGCCGGGCCTCGTCGGATTGCACCGACAGGAACGTCGTGGGCAGGGTGAAGTCGCCGTTGCGCGCGGCCACGTCTGGAAGAGCGACGAAGGCCAGGTTCGTGAATGCCGTCTCGGCCACGACCTGCAGCGTGAACGCGCACTGGATGGGATCACCGACGATGAAGTGCGAGAGCATGTTGAGCGCCTGCCGCGTGCCCGGCGAGCGCCCGAGCATCTTCGGCCCCAGATGCCAGCCTGACGGGTCGGGAGCATGCTTGGCGTACCAGCGAGCCAGGGCCATCTGGAGCCCGGTGTGCCGCACCTCGTCCACGAACTGGACGTGATAGCCGTTGCGCAGCTCATCGTTGGGCACCGCGTCGATGAGCATCGACATGCACCGGCCCGCGCTGACCTCGGCATACGCGGTGGCCACGATGTAGGGCTTGACGATCTCCAGCCAGCGTCGCTCAGCCTTGTGGGGCATGTCCGCTCGGACCGCGGCATCGTGACCGCCGTAGACGCGCTCGTCCTTCTCCAGCTCCATCGGCAGGTACTCCCGCATGATGTGCTTCATGGGGTCCTTCGCCTTCTTGGGGAAGGTGTAACGCGTCGGGTATTTGACGGCCGGTTGGTGGTAGTCAGGCTCCCAGCCGAGCTGCGCGATGCGCTCGTGCGTTTGCGTGATGCTGCGCCGGCGGGTCGATGCCATTCGGTCCCTCCTTTGGGTTATCAGCCACCATATATGGGATGTCGGTCCCTGGCAATGGGCGGAGTTGGGAATACGCTCCCTGTGATGACCGAGCCCGCCGCCCAACCGCTTGAGCTGATCCTGGCTCGCAACCTGATCTCGACCATCTCGCTGGGGGCGCTCCTGTTCGACCCGGATGGGGCGATCCTGTTCTACAACGACGCCGCGGGCGAGCTCATCGGAGCGCGCTTTGAGGAGACAGGGCCCATCCCGCAGGCCCGCTGGGCCGCCGAGCTCGGTCCGTTCGACGAGCTGGGGCAGCCCATGCCCAGAGATGACCTTCCGCTGACGATCGCGCTGCGAGATGGCCGTCCGGCATTCGGACGGTTCTGCATCCGGGGCGAGTCCGAGCTGGTCGCCGTGGAGGCGGCTGCCCTACCCCTGGTGGGAACAACCGGCAACCACGGGGCACTGATCGTGTTCTGGCCCGAGGACCGTGGGGCGGCCTGAGCCATGCGGATCACATTCTGGGGAGTGCGAGGCTCGATCCCGGTTCCCGGTCCTGACTGCTCGGGGTTCGGGGGGAACACCTCGTGCGTCCAGGTGACCGCCGACGACGGAACGGAGCTGATCCTTGACGCCGGCACAGGCATCAGACGGCTCGGTGATGCTCTGGCCGGCCGCTGCAAGACGGTGCACATCCTGCTGACCCACCTCCACCCGGACCACATCCAGGGTCTGATGTTCTTCGCCCCGCTGTTCGATCCCACGGTGGAGGTCACGATCTGGGGCCCGGCCAACACCCAGCGCCCCCTGCGGGACCGATTGGCGCGATACATCTCGGATCCGCTCTCCCCAATCGAGATCCGTGACCTGCCCGCCCGGGTCAAGTTCAACGATGCCTCCCTCACTCCGTGGCGCCTCGGCGACATCGAGGTGACGACGACGTTTGTGGCCCACCGCGGGCCGACCCTCGGCTATCGCCTCCAGACCGGGGCGAGCAGCCTGTGCTATCTGCCTGACCACGAGCCCGGCCTGGGCCAGCACCTCCGCATCGACCACCCGTCGTGGATCTCTGGCTACTCACTGGCCCGCAACGCGTCCCTGCTGATCCACGATGGGCAGTACGAGGAGGAGGAGTACCGCCAGCGCCGAGGCTGGGGGCACTCCAATGTGTCCGACGCGGTGACGTTCGCGCACCGGTCAGGGTGCCAGCAGGCGATCCTGTTCCACCACGACCCGGCGCATACCGACCACCAGCTGGAGGAGCTGAGCGCCGGCGCGACGGAGATGTGGGAGCGGCTCGGCGGCCAGGGGATGATCCAGCTGGCCCGTGAGGGTGCGGAGATCGATCTCGGGTCCTGACCCGTCAAAAATTATCCCCGCTTAGAGGTTCTCCGGATACCCTCCCGGTCGGTGACCGGAACATGGGGCTCGGTTGACTCCGCCGGGGGGCTCCCCCGGACCCGCGCTGCGCTCAGGTTCGCGCGTCGCTGCCACTCCGGGCAGTACCGGGCCACCGACGGGGCTCCGTTCATCGAGCACCCGCTGGAGGTGGGCTGCCTCCTGGCCGGCTCTGGCGCGGCAGATCACGTGATCGCCGCCGGCGTCCTCCACGACGTCCTGGAGAAGACGACCGTGACCGAGGCTGAGCTTCACGCGCGGTTTGGCCCTGAGGTCACCAGCCTGGTCTGCGCCGTGAGCGAGGATCAGAGCATCAAGGGGTACGTCAAGCGCAAGGCGGCGCTCCGCCAGCAGGCCGCCGGCGCGGGCCCGGACGCCCTGTTCGTCTTCGCGGCCGACAAGCTGTCAAAGGTGCGTGAGCTCCGCGCGGCCATCGCCGCGGGCCGAGGCCCGCGGCGAACGTTTCGACGAATCACTGCTCCCGCCGCGTCGGCTCAAGCACTTCAGGCGCACGCTGGGCATCCTTGAGGAGCGGCTCGGCGACTCGTCGCTCGTGCGCTTTCTGAGGACCGAGCTGTCTGGATTGGACCACGATTTCCGGTACGCGGCCGAGGTTCCCGTCAGCTGACGGAAGGCCCGCCAGGCGCCGCGGCGCCGTGGCGACCAGCAGGCCGCAGAGCACGAGCGCCACGCCCGCCAGCTGCAGGGGGCTCGGAGACTCGCTCAGGATCAGGGCCGCCAGTGCGACCGAGCCGACCGGCTGGACGGTGAGCAGCAGGGACGTCATCGCGGCCGGGAGGCGCGGCAGCGAGATCGTGATCAGTAGCCAGCCGAGGACCTGTGAGGTCAGCGCGAGTGTGATCAGCCACCCAGCCCCGGGCCAGTCAGGCGCCAGGTCGGCGTCGCCGATGATCACGCCGACCACGATGCACAGAACCGTGGCGGTGGCCGTGGCATCGAACAGCGGACCGGCAGGCCGCCGCATGTCGGCGCCGCCGCGCCGCAGCAGAAGGAGGAATCCAACGTAGGCCACGCCGGCGGCGACGCCGTAGATCGCGCCCCGGGTGGCGTTGTGGCCGTACGCGCCGTGCTCCAGGACGCCGGAGATCAGTACCACGCCCAGGCAGGCCAGGGGGAGGGCCGCCAGCACCTGCCGGCCGGGTCGCTCCGATAACCATGCCCAGGCCACCAGCGGGACCAGGACCACCTGGATGTTGGCCACCACCGTCGCCAGCCCAGCCCCGATGTCCCCGATCGAGTGATGCCAGAGCATCAGGTCCGCGGCGAAGAACACGCCCGCGGCGATGGCGATCCGCCGCTCGGACCACGGCCGAGCGCCGAACCGCCGGTCCTCCAGCCAGGCCAGCAGGCCCAGGATCGGGACCGCGTATGCGCAGCGGAAGATGGCCGCCGTGGACGGTGAGGCGTGGCTGAGCCGCACGAAGATGCTGGAGAAGGCGATGGCAAGCGCGCCCATAACCGCGCACACGCGCACATTGCGCTCGTTCGTCAGCCACCGCTCCATGCTGGTCCAGCCTAGTGTCCTGCGTCGTTGCTTCCCTATGCTCGTGCGGGAGCCATAGATGCCAGACGGTGAGTTCTCAATCGAGGATCCCGGGACGGCCGATGTGGGCCGGCTGCTTCAGCGCCACCTCGTCTGGGCGGCCGCCCAGACGCCGCCTGAGGACGTGCACGCCCTGGACGAGAACGGGCTGATGGACCCGTCCGTGACGCTGTATGGCTTCCGCAGGCACGGAGAGCTTCTGGCGGTGGGGGCGCTCAAGCGGATCGACGCCCAGCACGCCGAGCTGAAGTCGATGCACACCGCCCAGCCGGTGCGCGGCCAGGGCATCGGGCGAGCCATGCTGCAACACCTCATCGCCGTGGCCCGCCAGAGTGGGTACTCCCGGTTGAGTCTCGAGACGGGCTCGATGGATTCCTTCCTGGCGGCGCGTTCGCTCTATGACGCGGCCGGGTTTGAGCCCTGTAAGCCCTTCGGCGACTACCGGCCCAGTCGAAACAGCACGTTCATGACGCTGCGGCTGGGTTCGTGAGCCGGCTGCGCTAGTCGAACAGCGAGTCGACAGAGACCTTGATCCGGCGTGGGGGCGACCCGGTTCCCGCGAGGGGCGTGGCCTCAGGCGGCCGGATGACCTGACAGCACCTCTGGACATCTTCGGTCAGAAAACGCGACGGTTTGCCATAGCCATGGGCATCGTCGATACCGCTGGGCCGGTGGTAGTAGCGCACCGGGACGTACAGGTGCAGCTGGCGGCGCGCGCGCGTCATGCCCACATACAGCAGCCGGCGCTCTTCATCGATCGTCTCGCTTGATCCGGCCGCCAGGCAGGCCGGGAAGTTGCCGTCGTAGAGCGCCAGCACGTGGACCGTCTGCCACTCCAGCCCCTTGGCCGAGTGAATCGTGGACAGGACCAGATAGTCCTCGTCCAGATGCGGTGGGCCGGCGAGATCCGAGCTGGAGGCCGGCGGGTCGATGATCAGCTCGGAGACGAAGTGGCCCAGAGCCGACGCTTCCCGCGCGGCTGCGACGAGCTGCTCGAGGTCCATCAGACGGATTGCCCCGTCCGGGTAGCGAGCCTTGATCAGCGGCGCCAGCGACTCGCTCAGGCGCTCGGCACGAAGACCCGCCGCAGCCTCATGGCGGACCGCGCCCAACGCTTCGATCACGCCGTCGGCCAGTGGCCGGGCGTCACTGGGAAGCTCCTGACGGGCGGATGGCCACGCGCCCAGAGGATCGCCGTCCGCGGCCACGATCATGTCCAGCGCCCGGCGGGCGGTGGCGGGGCCCACTCCCTCCAGGAGCTGGAGGATGCGGAACCAGGAGATCTCATCTGCCAGGTTGTCGGCCAACCGGAAGAGCGCGATCAGGTCCTTGACATGCGCGGCCTCCAGGTAGCGCAGCCCCCCGTACTTGACGAACGGGATCTGACGTCGCGCCAGCTCCAGCTCCAGTAGCGCGCTGTCGTGCGAGGTCCGCATCAGAGCAGCCTGCTGACGGAGCTCCATGCCGCGCTCCCGGGCCTCCAGGACGCGCTGGCACACCTCGCCAGCCTGCGCGGATTCGTCCCGGCAGAAGATCAGCTCCGGCATCACGCCGCCGTCACGTTGCGACCGCAGCCGCTTGGGGAAGGCCCGCGTGGCCTGCGCCGACACCGCGTTCGCCGTATCCAGAATCGGTTGCGTGGAGCGGTAGTTGCGCTCCAGCGTGACGACCGTAGCCTCTGGGAAGTGCTCCGGGAACTCCAGGATGTATCGGGAGTTGGCCGCTCGCCAGCCGTAGATGGCCTGGAAGTCATCGCCCACCGCGGTGACGTGCCGGCACTCGCGGCGCAGGCTCCGGACAATGTCGACCTGGAGGCCGTTGACGTCCTGATACTCGTCGATCAGCACGTGGTCAAAGCGCTGCTCAAGCTCGGGCCCCACCACCTCATCGGCGGCCAGGGCGCGCCAGTACAGGAGCAGATCGTCCAGGTCCACCACGCCCAGGGCGCGCTTGCGGGCGGTGTATGACTTGTACAGCGCGGCAATGTCGTCACGATGCTCCTCGCACCAGGGAAAGGACTCGGCCAGCACTTCAGCCAGCGGTCTCTGGGCGTTGACCGTGCGGGAGTAGATGTCGAGCAGCGTGCTCTTCTTCGGGAAGCGACGCCCTCGCTTGGCCTGGCCATGCTCCTCCCGGACCAGGTCGAGCAGGTCCGCGGCATCGCCGGCGTCGAGCACTCCGAAGCCGGATGGGAGCCCGAGCGCGTCGGCATGGTGGCGTACGAAGTGATGGGCCACGGAGTGAAAGGTGCCTCCCAGCACTCCGCGTCGGCCCGCCGGCATGGCGACCATGGCCTGGGTCCGCTGGAGCATCTCCCTGGCCGCTCGGCGGGTGAACGTCAGCAGGAGGATCCGCTCCGGGGCCACGCCCGCGCTGACCAGCCAGGCCACCCGCGCACACAGGGTGGTCGTCTTACCGGTGCCGGCGCCGGCCAGGATGAGCAGAGGTCCGCCGGGATGGCGCACGGCGGTCTTCTGCTCAGGATTGAGATCGCTCAGCCATGGGGCCTGCGGCCCGGAGTCATCGACGGCCGCAGACGCGGGCTTGGTCTGGAGATCGAACACGCGTTCCCGAGGCTAGACGCGGGCGCGGACAGCATGCAAGGGCGTTGCAGGAGGGTGTGAAAGGGTGTTGCAAGAAGGTGTGCCAGGGCGTTGCAGGAGGGTGTGTGACGGACCTAGCTGGCCCCGTGGGGTTTCCCTGGCACTCTCCACGGGGACTGTGAGGGCATGGAGGAGGCGTTCGAGCGGCCGTATAACCCCGTGCTGCGCTACCTGGCAATTCTCAGCGCGGCCCGCGACTTCGGGGTCAGCCAGGCGGACTGCGAGCGGGTGGCCAGGAACTTCGACCCGCTCACAGTCGATCCGGATGACCTCGCCGGCGTGCTGGTGGACGTCCTCCTGAGCCCGCGTACGTAGGGCGCGAGGTGCGTCCGGGGGTCGACGGGCGCACCCAGGACCTACGCCGGGCTCCCGTCGGGCTGCTGGTCCTGGCACTGGCGAGCGGGCGCGCTCATGGCGCATGACAGGCACCACCCCTCGATGCGGTTCGAGCGGGGCCGCGGCTCTTTGGCCTGAACGCATCCCCGCCCATTTCTGCGCGTTCGACCACGGGCGCGTGTCGCGCGCGCAATAAGGGGCGGCATACGCCCACTTCTGCGCGCGGTCCAGTGGGTTGTGATCGAGCGCGACAAAAGGGCAGACGGGCCGCGGCAATCTCGCGGCCCGAAAACGCACAGCGCGCGGCCCGAAAACGTGTCGAACTCGCCCCAGGTGAGGCCGCTCTGGGCCCGCACGATGCAGGAGTCCGGATCCAGCTCGATGCCCTTCATCGGTGAGAGGTCGATGACCAGAGCGTCATCCCAGCTCCCGTAGCACCTGGACGGCTGACGCCGGGCGGCTGTCAAGCGCACCTCGCCTCGTCTACGGGCTCAGATCCACTTCTTGCGCCGGAAGAACACCAGCAGGACGAGCACCGTCGCCGCCATGCTGCCGATCCCCAGGGCCCAGAACGCCCATGCATGGCTGATGTCTCTGACCATGAACCCGAAGTTCTGGCCGAAGAACCCCGTGATGAAGGACAGCGGGAGGAAGATCGTGGCGATGATCGTGAGCTGCTTCATGACGTCGTTCTGGCGGTTGCTGACCGTCGACAGGTACATGTCGGTGGCACCGGAGAGCAGGTCGCGGTAGGAGTCGATCAGGTCGCTGATCCGGATCAGGTGGTCGTAGACATCGCGGAAGTAGTCGCGTTCGTCGAGCTGGAGCCCGGGGAGCAGAGCGATCTGGTCAACCGAGCGCACGAACAGGTCCCGCTGCGGGGTCACCACCTTTCGCATGGACACCAGCTCCCGCTTGAGGGCGAAGAGCCGCTCCAGCTGGCGCTCGTCAGGGTCCGCCAGCAGCGCCGCCTCCAGCTCGTCGATCTCGTCATCCATTTCGGCGAGCAGCGGGAAGAAGCTGTCGACCAGGGCGTCCAGGACGCGGTAGAGCAGGAACTGTTCGCTGTGCAGAACCCGACCCTCCAGCTGCTCCCGCTGGTGGTCAAGTGGCGGCAGCGGATCACGGTGGATCGTGACCAGGTAGTGCCCGGAGATGAACAGGTGGACCTCCCGCAGCGGCTCGGGATCCCCCGGCTGATGCCGCCAGGCCCCGTAGAACACCAGGAAGACATGGTCGGAGTAGTCGTCCAGCTTGGGACGCTGGCTGAAGTGCTCGGCGTCCTCCAGCGCCAGGGGGTGGAAGCCGAAGAGCTCGCGGAGCTGGGTCAGCTCCTCGGCGTTGGGCGCGGTGAGGTCGAGCCAGAAGAAGTGATCGCGCTCGATGTGGTCTTTGATCACCGTCGGGTCAAGCGATGTGAGGCAGGGGACGACGAAGCGGTGATCCTCGCCCTTGCTGGCGGCTGCCTTTGCCTTGCCCACCGGCATCTTGGCCCATCATGTAAGCGCCCGGCTCGGCTGGAACGAGCTGGCCACCGCAATGGCCCCCAACATGTTCGATCGCGCGGAGCAGATTGAGGCGACGATTCAGCGGGCTGGTTTCCTGATCCGCCCGGGGGAGCCCACGCTCGTGCTGGCGGACGAGTGGCCAGAACGGCTGCGCTGTGCCAGTGTCCTGAAGCCCCTTCTGTTCTGGTCCGCCCGGTCACTGCCTCCCTTCGATTCCGACGCCGGCCGGTGGAGTCGGCTGGCCAGACCCGCCGTCTGCCGGAGCGACAACGCAGCCACCATCGAGGCCTGGCAGGCCTGCGGTGGGAGGAGGCTGCTCAAGGAGCTGTCCGCCAAGAGCTCCGTGGCCTTCGCCGCCGAGCCCGGAGGCGCCCGCTCGTTTGGCCGGTTGCTCGTGAACGCCGGTGAGACGGCCCGGGCCTACGCCAGCCTGGTGGAGGCCGATCAGCCCTCGGCTCGGCAGCTACTCACCTGGATGCGTGAGGTCCCGGATCGCCAGACGTTCGGCGTCCGGCATGCGGCGGCCGAGGAGCTGGGCGTCCGCGCCGAGCGCATCGCGGTCAAGTGCGGCTGGTACTGCGCCCGCGACGAGCAGCGCATCCGCACCCACGCGGTCACGATCACCCTCACCGAGGAGGGCATCGTGGGGACGGCCGTGCTCACCGCCATCCCGCTGGATGAGACGAGGCGCCGGTCCTACGCGCGACGGTACCGAGGGGGAGAGGGTGTCCTTGACCTGCACGAGACGCTCGCCGGCTGTGAGCTGCGGATGGCCACGCGGCAGACGCTGATCGACCTTCGGTCCGCGTAGGGAGCGCCCGCCACTAGCTCGCGGCGGTCCGGAAGCTGATGAGGCCGCCCGTCCGGCTTCCCTGCGTGGTCCTCACCGTCAGCCTCACCTTGTACCGCGTCCCTGGGTTCAGGTGGCTAGGCCGGGCCGACACCTGGACCGGCCTGCTGCCTCCGCCCACCTGCTCCCGGCAGGGGATCGAGACGGCCGGATGCCCGGCCCGCGCCAGCGTGAAGTGGCAGTTGGTGACCGGCGAGCCGTTCGGGTTGCCCACTCCGCGGAGGGTGGCCGCCTGGCTGGAGATCCGGGCTGCGGCCCGGGTGAATACCGTCGGGGCAGGCAGGGTCCAGATCAGCATCACCGACGGAGGCGTGCCAGGCGAGGAAACAAGCGTGCTCAACCCTGAGACTCCGCTCGTGCCCGCGGGGACGCCTGAGGATCCCCCGCCTCCTCCACCGCCCGCGCCGTGGGCGCCGGCAGCTTGTCCGCCGCCGCCTCCGCCGCCGCCATACAGCCCGGCACCGCCTCCGCCACCGCCACCGGCCCACTGACCGCCGCCGTTACCGCCCACACCAAGGCGACCGTCTGTCGGGAGCGCCGTGGGCTCGGATATGTCCCCGGCCTGGCCACCGGCGCTCTGATCCCCGGGCTGTCCGCCCTGGCCGGGATCATCGCCCTGCCCGTCGGCGAGGCCTCCGCCGGCCGGTGCTCCGGCGCTGCCGCCCTCGCCACCGTGCTGGGACGGCGTGTCGCTGTCTCCGCCCGCCCCGCCACCCCCGCCGGCGACCAAGATCCGGGATGAGAGCACCTTGCCCGTCCCGCAGTAGCGCGGGCTGGCTGGAGCGATCGAGCAGCGACGCAGCACCGAAGCGCCTCCGCCTCCGCCTGCCCCGGCCCGTTGCCCGGCGTGGCCTGCACCGGGAGCCCCTCCACCCCCTCCGTTGGCACTGCCCGACAGACCATTGCCGGCCACCTGCGCGAACAGGACCTGGCCCGGGGTCACGGCCACGGTCGCCGCGGCCACGCCGCCGTCGCCACCCGGCACGACATACACGGAGAACACGTTGTAGGCGCTGCCACCGCTTCCTCCCACGAGTACCGCCTTCACAGACCTGACCCCGGCGGGGACCACGAACCGGTGCTGACCAAGTGTGGAGAACTGGGTGGAGACGACGGTGGCCGAGGCGGCTGGCGCCGCGGCCAGGCCCAAGACCAACATCGCGGGGGCGATCCACCTGCTCAGCATGTTCGTAAGTGCTTTCATAACGACCTCCTCGGCGGGGGGGATGGTGACTGTGCCGAGGAGTGTCACGCCGGCCGTCCCTCCCTGCCATGGGGGTATCCCGGCGAATTGCCCGGCGGAAAACCGACCGGTCCATGGTCTTCAGCCGTGGAATCGGGATTGTTCGGTTTTCCGTACAGACGGATGGGTTTGAGGTGAGAACATCGACCCATACCTCTACGGATCCTCATCGTCGATGACCACGCCGAGTTCCGGCGACACGCTCGCCGCATGCTCGAGTCAGACGGGCACGACGTGATCGGTGAGGCTCCAGATTCGGCTTCGGCCGTGGAGCGGGCGCGGGCGCTGCGGCCTGACGTGGTGCTCCTGGATGTCAACCTGCCGGACGGAAGTGGGCTGCAGATCGTGGATCGCCTCTGCCCGCCCGGGTCCTCGGGCCCGGCGATCGTTCTCACCTCCACGCGGGCCGAACGGGATCTCGAGCCCCTCCTGCGGCGCAGCCACGCCCGTGGCTTCATCCCCAAGCAGGAGCTCTCAGGGTCGCGGATTCAGGAACTGGCCGGGTAGACTGGGCTCGGGAGCGCTGGGGCAGGGACCGACCGGATGGGCGCCGTAACCTCGACATCTTCCTACCCACTCAGAGCGGAGCATGCCGTGGCGCGGGCCCTGGCTGAGAGTGAGGATCCCGACGCCGCCCCGTCGAAGCTGCTCGCCGCCATCGGCCAGGCGCTTGACTGGCCGATGGGGACCTTCTGGGAGGCGCCTCAGAGGTGGGACGACGCGATGCGCTGCGTCGAGACGTGGCACACCGTCGGCCAGGCTCTCAGTGACTTCGCCGCCGCCACCCGGAACACCCGGCTGACGCTCGGCGAAGGGCTGCCGGGAAGAGTGTGGGCCTCCGGGGCCCCCGCCTGGCTGCCTGATGCCGCCTCGGACCCAAATTTCCCCCGCGGGGAGGCCGCGGCCCGGGCCGGACTCCGGGCCGCGTTCTGCTTCCCGGTGCGAAGTCGGGGCAGAGTTCTGGGAGCGATCGAGTTCTTCGACCGTCAGCGGCGGGAGCCCAACGACGAGCTGCTGGCCACGATGACCACCCTGGGAGGTCAGATCGGCCAGTTCGTGGACCGCCGCCGGGCCGAGGAGGCGTTGCTGGACAGCGAGGAGCTCACGCGGGCGATGCTGGAGGCCGCGCTGGACGGAGTCGTGACGATCGACGAGGTGGGGCGGATCCTGAACTTCAACCCGGCCGCCGAGCGCATCTTCGGCTGCGACCGGCAGGACGTGGTGGGCCTGGACATGGCCGAGGTGATCATCCCTCCCAGCCTGCGGGAGCGCCACCGCCAGGGGTTCGCTCGCTACCTGCAGACGGGTGAGGGTCGGCTCCTGGACCGCAGGATCGAGATCGTCGGCCTGCGATCCGACGGCACCGAGTTTCCCGTGGAGCTGACGATCACCCGGATACAGGTCCACGGTCCGCCGCGCTTCACCGGCTACCTCCGTGACATCACCGACCGCAAACGCGCCGAAGCAGAGCTCAAGGCCTCACGCGCCCGCATCGTGGAGGCGGCGGACTCCGAGCGCCGGCGGATTGAGCGCAACCTCCACGACGGGGCCCAGCAGCAGCTGGTGTGGATCGGGTATGGCCTGCGCAGCGCCCGGGCGGCGCTGGAGAGTGACACCCCGGCCGCGGTGGCGGCTCTGGACGAGGCGATCGAGGGGCTCGCCCAGGCCGCGGAGGATCTCCGTGAGCTGGCCCGCGGCATCCATCCGGCGGTCCTCACCGAGGGCGGCCTTGAACCGGCGCTGACCATGCTCGCCGAGCGTTGCTCCACGCCCGTCGCCGTCCGGATCCCAAGCGACGCGCGCTATCCCGAGGCGACCGAGACCGCGGCGTACTTCCTGGTCTCCGAGGCGCTCACCAACGTGGCCCGTCATTCCGGCGCCACCCGAGCCGAGCTGACGGTGCGCCGTGAGGGTGACACCGTGATCGTGGAGCTGACCGACGACGGTCGCGGCGGCGCGGAGGCCGGCTCGGGGTCCGGGTTGCGCGGGCTCCAGGACCGGGTGAGTGCGGTTGGCGGCACCCTCACCGTCCAAAGCCCGCCGGGCCAGGGCACGGTCATCCGAGCGGAGCTTCCATGCGCGTAGTGGTGGCCGACGACCAGGCCCTGACCCGGGAGGGGGTGGCCCGGCTTCTGGAGGATGCCGGGCTGGAGGTGGTCGGTCGCGCGGCGGATGGGGAGGACCTGCTGCGCAAGGTGCGCGCTCACAAGCCCGACGTTGCCGTGGTGGACATCCGTATGCCGCCGACCCATGTGGATGAGGGACTGACCGCGGCGACAACGATCCGGTCCGAACTGCCGGACACCGGCGTGCTCGTGCTCTCGCAATACGTTGAGGAGCGGTATGCCCTGCGACTCTTGGCCGACGGTGCCGAGGGGGTCGGCTATCTGCTCAAGGACCGCGTGCAGGACGTCGACCGCTTCGTGGAAGCCGTGCACCGCGTCGGCGAGGGGGGATCGGTGCTCGATCCAGAGGTCGTGGCTCGCATGGTCGGGCGCCGGCGGGAGGACGATCCCCTGGACAACCTGACGGCCAAGGAGCGAGAGGTGCTTCAGCTGATGGCCGAGGGACTATCCAATCGGGCGATCGCCGAGCGGCTGGTGGTCACCGAACGGGCGGTGGAGCGGCACGTGACGAGCATCTTCGCCAAGCTCGGCCTGGCCCCGACGGGCCAGGACCACCGTCGCGTTCTGGCGGTGCTGGCCTACCTGAAGAGCTGAGCCGGGGGCGGGCGTCGTGGCAGACTCACGGCGTGGCCGTTGACGTCCTGACCGAGATCGAGATCAACCGTCCCCGCGCCGAGGTGGCCGCGTTTGCGGCAGATCCCGCCAACGCCACGGCTTGGTACAAGAACATCAAGGCGGTGGAGTGGGAGACCCCGCCGCCCGCGGTCGTGGGGTCCCGGGTGCGCTTCCGGGCTCAATTCCTGGGCCGGACCCTGGAGTACACCTACGAGGTCCGGCAGCTCGAGCCCGGGCGGCGTTTTGTCATGGCCACGGCGCAGGGCCCGTTCCCGATGGAGACGACGTATACCTGGGAGGACTCGTCGGAGGGCACCACCAGAATGACACTGCGCAACCAGGGCGAGCCCTCGGGCTTTGCAGCGGTCACCGCTGGAGTCATGGCCCGGGCCATGCGCCGGGCCAACGAGGCGGACCTGCGGCGGCTCAAGGCGATTCTGGAGGGGTGAGGTCGATCGCCCCACAGACGCAATACGCGCGCAGCGGCGACGTCCACATCGCCTATCAGGTCTTCGGGGAGGGGGAGCTTGACCTGGTCCTCATCCCGGGTTACGTCACACACGTCGAGCTCGTGTGGGAGCACGGGCCGGCCGCGAGGTTTCAGGAGGCGCTGGCCGCCTTCGCCCGCGTCATCACGTTTGACCGGCGCGGTTCGGGGCTGTCTGACCCGGTCCGAGACGCTCCCACTCTGGAGGAGCGTATGGACGACATTCGCGCCGTCATGGACGCGGCCGGCTCAGAGCAGGCCGCGCTGGTGGGGGTCTCGGAAGGCGTACCGCTGAGCATCCTGTTCGCGGCCGCTCACCCCGAGCGGGTCCGTGCCCTGGTCTGCACCGGGGGCATGGCCCGCTCCACGTACGCCGATGACTACCCGTGGGCCAACCCGGCCGACGCCCTGCTGGAGTCCGGACAGGAGCTGATCCTTCCCTTCTGGGGCGATGGCTCCATCGTCGAGGTCACGGCTCCCAGTCAGGAGAGCGACCCATCCACGCGGCAGTTCTTCGGCCGTCTGCAGCGGGCCACGGCGAGCCCCGGGATGCTCACCGCGCTGGCCCAGATGTTTCTGGAAACCGACATTCGGGACATCGTCGGCACCGTCCACGTCCCGGCCCTGCTCCTGCACAAGACACGGGACCGTCTGGTCAACGTGGGCAACAGCCGGTGGTTGGCCGAGCACCTGCCGAATGCCCGTTTGGTCGAGCTTGACGGGGATGACCACACGGTCTGGTACGAGCGCCCGGAGGAGTGGATCGGAGAGGTGCAGGAGTTCCTCACGGGTGCGCGTCCTTCCCCCACTCCTGAGCGAATCCTGGCCACCGTGCTGTTCACCGACATCGCCGGCTCAACCGATAGGGCTGCCCAGCTGGGGGACAGGCGCTGGCTGGAGCTGCTGGCGGCGCACCACCGGATGGTGCGTGAGGCCCTTGACCGGTTCGCTGGCCGTGAGGTCAAGACGATCGGGGACGGCTTCCTGGCCACGTTCGATGGCCCCGCTCGAGCCATCAGGTGCGCGCTGGAGATCATCGAATCCTCGGAGGCGCTGGGAATCCAGGTCAGGGCGGGCCTTCACGCCGGCGAGTGCGAGGTGATGGGCAGCGACATCGGCGGCCTGGCCGTGCACATCGCCGCCCGCGTCAGCGACCTTGCTCAGCCTCACGAGGTCCTGGTGTCTCGCACGGTCAAGGATCTCGTGGTTGGTTCCGGCATCCAGTTCACCGACCGCGGGACCCACACGCTCAAAGGCCTCCCGGAGGCCTGGCAGCTTCACGCCGCCTTGGCGTGAGCACGCACCATGGCACCCCGACTAGCCGTGACTGAACTCGGCAGCCAGGGTACGCACGACGCGCCGGAGATCGCCCCGCCGGGCTGCTCTCCGTTGACGCTTCGCGCCTCCGTCCAGGGCAATCTCGACCACCGCGTTCAGCGCGTCCTCGCAGCCAAGCTGCTGGGCGTGTGGAGCTGCAGCCTTCAGCAGCTCGGTCAGCTGCGCGCGGGCCGGAACCTGGGTCTCGGCGACTGGATCGAGCAGTTGGGCGTCCATCCCGTCCCTCGCCGCCAGGAACCGGTTCTCGTCAAGAATCTCCGGCGCGTTCAGGAGCACTGGGTCGTGATATCCCTCCTCCAGCTCCAGGTGGGCCACCGTCTGGACGAGTGCCGTCAAGGCCCCTGAGCGATCGGCTGTGCTCTGCGCGTCCATGACCCGCAGCTCGATCGTTCCAAAGTGCGGGCGGGCGCGTACGTCCCACCAGAGGAATGAGGGCTCCGGGAACGCATTGCAGCGCAGCATCTGATCGACGGCCTCCACGTAGTCCACGTAGGAGGCGAACTGCCGGGGGATGCCGACGCGCGGAAAGGCCTGGAAGATCGGCGTCCGCGCCGACGCCAGCCCCGTGTCGCGGCCCTGCCAGAACGGCGAGTTGGCCGATAGCGCCAGCAGCAACGGCACGTGAGCCCTCAGCCGGTTGAGCAGGGCGATGCCGCTCTCAGGGTCGGCCACCCCGACGTGCACGTGAAGGGCGAAGGTGGGCTCTCGCCGGGCCAGCTCCCGCATCGTCTGGTGGATGAGCTGGTAGCGCGCCCCGCCGGAGACCCGGGTCTCGGTCCACATCGCTAGGGGATGGGTGCCCGCGCTGGCGGCGTGAAGACCCACCTGCGCAAGCTCTCCCAACAACGCGTGCCGCTGTCTGCCCACCTGCTCTGCCGCCTCCTCCACCGATGAGCAAGCCGAGGTGGCGAGCTCTATCGCGGAGTCATGGGTCTCGGCACTGGCGTGACCGGGCAGATCGTCGGAGAGGGCCTGCAGGGCAGGCTCGGTGTGCCCGGCCAGGGAAAGGCTGTCGGGGTCAAGGATCATCACCTCCTCCTCGATTCCCACCGAGTAAGGCGCCGATGGCGTCCACCGAGCCCAGTCCGGAAGACACCGGTCCTCCGCTGGGGAGAGACCGCGCGCTGCCCGTGGCGCTGGAGGCAAGAGTCTCATCACGACATCCCTGACCGCTATGTTGCCGCCCACCTGGGCGACCAGACACCGGCCGCAGGGCTCGACATCCTGCCCGATTCCTGGCCCGCTGGCCAGTGTAACCCCCCAAATTGGCGGCAAATCTTCACTGCACGACATGCGCACCCATTCAGCGACACATCTCGGGCCCGGATGGCGCCCCTCAGGATCTGCTGTGAGGCCGCTGATCGCCGTGACCACGTCGGAGATCCGTCCGGGCCACCCAGCGACGGTCACGCCGCAGGGCGAGCCTCCGCAGCCCGAGATGGTGCTCGGGCTGAAGTACCTCACCGCGATCGAGCGGGCTGGCGGCATACCGGTGGTTGTCCCCCCGCTGGATCACCCCGCCATCGAGCCGATGCTGGATCGCGTGTCCGGCCTCTGCCTTTCCGGGGGCCCCGATATGCATCCGGTCGCCTACGCCGAGCGCCAGCACGAGCTTCTGGGGCCCACCTGGCCCGAGCTTGACGAGTTCGAGCTGGCCCTGACGCGCGCGGCCGACGAGCGTGATCTCCCGATCCTCGCCATCTGCCGCGGCCTTCAGGTCCTGAACGTGGCCCGCGGGGGCACGCTTCACCAGCATCTGCCCGACGTCGTGGGCACTGGCATCGGCCACCGCCAGCTCGAGCCGAGCCACCGGGCGACGCACTGGATCACGCTCACCGGCGCAGGGAGGTTGCCGCGAATCCTGCGCTGCCGCCGCACCCGGGTCAACTCGCTCCATCACCAGGCGGTCGCCCAGCTCGGGTCAGGACTCCTGCCCACGAGCCACGCTGCTGATGGCACGATCGAGAGCCTGGAGGCCGAGGATCGCGACTTCGTGGTCGCCGTCCAGTGGCACGCCGAGGCGCTCATTGACCGCCCTCGGCACGCCGCTCTGTTCGGCGCGTTCGTCCAGGCGGCGTCGCAGCCGGCGCGGTATCTGGAGCGCGCCGCCTGAGCACCCGCTCGGCCTAGCCCACGAGCAGCTTGAAGCCGTGGTCAAAGGCGCCTCGCGCGCCGCCGATCTTGACCCAGGCGATGCAGATCGCCTCGAGCTCTCGCGAGCCCTGAATCCCGCCGATGTCGACCACATCAGACCAGCCGAAGCTGGCCAGCACATCAGTGACTGCGCGCTTGGCGTCCTCGTGGTCGCCGGCGATCAACATCGTCGGGCTTCCCTGGCTGAACTGAGGGTCCACGAAATACTGGTTGCCGATCGTGTTGAACGCCTTCACCACCTGGGCATCCGGTAGGGCGTGCTGGACGCGCTCTCCGAGCGAGTCCTGACCCGAGATTGACAGGCTGGGCGGGAAGCCGCTCGAGAAATCGAGGGGGTTCATGGCGTCGATGACCACCTTGCCGCTGAAGTTCTCCGGCCCGGCATCGGCGATCGCGGCCTCGGCCGCATCGCCCAGGACGGCCAGCACGAGCAGCTCTCCGTGTTCGGCGGTCTGCTGGAAGGTGCCGGCCTGGACGCCGGCTCCAGCGCCGGAGAGCCATTCGCGCAGGTCGGACTTGCTCGGATCGCGAGAGCCGATCATCACCTCGTGACCGCGGCTGCTGAACCCGCCGGCCAGCTGGCGTCCCACCTCGCCGCTGCCGAGCACGCCGACCCGGCTCTGAGCTGGTTGGCCGTTCGACATGTCTTCTCCTCTCGTTGCTGGACGTAGCCCAATCTACCCAGCGGCTGCGGCGTGGCCTCGCGGCCGGCTCATTGTGAGCTTGCCCACACGAGTCGGCATTACGAGTCGAGCCTCGCAACAATCGGTGGACCCCATGTCCCAGCAGCACCCCATGAGCAGTGACGATCCGCACGCCAGTGGACTGACGGCGCATGGGGGGGACAGCGCGCTGACTCGCCGCGGCCCACTGGCTGGTCGCTATCCGGCCGCCGCGGCAATGGTCGTCTCGGCCCTGATTCCCTACCTGGCGCTGTCGGCGGCGCTGCAACCCCTAACGCCGATCATCGCCCGGGACCTCCACATGAGCCTTCAGACCTTCAGCCTGGGCTCGGGTCTGGCCAATGCCGCGTATGCGGTGGGGACGGTGCTGGCTGTCGCGCTGGCGCAGCACCTGCCCCAGCGCCGGATGCTGGTGGTCTACGCGACGTTGCTGGTGATCGGCTCCGCCCTGGCTGCGACGGCCCAGGGGCCGGAGATGTTCATCGCCGGTCGCGTGCTCCAGGGCCTGTGCACCAGCCTGATGCTGATCGCAGCCGTGCCCCCGCTGGCGCTCGGTTTTGGGACGACCAGATTTCGGGAGACGGCGGTGGTCATGAATCTGTGCATCTTCGGGGCGGTGGCCCTGGGACCCACGATCGGCGGGATCCAGGCCAACGCGAATGCCTGGCGGCCGCTGTTCTTTGCCGTGCTCGCCATCTCGTTGGCGGCGCTCGTGCTGTGCCTGCTGACCTTCGAGGACACCCCGCCTGCCGACCCGGACGCGCCGCAGGATCCGGTCGCCATCGCCCTGGCTGCAGGCGGATCGGTGGCCGCGTTCTTCGGCGCCTCACAGCTGCTCACGCATGATTTTCTGGATCCCGTCGCGTTCGTGCCGCTGATCGGCGGGCTGGCTCTGATCGTGATCCTGGTGGCGTATGAGTTCCGGGCCAGGCGCCCACTCCTGACCATCCGCGGGATGCTCACGAGCACGATGCCGGTGGCCGGGCTCGTCGTGGCGCTGTTCGCAGCCGCCGCGTCTGTGTCTGCCACCGCCCTGACGGCGAGTGTGCTGGCCGGGCAACTCGGACCGCTCCACCTGGGACTCCTCTACCTGCCGGAGCTTGCCGGCGCCGTCCTCACCGCGTTCGTGCTCGGCGCGGTGATCGACAAGCACCAGATGCACTACCTCCCCCTCGTCGGGATGGTGTTCCTGGCCGCCGGGATTGCCGTCTTCCTCATACAGCTGCCGTCCACCGACGCCGGGACGCTGGTCGGCTCGGCGCTGACCGGGATCGGGCTCGGCGCGTCGGTGGCTCCGGCGCTGTTCGTGGCCGGCTTCTCGCTGCCTTCAGCGAGCCTCCAGCGCGTGTTTGCCATCGTTGAGCTCCTGCGAGCGGTGGCGGCGTTCATGATCGCGCCCGTGTTCGCCCATTTCGCCGCCACCGTCGGAGGCAACCTGCAGTCCGGTACCGAAATCGCCCTGTGGATTGGGTTCGGGCTGGCCGTCGGCGCCGCGACCATAGGAGTGCTGCTCTACGTCCTCGGTGGGGCACGCCCCCAGACGCCGGATCTGGAGCGATTCATGGACGGCGAGTCCGCCGCCTGGTATTCACCCCCGCTGCTGGCCCGGATCCGGAAACGGCCCGCCCGTCCCGCTCTCGCCGAGGAGCCCGCGAGGCCGTGAGGCGAGCGCGGGAGTGGCTCAGCTACGCGTCCACGCCCGCTGCCAGGCCTGCAGGTAGGCCTCGGCCGAGTGGTACAGGAGGGGCATTGCTGTCCGGCTTGCCCGCCGCCGCTGCATCTCGGCGATCAGATCCGCCATCAGGCCGTACTGCGCCACTCCGTCCCGGTTGAAGTCCCATGTCTTCTTGCCGGTGCGCTCACGCACGAACCTCACGCCGTTGTACTCGGTGAACGGGTAGTGCAACGGCCGCTCGGCGGCATCGGGGGCCGGGAGCGTGGCGAAGCCGCCGGTGTCGGTCCCGAATGCGATCCCGGAGTAGTAGTGACGCGAGCCGTAGCGGGCGAGCTGGCGGATCCGCCTGACGTCCTTCGCCGCGCTGTCCAGCGTGGCCGTCGCCAGGCCCCCCAGGCGGTAGATCCGCCGGAGATCCTGGGGCACCCAGGCACCGCCGATGTCGGTGTGCGGAGAGATCAACGGGTAGTGCTCGCGCGCTGCGATGGCCAGGACTCGCTCGCGCGCCCACTCGCTCATGTGATCGACGAAGATCATGAAGTGCCGAGCCATCATCCGTTTGATCGCGTAGGCGCCCAGGCTGGTCAGGCTCTTGACGTTGCAAACCTTCTGGTGCGAGGAGCTGGGCGGCGCGGGTTGCATCTCCACGCCCTCCCCCGGCAGGGGACAGCGGCCGGTCTTGAAACCGTGCCCGGTCTGGTGCTCGTTGAGGAGGTTCAGGAACGTGCCCGTGGAGCCTCCTTCCAGCGCGGCACCGGCGAAGGCGTTGTCGACCCAGTGGACCGGGAAGAACCCCCGGATCCCGAGCTTCCACCACCGAGCCAGGCCCCGGTTGATCTGGGCCCGGGTGCACTGCGGCTTGCCCTGGTGTTCGCTGCATCCGAGTGGGTTTGACGACTCCACCCCGATCACGACCGCCAGCTTTCCCCTTTTGATCACCCTGCGCGCCTGCGCGGGGCCGAAAGCGAGGCGGAAGAACCCCCGTCCTGGCCCCCCGGATTGAGCGTCGATGTAGCTCTGGAGGTGCTTGAGGTTCTGTACCTGGAGCTCGATGCTCCTCTCCTCGTCGCAGCTATGCGAGCGCCGGGGTTCCAGATCGCACAGTTCCCCGTCCTCGGAGGTGTTGGCCATGACGAGCCGCAGTCCTGACCGCCACGCACGCTCCAGCCACACCCAGTACGCCTGCTGGTTGGTCAGCGTGTCGTATGTGGGCCAGCCGACAAACGTGGGCCACCCGTGTACGTCGGTCCGCCCCGTCGGGGCGCCGAAGCGCAGCAGGTTCCCGGTGGTATCCAGGGTGCCGTCCGGGCCGTGCTCCTGCTCGTCACGCGCTGCGCTCAGAGCGGCCGTGACGCCGAAGGGGTCAAAGTCCTCGCCGGCGATCACCTCGCCCCCGGCCCGGAAGCTGGCCGTGAGATGGAACTCCAGGTCGGCCCACCCGAAGACCGTTCCCTGTCGGGTGACGCTTGGCCGCCCCTGGCCAAACGCCCCGACCTTGGCCTCCGGAAACGGCCGGCATCGCCGGGCCGGAGAGAACACGAACCGCCCCCGGCGTCCGGCCGATCTAGCAGATGCCAGGACCAGCGAACCTGAGTGCCTGGCCGCGAGCTTTCGCCTGTCGGCGGTCGATGTGAGCGTGAAAGTGTGCCCCGGTGCCCGGGCGATCCGCCACCTGGCGGGCGGGCCGGGCGTGCCGGTGCGGGCCACGGCATTCTGGCTCTCCGCCACCAGGCCACCCCGGCGGTCGTAGAGCATGTACCTGCTCAGCTCGGTGGGCTTCAAATAGAGCTGGATGGCGCCGGCGAGCCGGCCGGCGCGGGCGGAATACTTTCCACGGCTGCCCAGAGCCAGGTAGCGCCCGGTGAAGCTTGACCGCAACGCGAAGCAGCGATTGGCGAGCGCGTACGGTGAGCGTACGCCGGCCTGAGCAGCGGTACCCGCGGGACCGATGGCCGCACTCACGACCAGCGCCACCGCCAACCGGGACCTCGTCCGACCGCCTTTGCGCGGACTGCACCGCCGAGCCATCTGGGCCGAGACCTTATCGCGGCGGTCCGAGAACCCCACAGCGCGCGGGACCGCGACACTCCGACCGGCGCAAAGCTCCACGCTTCGGGGTTCGCAGATGACTGAGCCCCGGGGCTCCTACGGCGTAAAGCAAGGAACCTAACAGGGGTTGTCGGGAGCAGGCGGAATGAATAGGCTTCGCGCGTGGACGTCGGCGCCTTGAGGGCATCGCCGATTGGGCAGCTGGTACCGATTTCCGGTACCGACTGGCGAACCGGGGCCTCATACCAGCATTTCGCCTATGTTCCGGACCCATTGCCGGACGCGGTTGCGCTGGCCGGCGCCACCTGGAGGGCGGTGGACAGCGCCGGCGAGAAGCTCGGGCGGCTCAACCGGACAGCGCGCAGGCTCG
>JBJMLC010000071.1:0-30868 GCA_045805485.1 Solirubrobacteraceae bacterium | reverse complement strand
GTTCCCCGTCGCTTCAGGTCCGCGACTCTGTGGTAGAACCCCGTCGCTGGCCTCGTGCCCGCCCCGACGGGCGTCGTGCGACCTCGAGCGTAGTATGCATGAAAACGTCCTCGATCTCGCGAGCCCGGTCCCGAAGTTCATGAGGGGGGCGAGGCGGCCGCGGGCGGGGAGCCACGTGCTGAAGTTGTGACGGGTCCTGGAGCCGACTGAGGGCACCGGTTGTCTCAAGCCAGACGTCCACGGCTGGAACCGTGCCGGCGAACACCGTCCAAGTCGGAATCCCCAGAATGGCCGCCTCGCGGGTCATCGTGCCTCCGCCTCCGATCAAAAGGTCGGCCGCGTACAGAAGCGATCGAGAGTCGACCGCGTGTGTCGGAAGTAACACGTTCTTTAACCCCAAAGAATCAATCAGCCTGACCTGCTCTGGGTGGCGGGTGAGGAGAATGGAGATCACGTCTTCCTGGCCGGCGACTGTCCTCAGGGCCTCCAGGAACAGTCGGTTCTCGACGCGGTGATAGGTCGCCCGGCTCGGCGGAGTACGAGCAACCACGACCACCCTGGGCCGCACGTGGACGCCGAGCCTTTCCAAAACCTGCGAGTCCGGTCGAAAGTCGCCGACATACAGCTCCTCCTTGAGCCCGGGATATCGAACGACCTTGCGGGGCGCGGCGCCCTGACGCTCAACCGCTTCGGCGGGAACCGCTTCGGGCAAGAGCACCCTCTCCGCGAGGCGAAATGCGAGATGGTTGGCGGGCTGGTGCTCAAAATCCATCGCCGTGACCGCCGGCACACCGATCGTCCTGGCCGCCAAGATCTGTGCGTAGGAGTTGTGTGACAGAGCGACATCTGGCCCTGCTCTGCGTCCCCACCTGATGAGGTCGAGCACTCGACGGGTCAGCGCGGCGCCCTTTCCTATCCGTGAAGCGGGACTCTCATCGCCGATCACCTCAGTCCCGGGCCACCGCTCGCGGGCGAGCTCGAGTGTCTGTGCGTTGTCGCGCGCGGTAAGTAATACCTCATGGCCCTCTGCGTGGAGGCGTCGCACTATCGGGGCGAACAGCAGCGGGTGAGGTGAGTTGGAGAAGTCGATCCAGATCTTCATTGCTCTGAGGCAATCAGATGTGTCAGCGCGTGGAGCATCGGCGCCTCAACCCACCTGGGGTGCGCCGCTCGATTCGACCAGTACCTCTCCCGTTGAAACGTAAAGGCACCGTCTGGCCGGCTCAGGTGCTCCATTGAGTACCTGAACACCGCCCATCGGCGCTCGGCAAGTGACGGCGAGCGCTCGGCCCCACGGGACAGCGTCTGAATCGCCTGAGCGGCACATTGTCCGTCAACCGGAAAGCGGCGGGTGGGGGTGTACCGGGGCAGACCTCCAGGCTCCACGAGATGAGTCGCGTAGTAGTCGAAGCCCCGCTCCCAGGCGTCTGCGATGTCAGCGTCTGCCCAGCCTGTCTCGATGAAATCGAGCAGACAGTCGAGCACGTACCCCGTGTGAAAGCCATCCACCCAGGACAGACCTGGTCTTTCGCCGTACGGCCAAGACCCGTCGTCGCGCTGCCGGTGCGCCGTGTAGGTGAATCCGGCCGCCGCGATCTCGGCCAGATCGGCTCGGTCCGTCAGCCTCGCGAGCCGCACCAGCAATGCGCTCACCAGAGTGTTTGCATTGTGGATCGGCGTCGCGTCCCCGGGCAGGTAACCGAAATACGAGCCAACCCCATCAGGTGTCTGCGGCACGTGTCTGACAAAGAAGTCAGCCACCCCGTTCGCCACATGTACAGCCTCTTCCAGACCAGTCCGCTCGAAAGCATCGAGCATTGCCAAGCCGGCGAACGCGCTGGCAATCGTGTTGGGAGTCGTCCGCGGGTAAAAGAACACCCGGGTTTGGACGTCGAAGTGGTATCCCCAACAGGGCTCAGAGAAGGAGTTGATCCGCAGTCCCATGAGCTTCTGGAAGCAGGTCACGAGCTTCGCCCTGGCCACTGCGTCCGGAAGAAAGCCGTTCTGCGCATACGCGGAGATCGCGTGGGCCAGGGTCACGACGCTGAGATCTGGGCGGATACCCAACATGGGACGCAGGTTCACGGGCGAGCGTTTCACCAGCTGCGTAAGGATGCGGAGCTGAAGAGGATGGTCCCGTCGAGCGAGTCCCGCCAAGGTTGAGTTGAGCGCGTCGTATGGGTCGCTTCCATGCCAGGCCCTTTCCTCACCCCACCGTTCGAGCCTCCGCGCAGCATCGATTACTGCGACTCGGTTCGCACCGAACGTTGCGTCAGGCAACGGGGCCAGGTTCTCATCAGCATGGGAGCCGCCGTTTCGCTCCCGGTGCGTCCAGATTCTGCGCATCAGTCGAGCGCCGAGACTCGGGGCCCGTTGGCGTACGTGATCTCGGCCCGGGGACGTAGGTCTGGTCGGGCCAGCACGTCGACCACGCGACGGGCTGCAGCGCCATCCCAACCTTCGATCTGAATTGATCGCCGCGTGTCCGATTCTGGGAGCATCTTTGGAATAGAGGCAATCCGTTCCGGGTTCAGGCCAAGCAACACGTTGGTCCCCCTGGTCACCGTGATCGGCCGCTCGGTGTTTTCCCTGAGGGTGAAGCAGGGAACGCCGAGAAAAGTGCTCTCCTCCTGCACCCCGCCCGAATCAGTCAGCACTGCGGCGGAAGAGCGAAGCAGGCTGATGAATTCGATGTACCCGAGCGGGTCCAGCAGCATCACTCCCCGGGCCTGTAACTTCTCGGCCTCGAGACGGGCTTTGGTTCGCGGATGGACCGGGAAGACCACGGGGAGGCGCTCTGCGACTGCCTCAAGCGCCCCGAGTGCCGCCGCGAGTAATGGCCCGTCCGTGAGGGTGGGCCTGTGAAGGGTGACCAGGAGGTATGACCGCTCTTGGAGATCGAGCCGCCTCGCCATCTGAGCCTCGGACGCCTGGGGGAGCATCGTCACCAGAGAGTCGATCATCGTGTTACCCACGTCGAACACCGATTCCTCCGGAGCGCCCTCTGCGAGCAGGTTCAGTCGTGCTTCCGGAGAGTGAGTGAACAGGAGATCGGCGACCGCGTCCACGACGACACGGTTGACCTCCTCAGGCATGCTGCGGTCGAAGCTCCGCAGCCCTGCTTCAACGTGCGCGGTGAACAGACCAAGCTTGGTTGCGACGAGTGCGGCCGCCATCGTGGAGTTCACGTCGCCCGGCAGGAGCACGAGGTCCGGGCGGATGTCTAGCAGGAGCGGTTCAAGACGCTCCATCACTCTGGCGGCCTGCGCGGCGTGAGTCCCGGATCCCACCTCAAGGAGGTGGTCAGGAGCGTCCACCCCGAGCTGGTCGAAGAAGATCCCGGACATCTCTGGGTCGTAGTGCTGACCGGTGTGAACAAGGGTGTGCTCGAAGTCTTCGCGCGCCTCCAGGATGCGAGCGATCGGGACGATCTTCATGTAGTTGGGTCGGGTACCGACGACAGACACCACCCTCCGGACGCCGCTCACGGAGGACACTGTACGTCGCCTTGGCCGGGGAGCTCCGCCGCCACGCTACCGTTGACAACCGGTGCAGAGCATGGCACGCTATTTCAGCGGCATCCGGCTGGTTTTGGGGCAATGGATCCACCACGGTTCGCGGTCTCGATGGGGATCCGATACCGTTTCCCACGGCTCTGCCCGCTTTTTGGTAGATCGAGCTTGTGCGGGGCCGAACGAGTAGCGGGAAGACACGATGGAACGCGGTTCTAATCTCGAGATCACAAAAGCGCTGCGCATCCTGCGCAGGCGCTTCCCCATCATCTTGCTCTGCCTGCTGGCGACGGCAGCTGCCGCGTACCTGGTATCGAAATCTCAGCGCAAGCAGTACACGGCGACCGCATCGATCGTCTTTCAGAATCAGCAGCTCACCCAGCAGGCGGCCGGGCTCCCCGGTGTAACGCCATCCGATCCTCAGGCCCAGACGGACACCAACTTGAGTTTGGCGACCCTCCCACGGATCGCGGGCGCTACCGCAAGGAGATTGGGGCACGGTCTGACGCAGGGGGCCGTGGAAGGCTCCGTTAGCGTCACGCAGCAGGGAGATACCAACCTCGCAATAGTGGCTGCCACGGCGCCGTCGCCCAGGCTCGCGGCAACGCTGGCCAACGCTTACGCACGACAGGCCATCGCATACAGGGTTCACTCGGACGCCGCGTATTACGCAGCCGCGTTGCGGTCAGTCGACCTGGAGTACGACGCCCTGTCACCAGCCGAGAAGCTGGGAGTCAAGGGCTCGACTCTGAAGGACCGCGCCACCTCGCTGCAGATCCTGTCCAAACTTCAAGGGGGCGAGGTCCAGCTTGCCCAGCCGGCGGTGCCGCCCACCTCTCCGTCATCACCGAAAGTTCTGCGGAATACAGTGCTCGGGGCTTTGCTGGGGCTGCTGCTTGGACTGGGCATTGCGTTCGGTCTGGAGAGACTGGACCGCCGCCTGCGAGAGCCCAGCGACCTGGAGGAGGCGTACGGCCTTCCGCTGATCGGAGTGGTACCCGAAAGCTCCGCGCTTAGGGTCAAGCGGGGGAAGTCCAATGCGGCTCGGCCTCTACCGGGCAGAGAGGCGGAGATCTTCGGCCTATTGCGAGCGCACGTCAGGTACTCAAATGTTGACCGGGAACTGCGCGTTGTGCTCATCGCATCGGCCGCGCCGGGTGACGGAAAGAGCACTGTCGCACGCAATCTTGCATTTGCCGCGGCCTCAGCGGGAGAGCGAGTGTTGTTTGTCGAGGCGGACCTTCGGCGCCCAACAGCGGCGAATGATTTTGGCGTTCATCGCAGCCCAGGTATCGCCGAGGTTCTCGTTGAGGGTCGTGCTCTTGAAGATGCCGTCCAACACGTTGAATCCTCGTCCGGCTCTTCGGGGCAAATCCGCGTCGATGTGCTCGTGGCCGGCGCCGTCTTGCCACCGAACCCCACACAGGTCATCGAGAGCCACGCCATGGATGTCCTGTTGGGCCAAGCCAGAGAGATGTATGACTTCGTCATCATTGATACGCCGCCGCTCGCGTTGCTCTCGGATGCTTTCTCGCTCCTGCGTGACGTCGATGGCGTAATGATCGTGAGCCGCCTGGGTCACAATCGTCGTGACGTTGCCTCGCGGCTGAGGGCGACCCTGGAGGCCGCAAACGCTCCGGTCATAGGTGTCGTCGCCAACGGATACAAGGAACGGGGCGCAAGCCCCTACGGCTACGGCTACGGCTACGGCTACGGCACCTATCTGGGCGACGACGAAGTGAAGACGGAGCTCTCTCGAATGCCCTCCAACGGGGCACCCTCGACGTCAACCAATGGCGGGGCATCGGCACGCCAACGCGAAGCTGAAGTCGTCGCTGCGCCCGGGGGCCAAGATGGAGGCGGCCGCCCCACACTCGCGGAGCCAGCTCCGGCAGAACCACCAGGCAATCCTCCGGAGCAGCCAGCCCAAGCGAGAGTAAGCCGGCGTACCCGCCGGTGGCCGGGATCCCGTGGGTTTCCCGGGGACTAACGCCCCCGATCGGCCGGTCCGAACAACCTGCGACGCCGCGGCTGCTCCAGTATCTCGGGAGCGACCGGAATCTCCTCACCCTGGGTAATCGCGCCCGGACTGGCTGACGCCAGCCACTCCGCCCGCTCCTGCCCGAACAGCCCGGCCACGGCCCTGACCGCATCGGCCAGAGCCGTCACCGGCCGCCAGCGCTGGCCGCGGTGACCGTCTGAAGCAACCACATGGGCCAGGCCATCACGGCACAGACGCTCGGCCAGGCGCCCCGGGGGACTCCGCCTGTGCAGGAGCGAACCCGCGTTGACCTGAAGCAGCACGCCCTGCTCGACCAGTCGTGCGAGCGGCTCGGGATCGCCCTGAAACTGAATGCTCCGCTCGGGATGACCGAGCGTGATCCGGAAGCCCTTGGTCCGCACGGCGTACAGCATCCGGTCGAGCATCAGGGCGTCTGAGGGCGTCTCGATCAGGAGATCTGTGCCCCGCTGAGCGTACGAAGCCAGCATCAGCTGCTCATCGCTGGCCTCCAGTGCCCAGAGAAGAGAGATCTCGGCGCCGGCCAGCACCCGCAGCGGGATCCCCTCCGAGTCCAGAGCGCGCTGCACCTCGGCGCAGCGGGGTCCGATCTCCTCCACGAGGACATCGGGGAAGTCGCTGCGCAGGTGAGGCGTCGTGGCGATCGTGCCGATGCCGGTGCTCACCGCTGCGCGGGCCATGTCCAGCGATTCCTCCAGGGTGTCAGGCCCGTCGTCGATGCCCGGCAACAGATGGGCGTGGATGTCGACCAGGTTCTGAGGCATCACGCTGAGGCTACGTCTCGCCGTACGCCCCACATCACCAACCCGGCGCCGAAGCTCATCCGACGCACCCCCACATCCTCGATCCCGGCGGCACGCCAACGCGCCGGCAGATCCGGCTCGCGCGCGTAGAACTCCTCGATGTTGGGACCCAGGAACCGGCCCACCTCCAGCCAGGCCGGAGAGACCAGGCGGCCGAGCAGCGGAAGTCCCGCCCGCGTGTGGACCCGCCACAGCGCCCGGAGGACGGGCTGGCGTGGGACCGCGAACTCCAGCATCCCGATCCGTCCCTGAGGCCTGACCACACGGGCCAGTTCGGCCATCGTGGCCGCCACGTCATCGACATAGCGCAGGAGATAGGTGAACGTGAGCGCGTCGAATTCGCCATCGGCAAACGGCAGCCGCTCGGCCGCTCCGAGGACGAACCTGACCCGTCCTTCGAGCTCTGGGCTGGCCGCAAGCTTCGACCGAGCGCCACCGAGCATGTCCTCGCTCTGGTCAAGGCCCACCACCTGGCAGCCCCGCCCGGCCAGGGCGAAGGCGACCATCCCCGTCCCCGTGGCCACGTCCAGGACCCGCTGTCCGGGCTGGGGATCGACGGCGTCCACCATCGCGCGGCGCCAGCGCGGGTCCTGGCCGAAGCTCATGATGGCCCCGACGCGGTCGTAGCGGCTGGGCAGCCCCGAGAACAGCTCCAGTGCGTGCTCCTTACGCGCGGACGAGGTGCACCTCCCCCGCGTCCAGCGCCACCGGCCCCTGCTCGGTGGCCACGACCAGTCGCCCCTCCCCGTCCACGCCAGTCGCCTCGCCCTCGCCGCCTCCCCATCGGACCCGCTGGCCCCGGAGGGCATCCCGGTCCCGGAGCGCCCGCAGCACCTCGTCGCCGGACGCCGCGATCCATTGCTCCAGGGCGCGCAACAAACGCTCCAGCGTCGGCTCCACCGCTTCGGGCTCCAGTCCCAGAGTCCCGGCGGTTTCTCGCAGCTCCGCGGGCAGGTCATCCAGCGAGACGGCCAGGTTGATTCCGGTTCCCACCACCGCCCACCCCTCCTGAGGCCGCCCCTCCACCAGGATCCCGGCCACCTTGCGACCTTCCACCAGGACGTCGTTGGGCCATTTGACAAGCGCCCTCGGTCGGCCGCCAGCCTCCTCCACCGCCTGGGCCACGGCGACTCCGGCGGCCAGCGGCAGCAGCCGAGGCGGGTCGCGGACGATCAGCGAGGCCAGGATCGCCCGGCCGGCCGGCGCGCTCCAGGTCCGACCCTGTCGCCCCCGACCGGCGGACTGCTCGCTCGCCGTGACCAGCGTTCCGTGCGGCGCCCCGCCCAGCGCCAGTTCACGGGCTCGCTCGTTGGTGGAGTCGGCCACGCGCAGGTGGACCCGAGGATGACCGAGGGCGGTCATGTCGGAGCAATCCACAGCTCGTCGTCCACCCGCACACCGAGCCGTCCCGCCGCGTCTCCGCGACTGACCGCGATGGCCAGCCTGCGGTAGGCATCTTCGTACAGCAGGAGACTTCCGGGCTCGACGTCGGCGAACGTGCGCACGAACGGGCAGGTGTGGCTGCCACCGGACGCGTCACGCAGCTGGACGCCCCTGCCGAGCCTCAATCCACTTCCCTCCAGATCCTCATGCTCGGCGTCAAGCTGGACGTTCCCGAACCGGTCCACGTACAGCGCGTGGGCCACGAGCCACCCATCCTGGAGCCGGGGGCGGGGCAGCTCCAGGGAAACCAGCTCGCCCGGGTCAAGCGGCCGCCCGGCTTCAGGCAGCGCGGCGCCGGCAGCCAGCAGGGCAGCCACCGGGGCAAAGATGTCCCGACCGTGAAAGGTCGCCGACACCGGCTCCAGCCGGAATGGGGAATGGGCGATGTCGACCGCCTCAGCGACTCCGCCGAAATGTTGCGCGGCCGGCCACAGCAATCCGTTATCAGGCCCCACGAGGACCCGCCCGTCGGCCAGGCGCAGCGCCACGGCGCGCCTCTGGGCTCCCACGTCAGGATCCACCACGGCCAGGTGGACGCCGGCCGGCATGTACGGAATCGACGCGGCCAGCACGAGCGCTCCTGCCCGGACATCCTGACGGGGGATCCCGTGGCTGATGTCGATGACCCGCGCCTCCGGGCAGAGCATCGCGATCACGCCGTGACAGATACCCACGAAGTCGTCCTGAAGGCCGTAATCGGAGAGGAACGTGATGACGGGCCGCTCGCTGGTCATGAGACAGGCGGCATCTTGGCAGCGATCCTGCAGCGGCAGGGCCCCGCGCTACCCTCTCTAACGGCCCCGCAGTTCCATCGGCCGCCGCTACCCTCGGGAGCGACGCCGCAACTGCGATTGCCCGGCCCCCGCAACCCTGAGCGGCGGGAGGTGTTGGAAGGGCAGCAACTCGGGCTGAGAACCGCTTTCAGCGAGAGTCGACCCAAAGGAGCAACGTTGAATACAGATAGAGGCGCTGGCAACGGGAGGGCCGCCCGGATCTCGGGAAAGAAGCTGGCCCGGGTTTCGGCCCTGATCTGCGCAGCCGGACTCATTGGGATCACAACGGCCTCTGCGACGACCACGACCAAGACCGCGGTCGGGAGCCTGAACACCAAGCTGGGTCGGATCATCGTGGCCGGGTCCAACCATCACACCCTGTATGGGTTCGCGAATGACCACAACGGCAAGAGCGCTTGCTACAACGCGTGCTCGCGGACCTGGGTCCCGCTGTGGGCGAAGGGACGGCTTGTGGCGCAGGCCCACTCACAGGTCAACGCCAGGAAGCTGGGCAAGATTCGGCGTAAGAGCGGCTCCTACCAGGTGACCTACTACGGCCATCCGCTGTACACCTACAAGGGCGACACCAAGCCCGGCCAGACCAAGGGCCATTTCAAGTACCAGTACGGCGGCGGGTGGTACGCCATCGACATCAACGGAAGCCAGGCCCCGCCTCCGAGCTATTAGCCGCCCGGGGGTCCAGCGTGGATGCCGGGTAGAGCTCTTCGAAGACTGATGCTGTTCGCGGCCGCCCTGGGGGCGGCCGCGGCTCCGCCTGCGCTGGGGGGTTCCGGATCGGCCGCAGCTGCTCTGCCCTCGGTGAGCGTTACGCAGAGCAGCCTGCGGGTGATCCCGTTTCCCGGCACGCCTGACGCCGCGCCCAGCTCATCGATCATCTTCTCTGCGCTCACGCCGCCCGATCTGAGCTCGGTGGTCGTGCGGGGCTCGCGCAGCGGGCTCCACACCGGCCACCTGGACCTGCTTCCTGACCACGCCGGCACCGCGTTCGTCCCAGACCGGCCGTTCGCCACGGGCGAGCAGGTGCAGGTCTCCGCCCTTCTCACCTCCCCCCGGGCCGGGACCGCCTCAGGAGCGCCTGGGGCCACTCGCCTGGGCTTCTCATTCACGATCGCGATACCGGTCTCCATGCCCGCGGCGTTGGCCGCCGACACGGCGGGCGCCTCGCCCAGCGGTCAGTCGGCCCGAAATACCCCCACCCAGGGCTTTCACTCGCAGCAGAACTTCCACCCGCCGATCGTGCAGTCGACCCACGATCCGGACACCAGCTCGGGCGACATCTTCCTCTCGCCCAACAACTCCCCGCAGGTGGGGGCGATGATCATCAACAGCAAGGGACAGCTGGTGTGGTTCCGTCGCGTATTCCACAGCGCGCTGTTCAACCTTGAGGTCCAGCGCTATAAGAACCTGCCCGTGCTCACCTGGTGGCACGGCAACGTGGACAACGGCCACGGCATCAACGGCCACGACGTCATCATGGGCCGCTCCTACAAGGTCCTGGCAGACCTGCACGCGGGCCACGGCTACTCGTCCGACCTGCACGAGTTCCAGATCACCTCGCGCAACACGGCCCTGATCGACGCCTTCGTCCCGATACGAGCCAACCTCTCCAGCGTCGGCGGGTCGAGCAATGGAACGCTGCTGGACAACGTGATCCAGGAGCTGAGCATCCCGGGCGGTCAGGTGCTGTGGGAGTGGCACGCCTACGGGCACATCCCGCTGAGCGAATCCCACGTGGGGGCCGGCGGCGGCACCTTCGACTTCTTCCACCTGAACTCGATCCAGCAGCAGCCCAACCGCAATCTGCTCATCTCCGCCCGCAACACCTGGGCCGTCTACCTGATCGGCCAGAAGCGCGGCGGCGTCATCTGGAGGCTGGGGGGCAAGAGCCCCAGCTTCCACATGGGCTCGGGCACCAACTTCGAGTGGCAGCACGACGCGCGGATGATCGGTCAGACCGTGAGCGTGTTCGACGACGGCGCGCTGCCCCAGGAGGAATTGGAGTCCTCGGCCAAGCGGATCATCATCAACCGCAGCGCGTCCACGGCCACGCTCGTGCACCGCTACACCCACTCGCCGCCGCTACTGGCCGGCAGCCAAGGCAGCGCCCAGACCCTGTCCAACCACAACGTCTTCGTGGGCTGGGGCTCACAGCCGACCTTCTCGGAGTACAGCCCCAGCGGCCAGCAGGTCTTCAACGGAAACTTCATTCTGGGCACGACTTCCTACCGGGCATACCGCTTCCCCTGGAGCGGGCAGCCGGCGACCGCTCCCTCGGCGGGGCACACCCCTCTGCCGGGCGGAGCCATCAAGGTGTATGCCAGTTGGAACGGCGCCACCCAGGTGGCCTCCTGGCGGGTGCTGGGCGGCTCCAGCCCACACAAGCTCCACCGGCTTGACGCCCGATCTCCCACGGGCTTTGAGACCGAGACGACGATCCACAGCGAGCCCGGCTGGATCGCCGTGCAGGCCGTGGGCTCCCACGGCCACGTGATGGCCACCTCCAAGGCGCACGCCGACCGTCCCCACATCGCGATCTTCGGCTCCATTGCGTTCGTCCCCGGAGGAGGCGGCTACACCGGCGTACCGGTGGGCTGCTACACCCACCACACCTGCTCGGTGAGGGTGACCATCGACTGGGGGCGCAGGCGGGTGGCCACTCAATCGGGAACCACGACGATCCGCTCGGGATCGGGGTCGGTGGTGTTCTTCAAGGTCTCGCCCACGGGCAGGGGTGCCCTGGCGCGCTCAGCCCATCACAGGATCCGGGTGAGGGTGAGTGCCCGGGATTCCTCGGGTGCCAGATCGACGGTCCACATGACCCTGGTCGGATACTCGATCAGAGGGTCCGGGCCGCCGCGCAGCGCATCGCAGTCCCGCCGGCTGAAGTTCGCCACCACGGCCGGGTTCGTCGGCTCCTCTGGCCTGGGCCGGATCGTGGCCGCCTGCTACGCCCCAACGCCCTGCCACGTTCACGCCACCGCGTCGGCGAATGGCAAGGTCATCGGCGCCGACCGGCGCCCGCAGCACCTGGGCCTGAACGTGCTGGGGAACGTGTTCTTCCAGCTCAACCGGACCGGTCGGACCATGCTGGCCCACGCCTCAGGCAACCAGCTGGCGGCTCAGCTCAAGCTGTCCAGCGGCGGGTCCACCGCCACCGCCCACGTCGACCTGATCGGCTACCACTGAAGTGCGGCGGCCGCCGAACACGCCGCTATATTCGCGTGGCGTGGGGTGCGGAAGGGCGTCCATAGGGACCTCGGTCCCGACCCGTCCTGTCCGCGCCCTGGTGGGCGGACTGCTGCTGACGGCGGGGTTCGCCATTGCCCTGGCGGCGCCGGCAGGCGCATCGGCTGGCGGCCTGCACGTGATCCCCTTCCCGGGCACGCCCGACGCCGCATCAAGTTCACGGATCATCTTCTCCTCCCTGAGCCCCTCAGACCTGCGGTCGGTCAGGGTGATCGGCTCCCGTAGCGGGCGGCACCGCGGACGCCTGGTGGCACTCCCGAGCGGGGCGGGGACGGCGTTTGCCCCCGGCCGGCCGTTCGCCTCCGGCGAGCGCGTTCAGGTCGCGGCCGCGCTGCGCTCGCAGGCTGCCGGGAGGGTGTCTGGCGAGCCGGGGCGCACCCAGCTGCATTTCTCCTTCAGGGTCGCTGTGCCGGGCGCCGGCCCGTCGGCCAGCGCCATCGCGGCCCGGGACATCGGCACGAGCTCGGGGCCGAACATGCATTTCCGCTCCCAGGTCCATTTCCATCCCCCGCTCGTCAGGGTCGGCTCAGACCCGGACTCGAGCTCCGGGGATATGTTCCTCACGCCTCATAACGGCTCCCAGAACGGCCCGATGATCCTGGACAGCACGGGCCACCTGATCTGGTTTCAGCCGCTGGACGGCGTGGGCGCGTTCAACCTGGAGAACCAGAGCTACAACGGTCAGCCGGTGCTCACCTGGTGGCAGGGGACGCTCATCAACGGCCACGGGGCCAGGGGCGAGGACATGATCATGAACAGCTCCTACCGGCCCGTGGCGGTCCTGAAGGCAGGTAACGGATACACCTCGGATCTACACGAGTTCCAGATCACGCCCCGGGGGACCGCGCTGATCGATGCCTATGTCCCCGTGCACTACAACCTCGCCGGCGTGCACGGATCGCGCCATGGGACGGTGCTGGACTGCGTGATCCAGGAACTCAACATCAGCACCGGAAAGGTCCTATGGGAATGGCACGCCCTGGGCCACATCCGGCTGAGGTACTCCTACAAGGCCCCATCCGGCTCAAGGACATTTGACCCCTACCACCTGAACTCGATCCAGGAGACCTCGGACGGAAACTTCCTCATTTCGTTGCGTAACACCTGGGCGGTCTACAAGATCAAGAAGAGCACCGGCAACGTGATCTGGACGCTCGGCGGCAAGCACTCAAGCTTCAAAATGGCCCCTCGAACCAACTTCGAATGGCAGCACGACGCCCGCATCTTCCCCAGGGAGGTCCTGACGCTGTTTAACGATGCGGCCCTGCCCCAGAAGGAGTCGCAATCCTCCGCGATGAAGCTTCAGATCAACACCCGCACGAACACCGTCTCCCTGACCCGCCGCTACACCCACTCTCCTCCGGTGCTCACCGGGGGCGAGGGGAACATGCAGACGCTGCCCAACGGAAACGTCTTTGTGGGCTGGGGCTCCTCGCCAGAATTCTCCGAGTACACCTCCAGCGGCCGCCAGATCTTCAGCGGCAGCTTCCTGATCCCCATCAACTCCTACCGGGCGTACCGCTTCCCCTGGACCGGGCATCCGACGACTCGGCCCTCGCTGGCGCTGGCCCCGCAGTCAAACGGCAACCTGAAGGTGTACGCCAGCTGGAACGGCGCCACCCAGGTGGCCCGCTGGAAGGTGCTCGGCGGGGCGGCGCGGACGACGCTGGGCTGGTTCGACACGCGGGGTCGCACGGGGTTTGAAACCGTGTCCACACTGCACAGCGAGCCGCGCTATTTGGCCGTGCAGGCGCTGGACTCCGGTGGCAACGTGCTGGCGACCTCGCCTGCTCACCGCGATCCTGCGCACGTGGCCATCTTCGGCCCGGAGGCCTTCGTCCCCACCTCAGGGGGCTACGGTGCGATCCCGGTGGGCTGCTTCACCGGCCATGACTGCCACATCGCCCTCAAGATCAACTCGGGCAGCTCCGTGATCGCACACGGCAGCCAGTCGGTGACGCCGGCCACCGGCAGGCTCGTCTACTTCACGCTGTCCTCCGCCGGGCAGAGCCGGCTGGCCCACTCCTCATCGCATCGCCTCCCGGTCCAGGTGAGCATCCGGGACTCCTCGGGAGCCAAGGCCAGCACGTCCATGACCCTGATCCCGTACACCATCAGCGGCCCGGCCCCCCCGCAGAGCGTTTCGCAATCTCCCACCATCCAGATCGCCCGCACCAACAGCTTCGTGTCATCCAGCGGGCTGGGCTCGATCCTGTCGGCCTGCTACGCGCCCACCGCCTGCCACCCGAACGCCACGGTCTCGATGGGCGGAACGGTGATCGGCACCACCAGGCGGACCCAGCACCTGGGGACGCAGGAACTGGGTGACGTGTTCTTCCAGCTCAATCAGACCGGACAATCGATGCTGGCCCATGCCCCTGGCAACCAGCTCGGCGCCCAGATCAAGCTGACCAATGGCGGCGCCACCGCCACCGGCCAGATCGATCTCATCCGCTACAGCTGACATGGCACGTCCGGCGGCTTGGAGGGCTCGCCGGGGCGTGATCTGCGTCATCGTGGGGACGCTGGCGGCGGCGCTGGGGCCGGGGGCACTCCAAGCGCGCGCTGAGGCCTCGGACCCCGGGCTGCACGTCATGCCCTTCCCGGGCACACCGGACGCCTCCGTTACCTCATCGGTCATCTTCTCCTCGCTGGCGCCCTCCGAGCTGCGCTCGGTCAGGGTCAGCGGGTCCCGCAGCGGCGCTCATCCCGGACACCTCACGGCGCTGCCGGACGGGGCGGGGACGGCGTTTGTCCCGGATCATCCCTTCGACCCGCGTGAGGCCGTGCACGTAACGGCGGCGCTGCGCTCTCGGGCCGCGGGCACGCGGTCCGGGGACCCCGGCGCCAACACGCTTGGCTTCGTCTTCACGACCGCCCAGGCCACCGCTCATCCGGCGCCCCACCCCCCGGCGCGGAGGACGAGGTTGGCCGGGGATCCGTTCGGCGGACCCACCCAGAGCTTCTTCTCCCGGCCTGATCTGCACCCGCCCGTGGTGAGCGCGACCACCGATCCGGATTCCACCGGAGGCGACCTGTTCCTCACACCCCACGACAGCCCCCAGAACGGCGCCATGATCCTGAACAGCCGGGGCCAGCTCGTCTGGTTTCAACCGGTGCCAGGCGCGGCGTACAACCTGGCGGTGCAGAAATACCACGACCGGCAGGTGCTCACCTACTGGACGGGCAAGGACACCGAGCCCGTGGGGGTCGATGTGATCCTGGACCACTCCTACCGAACGCTGGCGGTGGTGCATGCAGGTAATGGCTACAGCGCCGATGGCCACGAGTTCCAGATCACGCCCGGAGGGACAGCCCTGCTGGACGCCTACAGCGCGACCTACGCGGACCTGAGCAGCCAGGGCGGGCCCAGCAACGGCCGAGTGACCGACTGCATCATCCAGATTGTGGACATCCGGACGGGGCAGGTCCTATGGGAGTGGCACGCGCTGGGGCACATCCCGCTCACCGAGTCCTACGAGAAACCACCCCGGGGCACGAAGCCGTACGCGTACTTCCACCTCAACTCGATTCAGGAGCTGCCGGACGGCAACTTCCTCGTCTCGGCCCGCAACACCTGGGCGGTGTACGAGATCAGCCGCCAGACCGGAAACGTGATCTGGACCCTGGGAGGCAAGCACTCGAGCTTCGCCATGGGGCCAGGGACGCACTTCGAGTGGCAGCACGACGCGCGTATGCAGCCCGGCGGCATGCTCAGCCTGTTCGACGACGCCGGCCTCCCGCAGGAGGAGTCGCAGTCCTCGGCCATGTGGCTCAGGCTGCGGACGAACCCGGGCTCGATGACCGCCACCCTGGCTCGCCGGATCACCCACTCGCCGCCCCTGCTGGCCGGTGCCCTGGGCAACGTGCAAACGCTGCCGGGCGGCAACTTCCTGGTGGGCTGGGGCTCTCAGCCCGAGTTTTCGGAGTACACCTCCACGGGTCGGCAGATCTTCAACGCCAGCCTCCCTCTGGGCATGAATTCCTACCGGGCGTATCGATTTGCCTGGCGCGGCCGGCCCGCCACGCCTCCAGCGCTCGCCAACCTGCCGGGTCCGAACGGCACGGTGGCGGTGGTTGCCAGCTGGAACGGGGCCACGGACGTGGCGGGCTGGCGAGTTCTCGGCGGACCCAACCCCTACGCGCTGACCCTGATGGGGAAGGGCCGAGCACGGGGCTTTGAGACCGGCATCGGGTTCGCCGGCAACCCGCGCGTGCTGGCCGTGGAGGCGATGGATTCGGCCGGCCACGTCCTCGGCACGTCCCCGGCCCAGCTCGAGCGCCCCCACCTGGCCGTGTTCGGCTCGGAGGCGTTTGTGTCGGCCTCCAGCCGCTGGCTGTCGCTCCCGGTGGGCTGCTTCATCCGAGGGTCCTGCCGGATATCGACGCGGATCAGGTCCGGCGGTTCGGTGCTGGCCCGGTGGACTTCTCAGTCGTTGGCCGCGGGCAGCGGAGCGGTCCTGCGCTTCAAGCTCAGTCCGAGCTCGCTGCTGCAGGTCGAGGAGGCCGCTGGGCACCGCCTGCCTGTCCAGATCAGCGTCCAGGACGGTCTCATCTCGGCCCGCCTGACCGTGATCCTCACCGCCTACTCGGTGACCGGGCGACCGCCGCCCCAGAGCGTCTCGCGATCACGGGCCCTCAGCCTGGACGACACGCACGGCTTCGTCTCCCAGACGGGGACTGGCGGCATCCTGGCCGCGTGCTTCGCGGCTGCGCCATGCCGGGTGCGAGCCGTCATCTCACATCGCGGCACGGTTATCGCCACCGCCCCCAGACAGGTGCTCGGAGAGAGGGAGTTGGCCTACGTCCACTTCCAGCTCACCGCCGCCGGGCGCTCCCTGCTGAAGCACTCGCCGGGCAACCAGCAGGGGGCCGAGATCAAGCTGACGGGCGGCGGCGCCACGGTCACCGGCCGGATCGACCTCATCCGCTATGGATAGCCGTCCCTTCTCGCTGCGCCCCCACAGGGGTAAAGTCCTCCGCCGTGGGTCTTCCTAGGGGGCTAGGGCGCAGATTGGGCACCGGATTGGTGCTCATGGCGGGCTTGGTCGCGGCCGCGGCCCAGCCCGCACCCGCCGGCGTGGACGGGGCCAAGCTGCATGTCATCCCGTTTCCGGGCACGCCTGACGCCGCTCCGGCCTCCCGCGTCATCTTCCTGTCACTCGTGCCCTCGGATCTGGGGCGGGTTCGGGTGGTCGGCTCACGCACGGGGCTTCACGCGGGGCGCGTCGTGAAGCTGCCGGCGCGGGCGGGGGCAGCATTCGTGCCCACGCGGCCGTTCGCACGGGGGGAGGTGGTGCGCGTCCGCGCCGCGTTGACCTCCGCGGCGGCAGGCACGGCCTCGGGCGCGCCCGGCGCAACGGCGCTGCGCTTCACGTTCACAGTCGCGCGGGCGCCGACCCACAGCGTGCCGCTCACCGCCGGGCCGCCGCCGGTTACGAAATGGAGCGCTGATCACACGCAGAGCTTTCACTCCCGGTCCGACCTCCATCCTCCGGTGGTCGTGGCCACGGGAGATCCGGATAACGCCTCGGGAGACATGTTCCTGACCCCCAACCACACCCGCCAGCGGGGCCTGATGATTCTCAATCCTCGCGGGCGCCTGGTCTGGTTTCGACCGGTCACCGGCAGCCGCTCGGCCTTCAACCTGGAGGTGCAGCGCTACCAGGGACAGCCGGTCCTCACCTGGTGGCAGGGGATCTACTCCTCACCCAACGATCAGCCGGTCAATGGAAAGGACATGATCGTTGATCAGGCGTATCGAACCGTGGCCGTCCTTCACGCCGGAAACGGCTACGTGGCCGACCCTCACGAGTTCCAGCTGACCCCTCAGGCCACGGCGCTGATCGACTCCTATGTGCCCGTGCGGGCCGATTTGAGCACCGTGGGCGGCTCCAGCCAGGGCACGGTCCTGGATTGCGTGATCCAGGAAATGGACGTTCGGACCGGCCAGGTGCTGTGGGAATGGCACGCCCTGGGCCATGTGCCCCTCCGCGCCTCCTACAAGCCTCCTCCCGCGGAGGACCCCTACGACTACTTCCATCTGAACTCCGTACAGCGACTGCCGGGTGGCAACCTGGTCATCTCGGCCCGCAACACCTGGGCGGTGTACGAGATCAGCCGCCAGACCGGAAACGTCATCTGGACCCTGGGGGGCAAGCACTCGAGCTTCAAGATGGGGCCGCGGACCGGGTTCGAATGGCAGCACGACGCCCACCTGTACGGCCGGACGGTCACCGTGTTCGACGACGGCGCGCTTCCCCAAAGGGAACGTCAGTCCTCGGCCAAGCAGATCAGGATCGACCCCCGCACGATGAGCGCCGCCCTGGTTCGCCGCTACATCCATTCCCCGGCCCTGCTGGCGGGCAGCCAGGGCAACGTCCAGACGCTGCCCGGGGGCCGGCTGTTCGTGGGCTGGGGCTCGGAGCCGAACTTCTCCGAGTACACCGCCCGCGGCCGGCAGATCTTCGACGCCCGCTTTCCGCTGGGCGTGCTGTCCTACCGGGCATACCGCTTTCCGTGGAGCGGCCTGCCGCACACCAACCCGTCCGTCAGCCTTGGTCGCCGGCGGCGCGGCGGCGTCACGGTCTATGCGAGCTGGAACGGGGCCACGGGTGTGGCCGCCTGGCGCGTGCTTGGTATGACCGGCGCCGGGAGGCTCGAGAGTCGCCGGGCCGCACGGAGGGGCTTTGAGACCCAGATCGGGCTCGATCCCCGCCCGAAGTCCGGCGTCGTCCAGGCCCTGGACGCAACCGGGCACGTGCTGGGCAGTTCGGTGCTACCAAGTCGATCCCGGTGACCAAGCTCCCCCGCACCACACAGGTCCTGATCCGGAGCCTGTTCGTGGCCACGGTCCTGGCCGGCCTCACGGTGCCCGCGCAGCCGGCCGTCGCCTACCGGGCGCACTGGGCCGACAGCCTTGACGCCCGGGCCGGCGACGCGGTCCCCAGAACGCCCACCCAGAGCTTCCGCTCGCAGCCCCATCTGCACCCGCCGAAGGTCAGCGTCACCGCGGATCCGAGCACCGCATCCGGAGACATCTTTCTCGCCCCCTATAACGCCCCGCAGCCCGGGCCGATGATCCTGGACAGCCGCGGCCGGCTGGTGTGGTTTCGCCGCCTGCGGCACGGCCCGGCCACCAACCTGGAGGTGCAGCGCTATCACGGCCACTCCGTGCTCACCTGGTGGCAGGGCGTGTTCGACAAACAGGGGCGTGCTCAGACCGGCCAGGACGTGATTCTCGACAGCGCCTACCGCACGGTGGCCGTCCTGCACGCGGGAAACGGCTACGTGGCCGACCCCCACGAGTTCCAGATCACCCCCCAGGGGACCGCGCTCATCGACGCCTGGGTGCCGGAGGGAGCCGACCTGAGCAGCCTGGGCGGCTCCAGCAGCGGGACGGTCCTGGACTGCGTGATCCAGGAGCTCGACATCAGGACCAACCAGGTGCTCTGGCAATGGGACGCCCTGGTCCACGTGCCCGTCACCGACTCCTACGCCAAGATGCCGTCTGGATCGGCCCCCTACGACTACTTCCACCTCAACTCGATCCAGCAGCTCCCGGACGGCAACCTCCTGATCTCGGCCCGCAACACCTGGGCGGCGTATGAGATCAGCCGCCAGACCGGAAACGTGATCTGGACCCTGGGGGGCAAGCGCTCGAGCTTCGCCATGGGGCCGGGGACGAACTTCGAGTGGCAGCACGACGCGCGGATGCACGCCGGTGGCGCGCTGACCCTGTTCGACGACGCCGCGCTCCCGCAGGAGGAAAACCAGTCCTCGGCCAAGGCCCTGACGCTTGACACGCACACCATGACGGCGTCGCTGGCGCACCGCTACGACCACTCCCCGCCACTGCTGGCAGGAACTCAGGGCAACGCTCAGCTTTTGCCCGGCGGAGACGTGTTCGTCGGCTGGGGCTCCCAGCCCTATTTCTCCGAGTACACGCCCCGCGGCCGCCAGATCTTCAACGGCAGCTTCGCGCTCGGCGTGGAGTCCTACCGGGCCTACAGATTCCACTGGAGGGCCCGGCCGGCCACCAGGCCGGCGATGGCGGCCCGCCGGCGGCGCAACGGGGCGGTGAGGGTGTATGCCAGCTGGAACGGCGCCACCGCGGTCAGAGCCTGGCGTGTACTGGGGGGCCCACGCCGTCATGGCCTGCGTTCGGTGGGGGGGACGATGACCAGGCGCGGGTTTGAAACGATGATCCCCCTGGACCGCGCACCGGCCTACCTGGCCGTGGAGGCGCTGGGTCGCGGGGGCCGCGTTCTGGGAACCTCGACCGTGCACGCCGACCGCCGGCGAACCGGCTGAGAACACAGCCCTGATGGGTCGATCCGGGCCGGGCGTCGCTATATTCGAGGTGGTGGGCAACGGCAAGGCGGCGATGGCACCGCGCGGTGCGCGGCTACGTTCCCTGAGCTTCGGGCTGCTGCTTGCGGCCGCTCTTGGCGTGGCCGTCCCCGCTGCCTCGCTGGCCCTGGGGTCCAGTCGCTCGGCCCCGCGCGCCGCCAGCAGCGGGTCCGGCTCCGGCCTGCATGTCGTCCCATTTCCCGGGACGCCGGACGCGGCACCTGGAACCGACATCATCTTCTCCGCGCTGGCGCCGTCAGATCTGCGCTCGGTGAGCGTGGTCGGGTCACGCACCGGCGCGCATGCCGGTCACGTGAGCGTCCTGCCCGCCCACGGGGGCGCGGCGTTCACGCCTGATCGACCCTTCGCCCCCGGGGAGCGAGTGGAGGTACGGGCGACGCTCGCCTCGCCGGCGGTGGGCACGGCCTCCGGTGACCCAGGATCCACTCGCCTGAACTTCTCATTCGGCGTGGCCCGGACCGCCGAACAACCACCGTCGGCCAGCCCGGCCGCCGCTCACGGCCGGGGAAACCACGGGCCCACTCAGCACTTCCACTCCACGATTGGCTTCCACCCCCCTGTGGTCGATGTGACGGGGAATCCGGATGGCCAGTCCGGATACATGTTCCTGACACCCAATCACAGCCCGCAGGTCGGCCCCATGATCCTGGATAGCCAGGGCCATCTGGTCTGGTTCGAGCATCTGCGCGGCAGCGCGGCCTACAACATGGCGCTGGCGCACTATCGCGGCCAGCCGGTGCTCACGTGGTTCCAGTTCCGGCCACACACGATGATCGGCCAGGACGTGATCGTGGATCGCCACTATCACACGCTGGCCACGCTCCAGGCGGCTCACGGCTACAACACGGACGTGCATGAGTTCCAGGTCACGCCGCAGGGCACGGCCTATCTGGTCGCGCTGCATGTGGTGGGGTACAACGAGAGCAGCGTGGGCGGTCCGAGCAACGGCCACGTGGTCGACAACGTCATCCAGGAGCTGGACGTCAAGACCGGCAAGCTCATCTGGGAGTGGCACGCCCTGGGTCATATCCCCCTGACGGCCTCATACAACAGGCCTCGTGGGGGGAGCAACTGGAGCTATTTCCACCTCAACTCGATCCAGCGGCTGTCCGACGGCAACCTCCTCATCTCGGCCCGCAACACGTGGGGCGTGTACGAGATCAGCCGCAGCACCGGCAAGGTGATCTGGACGCTGGGGGGCAAGCACTCCAGCTTCCGAATGGGGAAGGGCACCAATTTCGAATGGCAGCACGACGCTCGTCTGCTGGGCGGCGGGGTCATGACCCTGTTCGACGACGCCGCCACGCCCCAGGAGGAGCTCGAGTCATCGGTCAAGACCCTGCGGCTGAACTTTCAAGCCAGGACGGCCACGCTGGTCCGGCGCTACACCCATTCGCCGCCCCTGCTGGCCAGCCGGGCCGGTAACGCCCAGGCGCTCCCCAACCGCAACATGTTCGTGGGGTGGGGCAACTCCTCGACGTTCTCGGAATACAGCGCGCGGGGACGCCAGATCTTCAACGGACGATTTGCCCTGGGCGTGTACTCCTACCGGGCGTACCGTTTCCCCTGGAGCGCCACGCCACCGACCCGCCCCTCCCTGGCGTTATCGCCGCAGTCCAACGGCAGCGTCCGCGTCTACGCGAGCTGGAACGGCGACACCCACGTGGCGCGCTGGCGGGTGCTGGGCGGCGGGAGCCCCAAGACATTGCACTGGTTCGATACCACCCCCCGGCATGGGTTCGAGACTGCCATGACTCTGCACAGCGAGCCCCGGTACGTGGTCGTGCAGGCGCTGGGCCCGGGGGGGCACGTGATCGGGACCTCACATGCCCACGCCGAGCCTCGTCACCTGGCCATCTTCGGCCCCAATGCCTTCGTCTCATCATCCAACGGCGCCGGCACGCTGCCGGTCGGGTGCTTCACGGGCCATAACTGCACCGTGACCCTGACCCTCACCTCAGGCAGGTCGGTCGTGGCCCAGGCGCGCTCGGAGTCGATCCATGCCGGAAGGGGCGCGTCCGTCCCCTTCACGCTGTCGGCCGCCGGACGCCGGCAGCTGAGCCACTCGTCTCATCACCGGCTCGAAGTCGCCGCCACCGTGCAGGACTCCTCCGGCGTCAGGGCCACCAAGTCGGTCACCCTGATCCCGTTCTCGGTCAGCGGGCCGGCCCCGCCTCAGCACGCCAACCAGACACCCATAGTCCAGCTCGCCAGCACCAGGGTCTTCGTGTCCTCCGGTGGAAGGGCCGGGATCACCTCAGGCTGCTACGGCCCCTCCCCATGTCACATCAGGGCCACCATCTCCTCAGGCGGCGTCGTGATCGGCACCACCAGCAAATCCCAACACCTGGGGGCGAACGAGCTGGGCAACGTCTACCTGGAGCTCAACGCCACCGGACGGACGATGCTGCGCGCGGCCACGGGCAACCAGCTGGGGGCCCAGGTCAAGCTCACCGACGGCAACGCCACAGCCACCGGCGACATCGATCTGATCAGCTACCGCTGATGGGCGCGGGGGGCCGGAGCGCCGCGCGCCGGGCGGGGGCCCTCGGCGCGACTCTGGCGGGCACGCTGGCCGCCGCTGCGGCGGCGGGCCCCTCACCGGCTGCTGCCCACGGTCCGACGCTTGACCTGCGGTCTCGGCCCGACCTGCACCCCCCTGCCCTCACCGTCACCTCCGATGCTGACAGCCGGTCAGGGGACTTCTTCCTGACCGTCGGCAGCGCGCACGTCAACGGGCTGATGATCCTGAACGCCCAGGGCAAGCTCCTGTGGTTTCGCCCGATCCATCACGGTGGCGGGGAAAACCTTCAGGTTCAGACCTACCGGGGTCACCACGTCCTCACGTGGTGGCAGGGCCACCTCACCCCGGAGGGCGCCAGCGCGGGGAAGGACATGATCATGAGCCGCTCGTACCGGACCCTGGCCGTGGTGCGGGCCGGAAATGGGTATTCCGCCGACCTGCACGAGTTCCAGATCACCCCCCAGGGCACCGCGCTGCTCGACGCCCAGACCGTGAGAGCGGCCGACCTGCGGACGGTCGGAGGACCGACCAGCGGCAGCGTGCTGGACTGCATAATCCAGGAGGTTGACATCCCCACGGAGCGAGTCCTGTGGGAGTGGCACGCCTCCGACCACGTTCCGGTCAGCGCCACCGAGGCCGGACCCCCGCGTCCCGGAGTCCCCTATGACTTCTTCCACCTCAATTCCATCCAGCAGCTCCCGAATGGAAACCTGCTGATCTCGTCCCGCAACACGTGGGCGGTGTATGAGATCAGCCGTCGCACGGGTCGCGTGATCTGGACGCTGGGCGGAAAGCACTCGAGCTTTGCCATGGGGCCGGGCACGAACTTCGAGTGGCAGCACGACGCGCGGATGGGGCCAGGAGGCCGGCTGACGCTGTTCAACGATGCTGCGCTCCCGCAGGAGGAGAGGCAGTCCTCGGCGACGGTGCTCCGGGTCAACCTCAGGGCCAAGACGGTCTCGCTGGTGCATCGCTACACGCATTCCCCGGCGCTGCTGACGAGCGCCGGGGGCAGCACCCAGACCCTGCCTAACCACGACCTGGTCGTGGGATGGGGCTCGCAGCCATACCTCTCCGAGTACACCCCCACCGGTCGCCAGATCTTCGACGTCGGAATGCCGCTGGGGTTCAACTCCTATCGCGTGGTCCGATTTCCCTGGCAGGGCATGCCGCTGAATCGGCCCGTGGTGGCCGTGACGCGGCCCAAGACCGGCGGTCTCAGCGTGTTCGTGAGCTGGTCCGGGGCGACGCGAGTCGCCGCCTGGCGCGTCCTGGGCGGTCCGAGTTCCGATCAACTGCGGCCCCGCCGCACGGTGGCGTGGCGGGATTTCGAGACCAGGGCGCACCTGCCCGGCCGGCCGGCCTACGTGGCGGTGCAGGCGCTCGACGGGCACGACCGCCTGCTGCGTAGCTCATCCGTGGTCTCCACGTCGTCCGGCGGCTGACGCTCGCTCAGCGGTCCGGGCGCGCAGCGTCGGCCAGGAGGGCCTCGACCAGCCCCGGGATGTCGTGCCGACCTGCCTCGACGTGAGGCTCCAGGCCATGCTCGCGAAGCTCCTGACTGGTCACGGGGCCAATGCTGACCAGGCGCCGCCCGGACAGATCGCCATCCTCCCCCAGCGCGGCCAGCAGGAAGCGGACCGTGGAGGATGAGGTGAACGTGACGTAATCGGACCGGCTCACCGCGTCGAGCTGCTCAGGGGTCAGCGACTCGGCTCGCGTCTCGTAGGTCGCCAGCACGTCGACCTCCGCCCCCCGGGCGCGCAATGCCTCAGGCAGGGCGTCCCGAGCCTGGGCCGCGCGGGCCACGAGCGCGCGTCTGACCGGCCGGTCGGCCAGTGCCTCCACCAGGCCCTCGGCCACGAACCGCTCGGGCACCACGTCTGCCGTGATGCCGCGGGACCGGAGGGCCGCCGCGGTCCCCGGACCGATGGCCGCCACCGTGCGGCCGGCCAGCGCCCGGGCATCGAGCCCGACGGCAGTCAGGCCATCGAACAGCCGGGCCACCCCATTGGGACTGGTCAGGCAAATCAGGTCGTAGGGCTCCAGGTCAGGCAGCGAGTACTCCAGCGCGACGATCCTGATGGCCGGGGCCTCGACCACCGCGGCGCCCAGCGAGCGCAGCTCGGCGGCCAGCCCGCTGGCCTGCTCGCGGGCCCGGGTGACCGCCACGCTGACCCCGTGGAGGGGACGGCGCTCAAGCCACGCGCCCCTGGGGCGTAACGCCGCCACCGGGCCGATCAGCACCACGGCCGGAGGGCTGGCGTCCAGGCTGGGGAGCGTGGCCAGGGTTCCCTCCAGCACCCGCTGGTCTGGGAGGGTGCCGCGCTCGATGAGCACCGCAGGCTCCTCCGGATCCCGGCCCGCCGCGATCAAGCGCCGCACGATGGCGGGCAACTGCCTGACCCCCATGTAGATGACCAGCGTGCCCGGGAAGGCGGCCAGGGCCTCCCAGTTCAGGGCCGTGCCGCCCTTGGCCGGATCCTCGTGGCCGGTCACGAACGCCACCGCGCTGGCCAGGTCTCGATGCGTGACCGGGATTCCGGCGTAGGCCGGGGCGGCGATGCCCGCGGTCACCCCGGGCACGACCTCAAACGGCACGCCCTCGGCGGCCAGCGCCTCAGCCTCCTCGCCGCCGCGGCCAAACAGGAACGGGTCGCCGCCCTTCAAACGGACCACGTGCCTGGAGGCGTTCTCCAAGAGGATCCGGTTGATCTCGGACTGCTCGGCCGAACGCCCTCCGCCCCGCTTGCCCACGTCGATGACCTCGGCGTCAGGGCGGGCCATGGCCAGCGCCCCGGGCGGGATCAGCCGGTCATGCACGATCACGTCGGCCTGCGCTATCAGCTCCAGAGCCCGGGCTGTGAGGAGGCCGGCGTCGCCCGGCCCCGCGCCCACGAGGTAGACGGTCACGCTCGTCCCTCTGCGCCCATCTTCTCAGCCCGGAGGAGCAACTCCCTCGCTCCGACGGACTCCAGGCGCTCGACGAGTCGGTCGGGCACCTCGGTCGCCGGCCCGGCGACCCGGTCGGCGATCCACTGCGCTCCGTCAGGGAGTCCCACCCAGGCCTCCAACTCCAGCGCTCCGTCTCCGTCCAGCCGGGCATGGACGCCCAGCGGGGTATGACAGGAGGCGTCGAGCGCGCTCACCACACGGCGCTCGGCCGTCACACAGGTCGTGGCCTCGGGGTCGCTCACAGCCTCCAGGTGGGATCGTTGCGGATGGTCGGCCCGTGCCTCCAGCACGAGTGCTCCCTGACCCGGCGCGGGCACCAGCTCCTCCAGCACCCCGCCCGCCGCGTCGGCGCGCTGGAGCCGCTCCAACCCGGCCAGCGCCAGCACGAGCGCATCACACTGGCCCTCGTCCAGCGTGCGCAGCCGGGTGTCGACGTTACCCCGCAGGGGAACCACCTCCAGGTCAGCTCGAGCGGCGAGGATCTGGGCCGCCCGGCGCACACTGCTCGTCCCCACCCGCGCCCCCGGAGCCAGATCGCGCAGGGAGGGCGATCCGCAGATGACGTCCCGGGCATCGGCGCGGGGCGGGATGGCCACCAGGTCCAGGCCATCCGGGAGCTGAGCCGGCACATCCTTGGCCGAATGCACCGCCAGGTCGATCTCTCCCGCCAGCAGCGCCCGCTCAAGCTCTGAAACCCAGCGGGACTTGTCAGCCTCGTAGTGCCCCCGGTCACCGGCGGTGACCATCGTGACCAGCTCCGTTTCGGTATCCAGCCGCTCGGCCACCCACGCTGCCTGGGCGAGGGCCAGCGCGCTGCCGCGCGTCCCCAGCCGAATCAATGGCGGCGCAGCTCGCGGACCTCGGCCAGCCGCTCCCCGTCGTCCGCTGGCTCTTCGTCGTGCGGCGCGGCGGGCGCGGAGTCCTCCAGCCCGAACAGCTCACGCACCAGCGCCATCCGGGCATGGACCCGGTCGTCGCGCAGCGTCTTCATCCGCAGCGTGGGGTCGTGGAGAAGCCGGTTGAGGATCGCCCGGGCCATGGCATCGACCCGCTCGAGATCTCGGGGCGAGGCCGACTCCCACTTGCCCTCGTTCTCCCGGAGCACCTGCTCGGCGATCTGGACCGCATGGGTGCGCAGCGCGGAGATCGTCGGCAGCACCTCCAGCGACCCCAGCCAGCCCGCGAAGGTCTGGATCTCCTCCTCGATGATCCCCTCGGCCCGCCGGGCCTCGGCCTGCCGGACGGTGCGGTTGCGGGCGATCACGGCCTCCAGGTCGTCGATGTCGTACAGCGAGACGCCCTCGATCTCCTGGCAGGTGCCGTCGACGTCACGCGGGACGGCCAGGTCGATCAGGAGCAGCGGCCTCCCACCGCGCCGGGCCATGATGTGGGTCAGCTCGGGCGCCTCCAGGAGAACGTGGGGCGAGGCCGTGGCCGTGACGAGAATGTCCGCGTGCTCCAGCGCCACGGGGAGCTCGTCGAAGCTCACGCTGTCTCCTCCATACCGCTTGGCCAGCGCTATCGCTCGGTCTCGCCGCCGGCTGGCCACGAACACGGTTCGGGCGCCGCTGTCAGCCAGGGCGCGCGCGGCCAGCTCGCTCGTCTCGCCGGTGCCCACCACGACCACCGAACGGTCATGAAGGGCGCCCAGGCGCTCCCGGGCCAGCGCCACGGCCACCCCCGGCAGGCTGAGCTGACGCTCGCCGATGGCCGTCTCGGTGCGCACGCGCTTGCCGGTCTGCAGAGCGGCGTTGAACAGTCGATTGGTCAGCGGGCCCACCGACTCCCGGGTCCGCGCCGCCTCATACGCCCGCTTGACCTGGCCCTGGACCTCGGCCTCCCCGACGATCATCGAGTCAAGTCCGGATGTGACGCGGTACAGATGACGGGCGGCGTCGCAGTTGCGGTGGGAGTAGATGGCGGCCGCCAGCTCCGTGGGCCTGATCCCGGCCTGGCGGGCGAACATGGCCAGAACCCCGCTCTCAGCCTCCACGGGGTCCCCCACCACCAGGTAGAGCTCGGTGCGGTTGCAGGTGGAGATGGCCACGGCCTCCTGGACCTCGGCGGAGCCCCGGAGGTCCCGGATGAACTCCGCCGCCCGGGCCTGGGGAAGGGCCAGGCGCTCACGGACCTCCACGGGGGCGGTCTTGTGGGAGACGCCGATGGCCAGCAGCTCGCTCATACGGCCGGCTCCCGCTCGGCGGCCTCGCCGCGGGCCTCCGTGGCGTGCGAGCGCTCAGGCGTGTGCCCAGGCGTCGCAGGTCCATCCAGCTCCTCCCGCGCCCGGCGCTCGGCCAGCTCCCGCCGGAGCTCGGCCAGGTCACGGTTGGTCCGGCTCGTCCTGAGGGCCATGATGCCCAGATAGATCACCAGCACCACGACGAACACGATGTATGCCGCAGCCACGTACTTGCCGGCCGAGTGAAGCGGTAGGGCGGGCGCGGCCAGCAGGGTCATGACGGAGCGGCACTCCGTTTCAGGGGGCGGAGGGCATCCTCGCCCAGGACCTCGCGGCGGAGGGCCCGGAGTTGGATTCGGGCCCGCTTGGCGCTCAGTTCAAAGCGACAGAGCGCTATGAACAGCAGGCTGACTGCCAGGACGGAGATGTAGAACGTGAGTCGCATCGGCCCGGGAAGGTGGCCACCGCTCAGCGTCAGCACCCGAGGATGAACCAGTCCCTGCGACAGGCGGACGGCGATGAAGTTGAGCGGCACGAACGCGCCCGCCACCACGGCGAACACGCTGGCATAGCGGGACTGGCGCTCGGGGTCCTCGATCGAGAAGCGCAGCGGCTGGTAGGTGGCGAACAGCAGCAGGACGATCAGGAACGAGACGAGCGTGGGGTCATCCCAGACCCACCAGTGTCCCCAGGACGCCTTGGCCCAGATCGAACCCATGATCAGCGCGGCTACGCCGAAGATGAGCGACATGTGGATGGCCACGTAGGAGCGGAAGTCCCACTTGCGGTCGCCGGTTCGCAGGTAGCCGACAGCCAGGAATGCCCCGGCCCCGAAGCCGCACAGCGAGACGATGGCCAGCGGAACGTGGATGTAGAAGATCTTCTGGACGAAGCCCTGGTCGGCGTCCAGCGGGGCGTAGAAGAAGACCAGCACCAGCGCGGTCGTGACCGTGGCGATGGTGGCGAGTATGAGGCCGCGCAGGCCTCTGCTTTGGCTCAAAGGGCTAGTCCTCCAGCAGGAAATCGAAGACCGCGTAGGCCAGGAGGGCGAACACCAGATCATAGAGCGCCACGATGGCCAGCCATTTCCCTGGCGGCAGATGCGGGCCGTGCACCGCCAGCACAGCCCCCGCTCCGCGCGCGGTGCCGATCAGGGCCGGGACCAGCAGCGGCAGGCCCACGATCGGCCCGATCAGGTCCCGGGCGCGGGTGTGCACGGCGATGCCGGAGACCAACGTGCCGATCACGGCCAGCGCCAGATCCAGCAGGATCAGGATGATGATCAGCCCGGGTAGCCGCGGGCCGATCGAGGGCCCCAGCAGCAAGAGCGCGAAGGCCGGTACCGCGAAGACCTCCAGCACGACCAGGAACACCAGCAGGGCCCCGGCCTTGGCCAGGAGCAGCGCCGTCCGGTCCACGGGGGCGAGCAGGAAGCCGTCGAAGCCTCCCTGCTCCCGCTCGGCCACGAACAGGCGGTTGATGGCCAGCATTCCCGCGAACAGCAGGGTCCCGGTCAGGACGCCGGCCCCCAGCTGGCCGGAGATCGTGGAGCGGTTCAGGGCAAAGTGGAAGATCACAAACGTGGTGATGGAGAACAGGACCATGGCCGGCACGGTCTCCAGCGTGCGCAGCTCCAGCGCCAGGTCCTTGCCCAGGACGATCAGGGCGGTCCGGCCAGTACCCGGGGGCTTGAGTGCTGTGTCGCTGCCGGGTGGCGGCGGCGCGGCGTGGCGGGTCTCCTGCTGGACCGCGCTCACCGGTAGAGCCCCCGGATTTTCTCGGGTCCGAGCCGCTCGGGGGGACCTGCAAACTCCATCTGCCCGTCTCTGAGCCCCAGGACGAGGTCGGCCTCGGCCAGCGCCGCCTGGGGGTCGTGGCTGGTCAGAACGCGAGTCTTTCCGGAGCTGCGGCCGATCAGCGGCTCCACGAGCTCCTCGGCGGCCGGATCGAGGTTGGCGAGCGGCTCATCGAGGAGGAGCATTGCGGGGTCGTGCAGGACGGTCCGGCACACCGACAGCCGCTGCACCATCCCGCGGGACAGCGAGCGGACCGGATCGTCGGCCCGGGAGCCCATCTGGACCCTGTCGAGGAGCTGTGTGACGCGCTCCTGCGGGACACCGTGCAGGCGGGCGTGGAAGTGCAGATTCTCCCGTCCGGTCAGGTCCCGGTACAGCAGGGGCTCGTGTCCGAGGTAGCCAATGTGGCCCCGGACGGCAAAGCCCCGCTTGGGCAGTGATTGGCCCAGGACCTCCGCCTCGCCGGCGTGCGGGCGAAGAAGGGTGGCCAGGATGCGCAGGAGCGTCGACTTGCCCGCGCCGTTTCGACCCAGCACGGCCAGCGTGGCCCTGGGCGGCACCGTAATCGTCACGTCCTTCAGTGCGGTGCGCTCGCCGAAGTGGCGACCCAGGCCGCGCAGCTCAATGGCCGTGGCTGACATGTTCCCCCGGTTCCCGCCGCAGCGTGGCCACCGCGTGGCGGAGCACCGGCTCGATGACGCCAAACAGCTGGTCGATCGACTTCGGACTGCCCGGGAAGTTGACGATGAGCGTCCGGCCCGCGATCCCGCAGACGCCCCGGCTCAGGAGGCCCATCGGTGTGTACTTGAGCGACTCGGCCCGCATGGCCTCCGCAATTCCGGGCGCGTCGCGGTCGATGATGGCTCGCGTGGCCTCAGGGGTGACGTCGTCAGGGGTGAGGCCGGTGCCGCCCGTGGTGAGGATCAGGTCGGTGTTCCTGTCGGTGCTCGAGTAGCGGCGAAGGACCTGTTCGATCTGCTGCCGGTCGTCGGTCACGACCTCACGGGCCACGATGGTCGCGCCGGCCCCGGCCGCGCGTTCGGCCAGCGCCTCCCCCGAGAGGTCCTCGCGTTCCCCCCGCGCGGCGGCCGTGGAGACCGTGATGATGGCCGCATTCATGCTGTGGACAGCATAGGTTGTGGGTTTAGGGCGCCGTGAACGCGGTCTGGCGGTGTCGTGGGGGCGGGGTCGGTGGGGTCAGAGCGCGACCGCTGACGAGCGCG
>JBJMLC010000070.1:0-18593 GCA_045805485.1 Solirubrobacteraceae bacterium | reverse complement strand
GCGGCGGGCGATGGGGCCGCCGCCTCGGCGGGCCCCGTGTCAGGCGAGTCCCCTCCGGCCACCGCCGAGGAGGCGCTGGCCGGCGCGGCCACCGAGGCCGAGCACGCCGGTGCCTCGGAAGCGGCGACCGGGGAGCTCGTGGAGATCGTCACTCCGACCGGCGGGGAGTCGGTTACGGAGGGGACGATCCTGGAGTGGTCGGTAAAGGTCGGCGAAACCGTCGAGCAGGGCGACACGGTCGTCGAGATCTCCACCGACAAGGTCGACATGGAGCTTCCGGCGCCGGCCTCCGGGACGATCACCGAGATCCTGGCTGCCGACGGCGAGACCGTCACCGTGGGTCAGGTGATCGGGCGGATGACGGCTGTGCCCGGTGGGGCCGCCGGCGATCGTGCGCGGGCCGGCGAGGGTGCGCCCGCAGCAGCCGAGGCCGAGGGTGTCGAAAAAACCACCATATACGGGGAAAAGTCGACACCCTCCCCGGCGGGTGACGTTGACGCCTCGCCCGTGGCGAGGCGAATTGCTGCCGAGGAGGGCATAGACCTGGCCAACGTCCGGGGCAGCGCACGCTCCGGGCGCATCACGAAGGCCGACGTGCTGGCCGCCGCCGGCGGGAACGGGGCAGCCGCGCCCGAAGCGCCATCAGCCGCGCCCGAAGCGCCATCGGCCGCGCCCGAAGCGCCATCGGCTGGCGAAGCACCAGCGCCACGCGCGGCCCCGGGAGCCACGCTTCTCAAGGGCGCGGCGGCAGCTCTGGCCCGCTACATGGACCAGAGCCGTTCGGTCCCCACCGCCACATCGTTCCGCACGATCACGGTCACCGAGCTTGGGGAGCGCCGCAGCCAGCTCAAGGAGGCCGGGCACCGGGTCTCGTTCACCCACCTGATCGCCTACGCGATTGCGCTCGTGGCCACCGAGGAAATGCCCGTGATGGCCCACCACTTCGCGGAGGTGGAGGGAAAGCCTCACCGTGTCGATGACGGGGCGTGCAACCTGGGGCTGGCCGTTGACGTGGAGCGCAAGGACGGCGGCCGCACGCTGATGGTGCCGGTGATCAGGGACGCGGGGCGGATGAGCTTCACGGGGTTTCTAAAGGCCTACGACGCGCTGGTGGAGAAGGCGCGGACCAACACCCTCACGGCTGACGATCTCAGTGGAGGCAACCTCTCCCTGACCAATCCCGGCGGCCTGGGCACCGTCGCCTCGGTACCCCGTCTCATGGCCGGCCAGGGGACGATCGTGGCCACGGGATCGATCGCCTATCCGGTGGGTCTGGAGAACGCGGGCCCGGCGATCGGGGCCGAGAAGGTCATGACCATGACCTCCACCTACGACCACCGGATCATCCAGGGAGCCGAGTCCGGCCGGTTCCTGGCCCGGATCGAGGCCTACCTGCACGGGGAAAGCGGCTTCTATGACCGGGTCTTCGGGGATCTGGGCGTGGAGCTGCGGCCGCTGGCGCCGCCAGGAGAGCCGCGACCCGCCGCCGCACCCGCTGCGCCCGAGTCGCCCGCTCAGGCCCGGCCTGATGAGGAGATGATGGCCGCGGTTCAGGCCGCCACATCGCTGCTGAAGGCCCATCGCACCCATGGACACCTGGCGGCCAGGCTTGACCCGCTGGGCCGTGAACCCGAGGGTGACCCGGCGCTTGATCCCGAGCCACTGGGACTGACCCCGGAGCTCATGGCCAGGATCCCCTCCCGGGTCCTGCGCATGTACGTGCCGGGGGAGACGCTGGCGGATGCTCTACCGCACCTGCGCGAGACCTACTGCGGGCCGATCGCCTACGAGATCGAGCACATCGGGTCGCACCGCCAGCGCCTGTGGCTGCGGGAGGCAATCGAGTCAGGCCGGTTCCGCGCGCCGCTCGGCTCCGAAGAGAAGAAGGCTCTCCTCAAGCGGCTCACCGAGGTCGACGCGCTGGAGCGCTTCATGCACAAGGCGTACCTGGGGCAGAAGCAGTTCTCGGTGGAAGGGCTCGACATGACCGTGCCCATGCTGGACGAGCTGATCCAGCTCGGCGCCACCGAGGGAGCCCGCGAGATCGTGATCGGCATGGCCCACCGGGGCCGGCTCAACGTGCTGGCCCACAACCTGGGACGGGCGTACGAGACGATCTTCGCCGAGTTCGAGGGGGCCTCGACCCTGGAGCCCATCACAACGATTCCCCAGGGCGGGACGGGAGACGTCAAGTATCACCACGGCGCGCAGGGGACGTACCAGCTGTCCGGCGGCGACTCGGTGATCGTGCGCCTGGAGTCCAACCCCAGCCATCTGGAGTTCGTCGACCCGGTCGTCGCTGGCGCCACGCGAGCCGCCCAGACCACCCGTCAGGGGCCCCATGTCCACCGGGACACGAACGCGGCCATCCCGATCATCCTGCACGGAGACGCCGCCTTCCCGGCCCAGGGCGTGGTGGCCGAGACACTCAACCTTCAGGCGCTTGACGGCTACACGGTGGGCGGGACGATCCACCTCATCCAGAACAACCAGGTGGGCTTCACCACCGACCCGGAGGACTCCCGCTCCACGACCTGGGCCTCCGATCTGGCCAAGGGGTTCGACGTGCCGATCATTCACGTCAACTCCGATGACGTGGAGGCCTGCGTCTCCGCCGTGCAGCTGGCCTTCGCGTTCCGTCAGGAGTTCGGCCACGACGTCCTCATCGACCTGATCGGCTACCGGCGATTTGGACACAACGAGGCCGACGAGCCGGCCTACACGCAGCCCTCCATGTACCAGACGATCAAGCAGCATCCGCCGGCGCGTGAGCTGTTCGCCCGCCAGCTGATCGAGCAGGGTGTGGTCACCGAGCAGGAATCGACCGAGATGACCGACGAGGTGTGGAGCGTCCTGAGCGATGCCCATGACCAGCTCAAGGAGCGGATCGCCACCTCCCGCGGCGTCGATCACGCCACCGGCGAATATCAGCTTGACCGGACTCCCTCACCTGAGGTCAAGACGGCGGTCAGCGCCGACAGGGTCCGGGTGCTGGGCGATGAGCTCCTGTCGGTCCCTGACGGCTTCATGGTCCATCCCAAGCTCGAGCGGCAGCTGGATCAGCGTCGCCAAGCCCTGGAAACGGGGGAGGGTGTCATCTGGGCTCATGCCGAGGCGCTGGCCTTCGCCAGTCTGCTCACCGAGGGCCTGCCCATACGGCTGACCGGCCAGGACACCGAGCGGGGCACGTTCAGCCAGCGGCATCTGGTTCTGCATGACGCCAAGAACGGTCAGGAGTACTCGCCCATCCAGCACCTGCCCGGCGCGCTGGCGCCGATGGAGCTCCACAACAGCCCGCTCTCGGAGATGGCGTGCGTCGGGTTCGAGTACGGCTACTCACAGGAGGCGCCGGAGACGCTCGTCCTGTGGGAGGCCCAGTTCGGTGATTTCGTCAATGGGGCCCAGGTCATCATGGATCAGTTCATCGTCTCGGGCCTGGCCAAGTGGGGGCAGACCTCACGCCTCACCCTGCTGCTGCCGCATGGGTACGAGGGGTCCGGTCCCGAGCACTCCTCGGCCCGCGTCGAGCGGTTCCTCCAGCTGGCTGCCGAGGGCAATATCCGCGTGGCCAACCCCACCACCCCGGCACAGTACTTCCACCTGCTGCGCCGGCAGGCCCGGATCGCCAAGCAGCGCCCTCTGGTCATCCTCACGCCCAAGAGCCTGCTGCGCCTTCCGCAGGCCGTGAGCCGCCTGGAGGAGCTGAGCGAGGGGCGTTTCGAGCCCGTGCTCGGCGAACCTGGAATCGACCCGGCGCCCGTGCGCCGGCTGATCCTGTGCAGCGGAAAGATCTATTACGAGCTGACCGGACACAATCTCCGCGGCGAGGCCACGGAGGTGGCGATCGTCCGGGTGGAGCTGCTGTATCCGTTCCCGCAGAAGGAGATCCTGACCCTGCTGGAGCAATTCCCGGGCTGCCGCGAGGTCGTCTGGGTGCAGGAGGAGCCACGAAACATGGGCGCCCGAGCGCACATGTCGGCCAGGTTGAGGCAGATCCTTCCTCAAGACGTGGAGTTCGGCTACATCGGCCGGCCGGAGCGGGCGTCGCCCGGCGAGGGGTATCCAGTGGCCCACGCGTTGGAGCAGGATCGGATCGTGCAGACGGCTCTCAACCTCCGCCAGCCGGTCTCCCAGTTCCCGCCCAAGCCGCCCGGCGAGCGATAAAGCACACGCGAGCAGGCAACTTCTGGCACTCTTGACGTATCGGATTTCGTAGAGAAGGATCGAAGCGAGACACGGCGCGCCGGCATCTGGCGCCCAGCATCGGTGTGCACGACATGGCCATCGATCTGGGCACGGCCAACACGCTGGTGTACGTCGGTGGCCGCGGGATCGTGGTCATGGAGCCCTCGGTGGTGGCCTCAGACGTGGACACCGGCGCGGTGCACGCCGTGGGCGCAGACGCCCAGCGGATGATCGGGCGCACGCCGGCCTCGATCGCCGCCACCCGGCCGCTGCGGCACGGCGTGATCGCCGACTTCGAGGTGACCGAGCAGATGCTGCGGTACTTCATCCGCAAGGTCATCGACAGGCGACTCGCCCATCCCCGGCTGATCGTGTGCGCGCCCTCGGGCGTGACCGAGGTCGAGAAGCGGGCGGTGGAGGAGGCCTCGCTGGCCGCCGGGGCCCGTCGCGTCCATCTGATCGAGGAGCCGATCGCGGCGGCCATCGGGGCCGGCATCGAGATCGAGGAGCCGGTGGGCCGGATGGTCGTGGACGTGGGCGGTGGCACCAGCGAGATGGCCGTCATCTCGCTGGGTGGGATCGTGGTCAGCCGCTCGATCCGGGTCGGCGGGTACGAGATGGACGAGGCCATTGGCCATTACATCCGCTCGGTGTACCAGCTGGCCATTGGCTCGCAGACCGCTGAGCAGATCAAGCTGACCATCGGCTCGGCCACCCCCGTCGCCGAGGAGGAGACGATGCAGGTGCGTGGCCGCCACCTGGTCACCGGGTTGCCGACAGCGGTCACGCTGTCAGGCGCGGAGGTCCGGGCGGCCATCAAGGGGCCGGTCGGAGAGATCCTTCAGGCCATCAGGGACACGCTGGAGCAGACGCCGCCGGAGTTGGCCTCGGACATCGCCCGGGACGGAATCCTGCTGGCCGGAGGCGGCACCCTGGTCAGGGGGTTCGACGACCTGGTGGGCGAAGAGACGGGCATGCCTGTGTTCTCGGCCGAGTCACCGCTGACCTGCGTGGCGTACGGCTCAGGGCAGGCCCTGGCCCACCTGGACTCCCTCGGTCGCACCCGCCGGCACCGGGCGCCCGCCCTCACCGCGGACTGGCGCACCGCGTAGCCGGACCTCCAGAGCGCGGGCCGCCGCGGTCAGCGCGCAGGCCGCCAGGAGAATCAAAAACGGGTCTATGGGCTCCCGAAAGCGTGGCGTCTCGCCGTTGACCAGGGCCGCGCTCAGCCACAGCAGGACCGGAGCCAGCCACAGCCAACGCGGTCCGCGCCGCACCGCCTGGGTGAACGCTCCGGCCAGGGCCAGCAGGCAGAGCAACCAGAAGCTGAACACGCCGATCCGGGCGGTGGCGATGGGCACATCTATCGACGAGGCCGAGATCTTCCAGGCCCGCGAGCCCTCCAGCTCCAGCATCCGGCGGGTGTTGCGGTAGAAGACCTCGAACGGCGAGAGGGGATGATTGCCGATGTAGTCAAATGCCCGGCTGCGGAGCCGGTCGGAGAGCTCCGGCTCGGTCAGACGGCTGGCCTGTGAGGCCAGCTGACGATCCTCGGGTATCCCGGTGTACAGACGCCAGCGGTATGGGACCTGGGGGTCGTGCGCCGAGGAAGGGTTATACGTCCCTCGGAGCGTGATGCCGTCCTCGTCGGTGACCCGGATGAAGCGGTGCATGACCACGGCGTCGCGGACGATCCACGGCGTGAGGACCAGCACTGCCATGGCCAGCAGCAGGCCCGGAGCTCGAAGGCTCGGCCGCGCCCTCCAAGCGGCCACGGCCAGCGGCACCACCAGGATGATGGCGTTGACGTGGGTCAGCGTGGCCAGGCCGGTGAACGCGCCGGCGGCAGCGATCCAGCGGTAGGGGTGGGGAGAGCGACGGGCTCGGAGCCCGGCCCAGATCGCCGCCAGGATCAGCGCCGTCATCAGGTTCTCCGCCACCAGGACGGCCGAGAGCGCGATGAACACGGGGTAGACGGCCGCCAGGCCGAGGGCGAACAGGGCCACGGTCTCGCCAAACGCCTCCAGCGCCACCAGGCCGATCAGGACCACAACGATCGTTCCGAGCACGGCCTGTGAGATCCGAGCCGGCTCCACGGAGCCCCGTCCGGAGGTGGTCTGGCCATCGACCAGGTCGACGGCGGCCAGGAAATACGGGAACCCGGGCGGGAAATATGCGCTCGGCCCCTGCGTGCCCCCGGCTCCCGGGGGCACGTGGCCGGTCGAATAGGCACCGGTGTTCGCGACCTGGCTGGCCAGATTGAGATACGACGAGGCGTCATTGATCGGCTGATAGGACGTCCGCTGCACCTGGGCCACGCGCAGAGCCAGCGCGGCGAGGAGGATCAGCACCACGAGCAGGGCGCGGCGTGAGGGGGCTCGACGCGGGAGGGGGCGCCGCATCGCGCGGAGGTTAGGGAAGCGAGCCCGCGGCGATCAGGCGGCCGTGGCCACAGCGGCCTCGGAGGTGGCCGGCCGGGCATCCCGCGAACCTGAAAAGTCCAGCACTCCGTCCTCCAGCGGCGCCCGCTTGATCAGCTGCAGATCCCGGATGTAGTTCTGGTGCAGCCGCCAGGGCAGCTTCGAGCCCTGCTTGGGAAGCTGGTGCATGGAGCGCAGGAAGTAGCCGGGTGTGAAGTCCACGAACGGCGTCTCAGTGATGGTTGGGTCGCGGTTGACGGGAACGCATTGCGTGTAGCCGTTGGCGTCCATGTGGTTGATGAGCCGGGTCACGAACTGACAGATCAGGTCCGCCTTGAGCGTCCAGGACGCGTTCGTGTAGCCGAAGGAGAGCGCGAGGTTGGGGACTCCCGAGAACATGCAGCCCTTGTAGACCATGCTCTTCGGCATGTCCACCGGCTGGCCGTCGATGCTCGGCTCAAGGCCTCCGAGCGGTTGCAGGTTCAGGCCCGTGGCGGTGACGATCAGATCCGCCTCGATCTCCTTCCCGGACTTCAGCCGGATGCCGTGTTCGGTGAAGGTGTCTATCTCGTCGGTGACGAGCGAGACCTGGCCCAGGCTGATCGCCTCGAACAGGTCGCCGTCAGGAACCAGGCACATCCGCTGATCCCAGGGGTTGTACCGAGGCTTGAAATGCATGTCCACGTCGAAGCCGGGAGGCAGGCGCCGCTGCACACCCTTGCGCAGCAACCGCTTGACCAGTTCGGGCTGGCGGCGGCTCAGGCGGAAGAAGGCACTGGTGACCAGTACGTTCTTCCAGCGGATGATCGCGTAGGCCCGCTTGGCAGGGAGCACGCGCCGAAGCACGCGGGCCAGGGGGTCCTGGCCGGGCAGGGAGACCACGTAGCTGGGTGAGCGCTGGAGCATCGTCACATGGGCCGCCTGGTCGGCCATCGAGGGCACGAGCGTGACCGCGGTGGCCCCGCTCCCGATCACAACCACCCGCTTGCCGGCGTAATCGATGTCCTCCGTCCAGAACTGGGGATGGACGACCCGCCCCTGGAAACGCTCAACCCCGGGGAACTCCGGGGTGTAGCCCTGGTCGTACCGGTAGTAGCCGCTGCACATGAACAGAAAGCCACAGGTCAGGCGCACCGTCTCGCCGGTGTCGGTCCGCTCGGCCTCGACGGTCCAGCGCTGCTGCTCGCTTGACCACGAGGCGCTGACCGCTCGGTGCCCGAACCGGATCCTCTTGTCGATCCCGAACTCGCGCGCGGTGTCGCGCACGTACTCGAGGATCGACTCTCCGTCGGCGATCGAGGTGTCGCTGTCCCAGGGCCGGAAGGGGAAGCCCAGCGTGTACATGTCCGAATCCGAGCGGATTCCGGGATAGCGGAACAGATCCCAGGTTCCCCCGACGGAGTCGCGGGCCTCCAGGATGGCGTAGGTCTTTCCCGGGCACTCGTGCTGGACGTGATAACCGGCGGCGATCCCGGATATCCCCGCACCGACGACGAGCACATCGACGTGATCTGCGGGTTCAGAAGTGTCCTGGCTGGCGGCGTCCAGCGCTCGCACGCTCATCACGGCTGAATTTTACACCTGTGAAGCTTTTGTCCGAGAGCGTTTTGTGTGCATTCGCGCACACGGCTCAGCGGCTGCCCGGGGGCGGGGGCGGCTCGGGGGCGGGGGCGGCTCGGGGGCCGAGGCGGCTCGCGGGGTGGAGGCGGCTCGGGGCGGGGCGGGGCGATCAGTGGATGCCGACGATGCCCGCGCACACCCACGCCGAGGGTCCTTGGCCGGCCCAGATCCGGCTGGCCACGGCGTCCTGCTCGGCCTTGCTGGCCAGATAGGCCGCCGGCCCCGAACCCCCGTACAGGCTCCAGGTGCTGGCCAGGATCTGGTAGTAGCCCGACGCACTGGCGTAGTTCGGCGGCAGGTTCTGTCCGCCCGACTCGCACTGCACGATGGGGTACGGAATCGACCATCCGCCGGAGGCTCCGAGGGCAGGCGCGGAGGAGGACGGGGCAGCGGCCTGCTGCTGGGCGGCCTGCTGCGCAGCCGCTCGCTGGGCGGCGGCCCGCTGGGCGGCCTGCTGGGCCTCGATGTGGGAGATCTGGCTCTCGATCGCGCCGGCTCGGGACTCGCTGGCCGAGAGGGCTGACTGCTGGACGGCCCGGGCGTTCTCCAGCGACGCCTCCTTGCTGTGAAGGAGCTGGTTCATCCCGGCCAGCGCCCGAGCCTCCACCGCGGCCGCGTTAGCGGCGTCTCGCTGCTGCTTCTGGAGCTTCGCGAGCCGCTTCACGGCGGCGTCAGCCCGGGCCTTGTCGGCCCGCGTGATGGCGATCGTCCGCTGTTGCTGGTGCTCGGCGTCGCTCAGGAACTTGATCCGGTCAAGCAGATCGGTGAACCCGTTGGACTGGAGCACCGCGCTCACGAGATCCGGGCTGCCCGCTTCGTAATTCGACACCAGCTGGCGGGTCAGCAGCATGCGGGCCCGGGCCAACCGGGCTCGCAGGAGCGCCACCAAGCGGCGCTGGCGCCGAAGCTGGATCTGAGTGACCGCCAGGAGATGGCGATCGTGCGCCAGCTGCGCGCTCACGGCGGCCTCCCTCTGCTCGACCAGCGAGATCTGGGAGCTCAGCGACGAGATCAGGCCGGCCAGCCGGCTCAGCGCGGAGCGCAACTGCTGCTGATGAGCCTGCTGTTGGTTCAGCTGCTGGTTGAGCGACCCCAGGCTTGGCCCTGCGCTCGACCGCGCCGGGAACGTCGCCAGGAGTGCGAGCAGACCCAGCACCGCGGTCGTCGCGGTCAACCGGCGTGGTATGCACCAGCGGAAAATCATTGTTCCTCGTTGCCTACGGGGTTAGCTGTCGGGCTCGCGCTCTGCGCTACACCGTCATCAGACGGCGATTCGCCCCCGGGGACTTGGTTCCCCCGTTCTCCCGCTGTTAGCAGGAGATTCGGCGGCGGGCACAATACCAGGGTTGGCGCTCGCGGCGCCCCACCTCCGGTACCGGGACGGCTCGGGGGACGGCTCGGGGCGGTGGCTGGGACGTCTCGGGGCGCGCCCGCGAGAGATACTGCGCTGTCCGAGATCCGGTCATGTGGACGCAGCGCGAGATCACCCTATCCGCCCGCCCTCGCGGTTTTCATCTGGTCACCCGCGAGGTGCTGGACGCGCTGCCCGAATTGGACCGGCTCGGCGTGGGGCTGCTGCACCTCCTGATCGCCCACACCTCGGCCTCGCTCGCCCTGAACGAAAACGCCTCGCCTGACGTGAGGCGTGACTTCGAGACCTGGTGCAACCAGGCGGTGCCTGAAGGTGCTCCGTATTGGACGCACACGCTCGAGGGCCCCGATGACATGCCCGCCCATGTGAAGGCGGCGCTGTTCGGGCCCTCGCTGACGCTGCCCGTGAGGCAGGGCACCCTCGCTCTGGGGACCTGGCAGGGCATCTACCTGTGCGAGCACCGAGATCAGGCGGGAGACCGCACGGTCGTGGCCACGCTGTGGGGCGAGGAATAGGCGCGTGCCCGCGCGTGGAGCTATCGGCGCTCCAGGACGACCACCGGGATCTGGCGCTGAGTCTTGCGCTGGTAGTCGTCGTAGGCAGGCCACACCTCGGTCATGAGCTGCCACAGCCGCTCTCGCTCCTCGCCCTCGGCGGTGTGCGCCCGGGCAGGGATTCGTTCGTCCTTGACCTGGATCGTCGCCTCAGGAGTGGCCTGCAGATTCTTGTACCAGTCAGGATGATCGGGCGCGCCTCCCTTGGAGGCCACGATCACCCAACGGTCATCGTCGGTGCGGTGGATGAGCGGAGTCGTCCGCTCCTGGCCAGAGCCCCGGCCGGTCGTCGTCAACAGCAGGATGGTCGTACCGCGCCAGCGATAGCCGTGCTCGCCGTCCGTCTCCCTGTAAACCCGGACGTGCTCCTGCCCGAAGAGGTCGTCGTCGCCTGGCATGGCAGGCAAGGCTACCGCGGTGAGGATGTGCTCCGCGGCCAGGCCGCGGGCAGCAGGCCGGTCAGCCGGGCTGAGCCGTCCCTACCGGCCCTTCCAGACCGGAGGGCGCTTCTCGGCGAACGCGGTCGCGCCCTCGCGGGCGTCCTCGGATGTCATGACCGGGCCGACGATCTCGCCCTGGCGAGCGAAGAACTCCGAGTCCGGCCAGTCTACGGCCTCGGTCATCACGCGCTTGGTGGCAGCCAGGGCGAGCGGACCATTGGCCGCGATCACCTCGGCAAGCTCCAGGGCGACCTGAAGCGCCTGGCCCGGTTCGGCCAGGCGGTTGACCAGGCCGAGCTCGTGAGCTCGCTCGGCCTCGATCGGCTCGCCGGTCAGGGCCAGCTCCATGGCCACGGTGCGAGGCAGGATGCGGGGCAGCCTCAGGAGGGCTCCCCCGGCGGCCACGAGCGAGCGCTTGACCTCCGGTATCCCCAGCGTGGCCCCACGCGAGGCCACGATCAGATCGCACGCCAGCGCCACCTCGAGTCCCCCGGCGACCGCGAAGCCCTCCACAGCCGCGATCAGTGGCTTCTCGGCCGCGCGCTGGGTGATCCCGGCAAAGCCCCGATCACCGGCATACGGACGCTCGCCGGTCACGAACGCCTTCAGGTCCATGCCGGCGGAGAACCCCTTGCCCGCGCCGGTCAGGACGCCGAGCGAAAGGTCCGGCTCGGCATCCAGGCGGTCAAGCGCGGCGGCGATGCCCTCGGCAACGGCGGCGTTGACGGCGTTGCGCTGGTCGGGGCGATTGATCGTGATCAGGAGGACCCTGTCCCGAACCTCGGTGAGAACTGCCTGCTGGTCGCTCATGCGGCAAACAATCTCAGTTCCGGCGCCCGCGCGCCTCGCAGCACCTCCAGGTCGACCTCCACGCAGTCGATGCCCCGGGCGCCGGCCAGGACCCTCGCCTGCGGCTTGATGCGCTGCGCGGCCAGCACTCCTCGGCATGAGAGGAAGGCCGGGTCCAACCGGATGCGCTCCAGATAACGGGTCAGCTGCTCGACCGCCTCCAAGCCGGCGATGCGCTTGATCTCCACGGCCACCCACTGCTCATCGCAGTCCCGGCACATCAGGTCCACCGGGCCGACATCGGTCGGCCACTCGCGGCGCACCAGTCGCAGCCCGTCTCCACACCAGTGCGGCTGCTCCGCCAGCAGGCGCTGGAGATCTGCTTCCACGCCGTCCTTGGCCGTGGCCAGCTGCTCGTCCACGTGGCCCATGTCGTGGGTCACGTCGGACAGGACCTCGCGGACCCGGATCTCCAGCCGGTCGGCGTCGCCGGCGGCTCGCTTGCGGACCACGATCTGCTCGTCGGTCTCCTCGATCACGGTTGGCGGGGTCATCCAATTCAGTGGCTTGTAGCCCCCGGCGTCCGAATGGATCAGGACCGAGCCGTCGGCCTTGAGGACGATCAGCCGCAGGGCCTCTGGCAGGACAGCGCTGAGCCGGCCGGAGTACTGAACCGAGCAGCGGACCACGAGCAGGCGCATGGGTGGAAAACCTACGTCCACACCCGGACGGGCAGGGGTGGCGCCGCGCACCCCGGGGCAGGGGCCAGACGCCTCCCGTCGGCGGGCGGCGCCCTTCGGGGCAGGCCTGCCCGGGCGCCTAACATCAAGGCGGATGCGCAGTCAGCTTCGCCCCATCTTCGACCGGGTGGTCATCAAGGAGCTCGACCCTGACCGGGTCAGGCGCTCCGGACTGCTCGTCCCAGCAGGATCCGAGGAGCCTCCACCCCAGCACGGGATCGTGCTCGCCGTCGGGCCGGGACTTGACTGGTGGGATCACGTGGGCATTGCGATGCCGGTGAAGCCTGGCGACCACGTCGTCTTTCCGGCGTCGGCCGGCACGTGGATCGAGGTGGAGGAGGAGCGACTGCTGGTCTGCCGGGTGGGAGAGCTGCTGGGGGTCCTGGATCAGGTCGAGGCCTGCCCTTCGTGCGGCGGGCGCGAGCTGGCCCCCCAGGAGTCATGTCCGGTGTGCGGGCGCCAGGGCTCGGTCTCGCAGCGCTAGGCTGCCGTGCGCTCGGAGAGCCCGCGAGGCTCCTCGGCGCGCGCCCGCTCCAGCAGATCCGATACCTCGGGATCCTTGCCCAGGGCCAGCGCCCGCTGGCAGGCCTCGACGCACTCTCGCAACCGGTGCGTGCGAGCCAGGGCGTGGGCGTAGGCAGACCAGGCGCGCTGGGACTCCGGATCAAGCTCGGTGGCCGCCTGGGCGGCTGAGACCTCGGCCCCCACGTCCCCGGCCAGGTGGTGGGCCAGGGCAAGATCAAGCAGTCCATCGACCGAGGGCCCCGCCAGACGAGCCTTCTCCAGCGCTGCAATCGCGGCGGCCCGGTCCATCAGCTTGAGCCGCAGGCGCCCCAGGCGCTCCCAGGCTGAGGCATCCTGAGGTGCCCGCGCGGCCGCCTTGGCTGCAGCATCGGCGGCCAGGTCCAGAGCGCCCATGTCCTCGTAGATGCGAGACGCGAAGCGCTCCGGGGTCGGACGGTCGGTCTCGATCCTGGACCAGTCGCGCACGACCCGCGCCGCCGCGGGAAGGTTGCCGGCCTGCCAGAAGGCCGCTGTGAGGAGACGCAGGACGGCCGGGTTGGTGGGGTCGGCGTCACGCGCGTAGACGAGCCGCTGTGCCGCCAGGGCGGCATCGCCCTCGGCCAGGGCGTGCTGGGCTGCGGTCATGAACCGCTGCACGCGGTCGGCCGCTGGGTCCGGCTTGGAAAAGTCGACGAACTGGAGGGAACCCGCGGGCACCGTGCGCACCCCGATCGAGAACTGGACCCGAGCCCACTGCTGGACCTCCTCGCCCTCGCCCGAGAAGTAGATGCCGCTGACCGTGCCCACTCCCCACTCGGGGTAGGACAGACAGCGGGCATAGCGGTGAACGACGGAGTGGTCGGGCACGCGTGAGCCGAACGGGTCGTGCTTGGCCCGGTCGGCCGCGGCAGTCTTCGCGCGCTGCTCGGCCTCATACGCCTGGCGTCCGGCCTCCTGCCGCGCCTTGCGAGCCGCGGCGGCCGAGGCCCGGACGGCGCTGCTCGTGACGCGCCCGCCCCGCGCTGACTCGGCCAGCCGCTCAAGCTGGTCGGCGGCCTCATTGATGGCCTGGAGATGACGCTCGTGCTGATGACGCCGTCCCGGCGGGGCGATGTCCGGGTGCCAGCGCTTGGCCATCCGCCGGCGAGCCAGCTGCACCTTCCTCTGATCGAACGGCGGCTCCACCTCAAGGAGAAGGAGCGCTTGCTCGACGTCGAGGATCCTCACCATGACCCGCTTACGTTAGCGATGGGGGAACGCGCCGTTTCGCTGCGCGCCGGCCCCGGTTGGCGCCGTTCGCCGGATGCTCGCCGCGGCCTCGGTGACGGGAATAGCAACAAATTAGTCTCAATTAGTCTCAATTAGTCTTGCAGGTGCTAGGTTCGCTGCCATGTACGGCGGTGCGCAAGGGAGGCGGACGGGATGGGCGCTTCGGCTGCTGTCGCTCGGCGCCGGCGCGTGCGCTCTCGTCATAGGGCTGGTAGTCCTGACGGTGCTCTTCAGCATGCCCGCCGCGGGTAGCTGCTCGCCATCGGTCGCCGGGAGCGGCGTGGTTCTCGGACCGCCGGGCACCGGGCAGCTGGTTGGGGCAACCGAGTACGGCGGGCCCGGCGACCCCAGCAGCGGCACGGTGGGGGCCTCGGGCGCGAACCTGCTCCAGCACCCCGACAGCTACGCCGAGCTCGGCGGCTACACATTTCAGACGGCGACGGCGCTGGGTGGCCTGCCCTACATGACGCCGTTGCGCATCACCTACGGGCGGCGCTCGGCGATCGCGTACAAACGAGACTTTGGATTCGGTGGCGGGCCGGTGGATGGACTGCCCCGGGTCATCGACCTGTGGTGGGGGCTCGCCGGCGCACTGGGCATTCCGTATGAGAACGGAATGTGGTCAGGGCCGGTCCGGATCGCACGCCCGCCGGGCAGTGGCTCCTCGAACGTTCTGGGGCAGAGTGCGCGGTCCGCCCTGAGTGAGGGATCCCCCCCTGCGGCCACCGCGAGCGGGAGTTCGCCAACAGGTACGCGATGTGCGCAGGGCGCGGCCACCGGCGTCCCGCTGACCCCGGGGCAACGAGCTCGCCTGCTCCCTGACGGCCTGGCCGCGGCTCCCGCCGACGCCCCGCCGGCGGTCAAGAGCATGATCGGCGCTGGCAACCAAATCGTGGGCAAGCCGTACATGGTCGGCGGCGGCCACGGCATCCCGCTCTCACAGGTGGCGCCGTCGTACGACTGCTCGAGCAGCGTCGAGCATCTGCTGTACGGAGGAGGGCTGGTACCGGTCTCGTTCGATGCCGCGTCGGGGACGCTTGAGGGCTTCGGCCAGCCCGGCGTGGGGCGGTGGGTGACTCTGTACGCCACCTCCGGCCATGTCTTCATGTACGTCGCCGGTCTCAGGTGGGATACCCATAACGCGGCCGGCGCTGGGGACGGCAGCGCCGGGATCGGGTGGCATCCACTGATTCGCAGCGCCGCGGGATTCGTGGCTCGTCACCCGGTGGGCCTGTGAGGAGGCTCGCAGCACTGGCCGTCGTCTGCCTGTTGGGCGCGGGCTGTGGAGCGATCGCACCGGCGCCTGAGGGCAGGGCGAACGGTTCAGGAAGCTCGACGGGTGCCGGGTACCCGCCCCCGCCCCCGCCCGCGGCCAGCAGCGGCCCGGCCGGCCGGGCCCTCACGGGCCGGGGCCGAGTCGGCACCTCGATAGGTCCCCTGCATACCGGCTTTCCCCGAGTGCTGCACGCTGATCCCTGGGCGTCGCCTCTGGCCGCCAAGCTTCTGGTGGCGTTCGCCAACGAGTACATCAACTGGAACTCGCACACCGTGGCGGCCGACATGCGCCTGCTGGCCACCCAGAGCATCGGTCAGGCCCATGCCGCCATGGAGCTGGCCGCCGGCGAGACGGCCCGGGACTACGAGCTCCAGCGCGGCGGCATTGCCAACAGCGGAGTGGTGGAGGGCGTGGCCCCTCTGTGGGGCCAGGGGCGACGCTGGGTGATCGTCACCAAGGAAACGACCACCGCCACCAACAGCAGCGCGTATCAGGGCCTCGCGCCAGCCTGGCATGTGATCGTCGCCAGCGTGGTGCAGCTGGGGCCACATCGCTGGGCGGTCAACCTGTGGCAGCCGGAGAGCTGAAACGCGCCTTAGCGTGAAACCAGGTTCAGCGCCACGGCAGCGGCGAAGCACCCCACGGCCGCCGCCCTGACCAGCAGGCCCGCGCGAGCGCCGGGCCGGCCAGTGACCATGCCGGCGATGGCCACGACCATCAGGACGGCGGCGGCTACGGCGAGCAGGACGGATAGCGCGCGCAAGGGGCGGCCGAGCGCCTCCTATCCTCTCTGGCTCGTGTCGTCCCAGTACATCTTCACCACATACAAGCTCTCACGGCGCCACCCTCCGGACAAGGAGGTCCTGAGGGACATCTCGCTGTCGTTTCTCCCTGGGGCCAAGATCGGGGTGCTGGGCTACAACGGCGCGGGCAAGTCAACGCTCCTGCGGATCATGGCCGGACTGGACACCGAGTACGACGGCCACGCGCAGCTCGCCCCGGGCGCCACGGTGGGCCTGCTTGAGCAGGAGCCGGAGCTGGATGAGGCCAAGGATGTCCGCGGGAACATCGAGGAGGGGGTGGCCGAGGTCCGGGCGCTGCTGGACCGGTTCACCGAGCTGTCCATGAACTACTCCGAGGAGAACGCGCAGGAGCTCGGGACCGTCCAGGAACGCATCGACGCCGTCGATGGCTGGAACCTGGACACCACGCTGGAGATAGCGATGGATGCGCTGCGCTGCCCGCCCGCAGACGCGGACGTGACCACCCTGTCAGGAGGCGAGCGCCGTCGGGTGGCGCTGTGCCGCCTGCTGCTCGGCCAGCCAGACCTGCTTCTCCTGGACGAGCCGACGAACCATCTCGACGCCGAGTCGGTGGCCTGGCTGGAGCGCCACCTCCACGACTACGCGGGCACGGTTGTGGCCGTGACTCACGACAGGTACTTCCTGGACAACGTCGCCGGATGGATTCTTGAGCTTGACCGTGGCCACGGGATTCCCTACCAGGGCAACTACTCAGGATGGCTGGAACAGAAGCGTGCCCGCCTGGAGCACGAGTCCCGCCAGGAGCAGGGTCGCAAGCGAACGATCGACCGAGAGCTGGAGTGGGTGCGCCTGAATGCCAGCGCGCGCCGCAACAAGCCCAAGGCCCGCCTGAACGCCTACGAGGCGCTGCTGGCCGCCGATGCGGCGGCCGACGCCGGCCTGGACCAGGTCCAGATTCACATCCCGGCCGGACCTCGCCTGGGCGAGGTGGTCGTGGAGGCCGAGCATCTGCGCAAGGGCTACGGCGAGCGGCTCCTGATCGATGATCTGACATTCAGCCTTCCTCGAGGAGGAATCGTGGGAGTGATCGGACCCAACGGCGCGGGCAAGACGACGCTCGTGCGGATGATCACCGGCCAGGAGGATCCGGAGTCCGGAACGATCAGGCTCGGCGAGAGCGTTCAGCTGGCCTACGTGGACCAGTCCCGGGCCGACCTGGAGGCGGACAGGACCGTGTGGCAGGAGATCTCGGGCGGGGTCGACCAGATCACGCTGGGCGAGCGCACCGTCAACAGCCGAGCCTACGTGGCTGGCTTCAACTTCAAGGGCACCGACCAGCAGAAGAAGGTGGGGTCGCTGTCAGGCGGCGAGCGCAATCGGCTGCACCTGGCCAAGCTGCTGCGCAGCGGGGGCAACCTGCTGCTTCTCGATGAGCCGACCAACGACCTGGACACAGACACGCTGCGAGCCCTTGAGGAGGCGCTGCTCGCCTTTGCGGGCTGTGCGGTGGTCGTGTCCCACGACCGCTGGTTCCTCGACCGAATCGCCACGCACATCCTGGCCTTCGAGGGCGACTCTCAGGTGCGCTGGTTCGAGGGGAACTTCGAGGCCTACGAGAGCTTCCGGCGGGAGCAGCTCGGCGGCGAGGCCGACCGCCCCCACCGGATCACGTACAAGAAGCTCGTCCGGGCCTGAGCGCGGGTGGGGTGACGCCCCCCCTGAGCGCCGGCGGGCGGGGGTGGTCGGCGGGTGTGCTGACCGTGTAGGCTCGCGCCGCGATGGCCGACCCCTCCAAAGCGGTTCTCGTCACCGGGTGCTCGTCGGGCATCGGGCATGCCACGGCTGAGCTGCTGGCCGCACGGGGCTGGACCGTCTACGCCACGGCCAGACGGCCTGAGGTGCTGGCCGACCTGGAGCAGAAGGGCTGCCGCACGCTGGCTCTGGACGTGACCGACGAGGAGTCGATGCGCGCGGCGGTGGATGCCGTGACCGAGGCCCACGGCGCGGTCGGGGTCCTGGTGAACAACGCCGGCTACAGCCAATCCGGCGCGGTGGAGAGCGTGCCCCTGGACCAGGCCCGGGCCCAGTTTGAGACCAACGTGTTCGGCCTGCTCAGAATGTGCCAGCTCGTGCTGCCCGGGATGCGTGCCCAGGGCTGGGGCAAGATCGTCAACATCAGCTCGATGGGCGGGAGGCTGACGTTCCCCGGTGGGGGGCTCTACCACTCAACCAAGTACGCGGTGGAGGCCATGTCCGACGCCCTCCGGTTCGAGGTCCGTGGCTTTGGCGTCGACGTGATCCTGGTCGAGCCCGGGCTGATCGTGACCCGGTTCGGCGAGGTGGCCGCCGGATCCGTGCAGGAGACGGCGGATAGCGGGGCGTACGCGGATTTCAACCGCAAGGTGGCCGAGGTGACCGAGGGGGCTTACAAGGGACCGATGGCCAAGCTCGGCGCCGGACCGGAGGCGGTGGCCAAGAAGATCGCCCGGGCGATCGAGTCGCGGCGACCGAAGGCGCGCTACCCGGTGACGGCCAGCGCCCGCCTGATGATGGGACAGCGGAGGCTGATGCCCGACCGCGCCTGGGACATGGTCATGCGATCCCAGTTCCCGCAGCCGAAGAGCTAGAGGGGGTCGCTCTGGGGCGGCCGCGGGCGGGTC
>JBJMLC010000069.1:0-31566 GCA_045805485.1 Solirubrobacteraceae bacterium | reverse complement strand
GTGGAGCACTGCTCGAACGGGCTCGTCCCTGCCTACCGGTCGAGGGGGCCCGGCGTGGTCAACGCCCCGGTCGGCAACGGGGCCAGCGTTCCGGGCAGCTGGACGCAGGACTTCGGCATCACGGTGAGCCAGAACCCGCTGTCTCACAACTACGGACCCTCCAACGGGTGCCCGTACAACATCCCGTCCTCGCCGGCTCCCTCCTCCAACCAGCAGAGCTCCTCCGGATCCGGATCCGGATCCGGATCTGACTCGCCTTCCGCAGGCACGCCCGCTCCCCCGACGCCGCCCCTGCCTCCCACCGGCGCGACCGGCAACGGCGGCACGACGACGACCACAACGACCGTTTCCACGGGCACGACCGGCGACACCGGGACGACCACCGGGACGACCACCGGAACGACCACCGACCCGGGGACCACCGGCGACACGGGCTCGACCGGCGACACCGGCTCCTCCGGCGACAGCGGCTACTCCGGCGTGACCGTCACGGGCACCAGCCCGGACGGCACCACCGTCACCGCCACCACCGGTTCTGACGGATCAGGCACGTCCTCCTAGGACACGCTCTCCCCTCCCCGCCCGTCGGCCGGACCCCGCCCCCGCCCGTCGGCCAGCCCCGCCCTCGCCCTTCTGGGCCGGACCCGCCGCAGCCCTTCTAAGCCGGCCCGGCCTCCCGCGCCTCACGCGCCTGCACGTCGAACGGCGCCGGGGTGTCCCGGAGGTACCACTCGGCGTCCAGCGCGGCCTGGCAGCCCGTGCCGGCGGCCGTGACCGCCTGGCGATAGGTGTGATCGACAAGATCTCCGGCGGCGAACACGCCAGGGATGTTGGTCAGGGTTGACTTGCCCTGCGTCACCACATATCCCTCTGGGTCAGTCTCGATCTGGCCCTGCACGAGCTGGGACTGAGGCTCGTGACCGACGGCGATGAACGCCCCGGTGATGGGCAGGTCTGAGGAGGACCCGTCGCTGGCGTGGCGCAGCCGTGCCTTGGCCAGCGATCCGCCCTCGCCGGGCAGAAACTCCTCCACGACGTACGGCGTCCACCACTCGATGTTGGGGATCGCCCGGGCCCGCTCAAGCATGATCTTGGACGCTCGGAACTCGTCCCGCCGGTGCACGATGGCCACCTTGGAGGCGAACTTGGCCAGGAACATGGCCTCCTCCATCGCCGAGTCACCCCCGCCCACGATGATCGTGGCCGCGTCCTTGAAGAACGCAGCGTCGCAGGTGGCGCAGTAGCTCACACCACGCCCAGACAGCTCGGCCTCGCCGGGCACGTCCAGCTTGCGGTGCTGAGCCCCCATGGCCAGAACGACCGCCCTGGCCAGGTGCTCGTCCTGGCCCACCCTCACCTTGTGCAGCCCACCGTCCGTCGACAGCTCCACCGCGGTGACGTCATCGGTCTCCAGTCGGGCCCCGAAGCGCTCGGCCTGCTGGCGGAAGTTCTGCATCATGTCGGGACCCATGATCCCTTCAGGGAAGCCGGGGTAGTTCTCCACGTCGGTGGTCTGCTGAAGCAGCCCGCCCCAGGCGAAGCCCTCGATGACCAGCGGGTTCAGGTTGGCGCGGGCGGTGTAGAGGGCGGCGGTGTATCCCGCCGGACCGCTGCCGACGATGATCACGTTCTCCACCGGCTTTCCGGACCCGTCCTGCCCGGGGGCATCAGTTCTATGCTCGGCTAGTCCACTCACTTCATTAAGTATAGCTTCGGGCCACGGCGGGCGGCTCCGCGGGCGGACGGGCCTCTGACCGGCGCCAGCCCTGGATCGTCCGTCGGAGCTGGAGGAAGGCTACGGCACCGGGGATGGTGGGGATCCAGAAGGCAAAGGCCCGGTAGGCCAGCACGGCCACGATCGAGAGCTCCACGTCGACCCCGAAGGCCGTGAAGGCGCCGATCATCCCGCCGTCCACCCCCCCGATGCCGCCCGGCAGGGGCAGGACGTTGCCCAGCATGCCCACGAAGTAGGCCATCACGATCACAGCCTGCGGCGGGGCTGAGCCGAAGGCGTGGAAGCTGGCCCACAGGACACTGATGTCGAACGCCCACCAGCCCAGCGCTCCCAGCAGAAGCGGGTTGCGGGTCTTAACCAGTTCGATGGCGTCCCGCACACCGGCCCGCAGCGCCGCCGGCGCGGCCGCCGCCGCCAGGGCTATCCGGCCCACCCGGCTCTCGGCCTTGGTCCGGCGGCGGACCAGCGCCTCCAGGTCCCAGGGAATGGCGCTGATGCCCAGGAAGAGCGCTATCACCGTCGCCCCGAAGATGGCCGGGACCACGGTGATGGCGAACGGCGCTGGCCCGGGGAAGAGCCCCAGGTACAGCCCCAGGCCGACGATCACCAGCGTGGCCATGTAGACGCCGTACAGCAGGGCCATGAACGCCACCATCCGGCTGGCCACCAGCCGCGGGCGCATTCCGGCCCGGGTAAGAGCCCACACGGTCACCGCCACGCCGCCGGCTCCGGCGGAGGCCAGCAGGCGGGTGGCGGCCACTCCGGCCATCGTGATCTGGTAGCTCACCCGCCAGCTGATCCGGGCCGCCCCGCGCACGAACACCACCCGGAACAGCGCGATGTAGCTGGCAAAGGACAGGCCCTCGAGCACGCCGGCGACCCCGAACCACCAGACGTCCCCCCGCTGCAGGCGGTTCCAGGTATCCCGCAGACCCACGAGCTTGGGCAGCACGAAGTACAGGAAGGCGATGCTGAGGCCCACGAACAGGACCGCCCCGAGCACCCGCCGCGGAGTGAACTGCACGCCCAGGACCTCGTTGGCGCGGGTCGGAGATTCGATCTCTGCGCGCTCCTCGCGCATCCGCCGCTATCCGGCCGCCAGCCCTCTGAGCTGGTCCAGCCGGCGCGTGAGGAGCTCCACGGCCGGGGTGGCCCTCGGTGCCGCCCTCCGGACCGACTCCTCCAGGGCCGCTCCCGCCAGCAGGTCGACCACGTAGTGCTCCCCGAGGTAGACCAGAGCGAGCCCGAGCGCGCCAGCGTAGCCCCAGCCCACGGCACCCGCCACCGGCCCAGTCTCGCTGAGCACCTGAGCAGCCATCAGCGATGTGGCGAAATGAAGCGACGGCATCGCAGCCAGGGGATTTCCTCCGAGTACATCGTAGAGCGGCTCCCAGAGGTCTCCCCAGAATTCCGGGCCGTATTCCACCATCATCCGGCGGACTGCCACGGCGCGCTCAGGCAAGAGCCCCTGGGCCGAGGCCCACCAGGGCGGCGCGGTGGGGATGGCCCAGTAGAACACGGCGCCGATGTCGAACACGGCGTACATCCGCGCCGCCGAGCGGCCGAACTGCTCAGGACGGCGAAGGAGCACGTAGGCCAGGCTGCCGTGCGGGACCAGGAACCAGATCCAGTGGCACCAGACCAGGAATCGCTCCAGGCGGTTGAGGTTCCCCGGGGCGGAGAACGCGCGCTGGAGGCGGATCGTCGGCGTTACCCCCAGGCCGAGGATCCGATCGGCCACGAGTGGATACTTCAGCCGGGCCCGCGCGGCCAGGTGCTGGGGATCGTCGTGGGGCATCTCGTAGGCGGCGATGTAGGCCCACATGTTCAGCGCGCACACGGCCACGTCCCGCCGGCGGCTGCGGGGCACCACCACACACAGGGCCAGCGGCGAGAGCCCTGACGTGACCAGGACCGCCGGGGCCGGCACCCTCAGGCGCCGGCGCAGGGCCGGTGCGGCCACCCCCGCCGCGACGAGAGCCCAAGCCGTAACTCTGATCGCCCTCGACACGCGCAAGGACGGGCCAGTATATGCCGGTCACCAGCCCGACGAGGGCCCGCCCCGGACGGTTAGAATGCCGCGCCTTGCGCCCCCTCCGCTTCGCCGCCGTGATTCGCCGTCGAGCCCCTCAACTGGTCACCGTCCTCGGAGTCGTGACCGCGGCCTGTCTGGTCCTGGCGCCGAGCGCCCTGGCCGGGTTCATCACCCCTGAATCCGGTGGGTCGCCGAACGCTGATCAGATCTCGTCGCTGTACAAGATCATCCTGTACATCGCGGCCGTGGTTTTCATCGGCGTGGAGGGGGCGTTGGTCTACTCGCTGTACAAGTTCCGGGCCAAGCGCAACCGGGTGGCGGCGCAGATTCACGGCAACACCCGCCTGGAGGTCGGCTGGACCGTGGGCGCGGCTCTGATCCTGGTGATCATCACGACGGTCACGTTCATCAAGCTTCCCAGCATCATCAATCCGCCTGATTCCACCGCCTCAGGTCCGTTCCTGTCGGCGGCGGTGACCGAGCCCACGCCGCCCAACGGCAAGAAGCTGACGATCTGCGTCCAGGGCCGCCAGTACATCTGGCGCTACACGTACGGAAACGGCTGCCTGAACAACGCGTTTGCCTCCAAGCTGCCCTACTCATTTCAGGAGATGGTCGTCCCGGCCCAGACGACCGTCGTGCTGGACATCCAGTCCACAGACGTCATCCACTCCTGGTGGATCCCCAAGTTGGGCGGCAAGGTGGACGCCGTCCCGGGCTACACCACCTACACCTGGTTCAAGGCGCCCAAGCCCGGGGTGGTCTACCCCGGCCAGTGCGCCCAGTTGTGCGGCCGCCAGCACGCCTTCATGACGGCGCGCGTGAAGGTGGTCAGTCCCGGGGATTACACCCGGTGGGTGGCCGAGCAGCAGCGTCTGATCCAATCTGCCAACGGTCAGGTGACCCAGCTCCGCCAGATCCTCAGCTCCAGCGGAAACCTCTAGATGTCCGTTACAACTCAGCCCGCGCTCAAGGCCGTTCCCCAGGTCACCACGCACGCTGTGGCCCGGCCGCGGCGGACCAAGCGATGGATCGACTGGCTCACCACCACCGACCACAAGAAGATCGGGATCATGTACCTGGTCCTCACGTTCGTGTTCTTCGTGCTGGGCGGCGTCGAGGCTCTGCTGATGCGCCTCCAGCTCGCGGTCCCAGGGAACACGCTGCTGGGCGGCGAGCGCTACAACGAGCTGCTCACGATGCACGGGACCACGATGGTCTTCCTGTTCGTCGTGCCGGTCATGGCCGGCTTCGCCAACTACATGGTGCCGCTCATGATCGGGGCCCGGGACATGGCCTTCCCGCGCCTGAACGCCCTGTCGTTCTGGCTGCTGCTGTTCGGAGGGGTGGTGTTCTACGCCACGATCTTCTACCAGCCGCCAGAGGCGGGATGGTGGAGCTATCCGCCGCTGTCCAGCATCCAGTTCTCGCCCAGCGGCGGCCAGGACGCCTGGATCTTCCTCATCCACCTCACGGGCATCTCCTCCCTGCTGGGGGCGATCAACTTCTACGCCACGATCGTCAACATGCGAGCGCCCGGGATGAGTTGGGGGCGCCTTCCCCTGTTCGTGTGGGCCGTCCTGGTCTACGCGGTACTGCTGATCATCGCGCTGCCCGTGGTGGCCGCGGCGGTGACCATGCTCCTCACCGACCGACACTTCGGCACCCACTTCTTTGACCCCACCGCCCACGGCTCGCCCGTGCTCTGGCAGCACTTATTCTGGTTCTTCGGGCACCCCGAGGTGTACATCATGGTGCTGCCCGGCTTCGGAATCATCTCCGAGGTCATCCCGGTGTTCTCCCGCAAGCCGATCTTCGGCTACAAGGCGGTGGCCGCCTCCACCGCCGTGATCGCCTTCCTGGCCACGCTGGTCTGGGCACACCACATGTTCGCCTCGCCGGTCCCGATCGTGGTCCTGGGCTTCTTCATGCTCAGCTCGTTCCTGATCGCCGTGCCCACGGGGGTGAAGATCTTCAACTGGGTGGCCACGCTGTGGCGGGGATCGCTGGTCATGTCGACCGCGCTGTACTACGCCGCCGGGATGATCGCCATCTTCGTGCTTGGCGGGATCACCGGGATCTTCCTGGCCATCTTCCCGGTGGACTGGCAGCTCAACGACAGCTACTTCGTGGTTGCCCACTTCCACTACACGATCTTCGGCGGGGCCATCTTCCCCATCTTCGCCGGCCTCTACTACTGGTTCCCCAAGATGACCGGTCGATTCATGAACGAACGCTGGGGCAAGACCTCGTTCTGGCTGGTGTTCATCGGCTTCAACCTGACGTTCTTCGTCCAGCATGCCCTGGGCCTGACCGGGATGCCGCGCCGTATCTACGAGTACCCGGGAGGGGTTGGCTGGTCGGCCTACAACATGATCTCCACCGTGGGAGCGTTCATGCTGGGCGCCGGTGTGCTCGTCAACATCGCCAACGTGGCCAGATCACTGAAGCGCGGCCCCCTGGCCGGAAGCGATCCCTGGAAGGGGAACACGCTGGAGTGGTTCGTCCAGTCTCCGCCGCCGGTCAACAACTTTGACGTCATCCCCCGCGTCCGCAGCGTGGAGCCTATGCGGGACATCCGTCGCCAGATCGAGCGGCAGACCGGCATGGTCCAGAAGGGTGGTGGGAGTGAGCGCTACACCCGGGTCTAGCGTGAGCGCCGCCCCTTCGGGCTCCGCCCTGCCGGGTCGGTCGCCGCTGGCCGGTCTGAGCGCGTCTTTCCCGGTGGCCGGCCGCCTGGGCCGGACGGTGGCCGACTATGCGGCGCTTACCAAGCCCAAGGTCCAGTCTCTGCTGCTGTTCACCACCGTGGCCACGATGGAGGTGGCGGGAAGCCCATCGGTGTCACTGATTGCCCTGACCTGCCTGGGTGGGTATCTCTCGGCCGGCGGGGCCGGGGCCGTGAACCACTATTGGGACCGCGACATCGATGCCCAGATGAAGCGAACGGCGTCCCGCCCGATCCCGGCGGGCCGGATCGCCCCCCGCGCCGCGCTGGGCTTCGGCGTGGCATTGGCGGCGCTCTCGTTCCTGGAGCTGTCGCTGTTCGTCAACGTCCTGGCCGCCTCCCTGGCGCTGGCGGGCTTCGTGGGCTACGTGGGCGTGTACACGATGTGGCTGAAACGGCGCACTCCGCAGAACATCGTGATCGGAGGCGCCGCCGGCGCGATCCCGCCGCTCGTGGGCTGGGCGGCCACCCGGGGGTCGGTGTCCTGGACGGCCGTGTACCTGTTCGCGATCGTCTTCTACTGGACCCCGCCCCACTTCTGGGCCCTGAGCCTGCTCATGAAGAGCGAGTACGAGAAGGTCTCCGTCCCGATGATGCCCGTGGTCCGAGGGGAGCGCGAGACGCGGCGCCAGATCGTCCTATACACGCTGCTTCTGTACGCCATCTCGCAGCTCCCGTTCTGTGCTGGTGGCTTCGGCGCCATCTACCTCGCGGCCTCGATGACCCTGGGGCTGGCCTTCGTGGGCGGAGCCGTGTGGCTGTATCGCCGGGCTGATCGCGGGGCCGCCCTGCGGCTGTACCTGTTCTCCCTGGCCTACCTGGCCCTGCTGTTCGCCGCGATGGTGCTGGACGCCAAGCTGTAGATTCCCGCCCGTGGACAGACGACTCGCACGCAAGAACATCCGCTCCGGTCTCATCGCCGGGGCCGCCGTCCTGATCATGTTCGGGATCACGTTCGTAGCCGCGGCCATCTACGTCCATCCGTGAGCACGGGCGCCGAGAATCCGACTCCCCCGGTCCCCCCTGCGGGCGAGGAGATCCACCTCCCGGGACCGAGCATCATCCCGCTCCTGAGCGCGATCTCGATCACGCTCATCGTGGTCGGCACGACCATCACCTGGATCCTCTCGGCCGTCGGCGGCGTCCTGTTCGTCCTGACCACCGTGAGGTGGATCCGGGACACGCGGCGTGACGTGGCCGCCCTGCCTGAGCGGCACGCACCCTAACCGGCGTCCCCCTACTGGCCGCTCCGGCCCCGGAGAGCTGCCCGCGCCCTCTGCCACAGGCTGGGCGGCGTGGGCTGGGTGCGCAGCCACTCCTCCCGCGTCCTCACCCTCCCCTGCTGGCGGGCCCTGAGCACGCACGCGGTGTGGGCGTGCCGGCGGCGCGAGCTGTCCCCCTCAGGGGCCATCAGCATGTGGTCGCTCAGCGCGGGTAGGTACTTCCCGCACAGCGGACAGCGATACGTGGCCGGCTTGCGGTTCTGAGCCCGCCTCAGGGACCACCATCGGGCTTGCGGGAGCCGGCGTCCAGCCACAGTCCAGAGGATTGCATCCCGTCGTCCCGAGCCGCTATCGTCGCGGCGCGTGGATCAGCGCCTTGTCAAGATCGTGGCCGAAACCACCCGGTACCGCATCACGGGACTGCTGCGCCTGCCGCCGGAGGGCTACCGGAGCCGCCTCAGCGACTACCTGAACGCTCCCGAGCGCTCGTTCCTCTCTCTGACCGAGGTGGAGCTTGTGCCGCTGGATGGCGACGGCCCGGTTCAGCAGCGAGGGTTCATCGCTCTCTCGGTGGCCCATGTGGTGCTTGTCGCAAACGCCGACGAGCAGCCCTCCTAGCTCATCTCGTCGCGTTACCAGCGCCCGCCTTGGAGGTATCTTTAAGTGGTGTCCGCTCCACACGTGGAAGAGCTTGAGGGCCTGAGCAGAAGCGAGGTCCTGCGCGCCTCCCCGCGCATGTTCGACTCCGAGCTGCTCGACAAGCTCTCGCGGGTCCACCCCATCGTTCCGCCGCTGCTGTTCATTCCGGCCATCCTGGTCCTGCTCATCGAGGGAATCGTGCACGGGGCCGGCTGGGCCACCCCGCTGTGGGTGCTCGGCGGATACGTGTTCTGGACCCTGACCGAGTACTGGCTGCACCGGCTGGTCTTCCACTTCGAGCCTGAGCAGGGCATCGGTGCCCGCCTGCACTGGATCATCCACGGCGTGCACCACGACCATCCCAACGATCCCCTGCGGCTGGTCATGCCCCCGTCGGTGAGCGTCCCCCTGTCCTCGCTGTTCATCCTGGGCTTCTATGCCGTCCTGGGCAGTCCGGCGTTTCTGCCCTTCGGCGCAGGCTTCCTGATCGGCTACCTGAGCTACGACATGCTGCACTACCACGTGCACCATCACACGCCCACCACGGCGCTCGGCAAGATGCTGCGCGAGCTCCACATGCGCCATCACTTCCAGGACCACGAGCGCGGCTATGGAGTCAGCGCCCCGTTCTGGGATTACGTCTTCGGAACCCCGCTGAGGTCTCGCCGCTAGGTCAGCACCGGTTCGCCGGCCCCGGCCCGGGCCGGGGCCCACGCGGATGCGTAGGCCCCCCGGACCAGCGACCTATGCCGCGGCCGGCCTGATGTTCTGGTTGACGCGGAACAGGTTGTCGGGGTCGTAGGCCCGCTTCACCGCCGCCAGCCGCTCGTAGTTGCCGCGATAGCTGGCCCGGATGCGCTCCTCGCCCTCGTCCATCATCATGTTCACGTAGGCCCCTCCGGCGGAATAGGGGTGGAGGGCCTCGTGATAATCGATCGTCCAGCGCGTGATTGCCGGGGCGTTCTGGGGATCCGGATCGACGCCGGCGAAGACCGCTCCCCACCGGGCGTCGCGATAGCTCCACGCGGTGTCGGCTGAGTCGACATCGTGGACGGCGCCGTCGATGGGGTACAGGTGCATGGTCGACTTCCAGGTGGGCATCTCGGCGGCGAAGCGGGCGTGCAGCGCCACCGCCTCATCCGGGATCTCCTGGACGAAGTCCGCCCGCCAGTACCACTGGTCGCCGGGCCCATAGACACCATCGAAGGCTCCCTGGAGCATCGCGTGGGGCATTGGCTGGACGCCGTGGAGCAGAGGCTCCGGCACCGCGCTGAGGAAGGGGGCCATCGCCTGAGTGGCCTCGTCCTCGGGTCCGGCGTAGCACCACACGATCCCGCACACCTTGCGCATATGGAGCTCCTCAGGGAACGGGGGTCCCGGCGGGACGGTGAGGAAGGCAAAGAAGCCACTCAGCTCACGCGGAGCCGCTGGGAGGAACTCGCGGTACGCGGAGAGGATTTCCGGCGCCTGCTCCAGCGCCCACAGCGTCGGACCGGCCACGACGGTGCCCACCTCGTGCAGGCGGAACCGGAACGAGGTCACCACCCCGAAGTTGCCTCCGCCTCCCCGGAGCGCCCAGTAGAGGTCCGGGTTCTCGTCCGCGCTGGCCCTCACCAGCTCGCCGCTGGCCAGCACGACCTCGGCCTCCAGCAGGTTGTCGATCGACAACCCGAATTTGCGCGTCAGGTGCCCCAACCCTCCTCCGAGCGTCAGTCCGCCCACGCCGGTGGTGGAGATGATGCCGCTGGGGGTGGCCAGCCCGTGGTCGCCGGTGGCCTGATCGACCTCGCCCCAGGTGCAGCCGCCTCCCACGGTGACGGTCCTGGCCTCCGGATCGACCTGGATGTCCTTCAACCCCGAGAGGTCGATGACCACCCCGTCATCACAGGTTCCAAGCCCGGCTCCGTTGTGGCCTCCGCCCCGGACCGCCAGCAGCAGCCCATGGTCCCTGGCAAAGCCGACGGCCGCGGCGACGTCGCGGTGATCGCTGCAGCGGGCGATCAGGGCCGGCCGCCTGTCGATCATCGCGTTGAAGACCGTGCGGACCTCGTCGTAGTCCCCGTCCTCGGGGCCGATCAGACGTCCGCGGAAATCCGACAGCTCCTGGCGCGCGGCGTGGGACGGTGTAACGGTGGTGCTCATCATCCAGTCCTTTGGTCGAGGTGTGGTTCCGTTCGCGCCGCCGACACTACGTCCAGAAGGCCGGCTTGTCATGACCCAGGTTGACCGAATTCGCCGCCCACGGGACACCCGGCGCGGTTGCGGGACTGATCAGATCTGACTATTGTCCGCCGGAAGGGGTGACAGTGCACGACCTTCCGGCTCCGCTTCGCGTTCCTTCCCCGTTCCCGTTCGTGGGACGCTCGGTTGAGCTCGAGAAGCTCCGCGTGCTCCTGCCCCGAGCCGAGGGGGAGGGTCGACGGGTCGTGCTGGTGGGCGGCGAGCCTGGATCAGGCAAGAGCCGCCTGGCGCGCGAGTTCTCGGCGGAGGCCGGGCGGGAGGGGGCGCTCGTCCTGTACGGCGCGTGTGACGCCGTCGTGCGCACTCCGTACGGGCCGTTCGCCCAGGCGCTGGAGGGCCTGGTGGCCGTCATGGAGCCATCGGAGCTCGTAAGGGCGTTGGGACCGGCCGGAGGCGAGCTGGCCCGGCTGCTGCCTGACCTCACGGCCAGGCATCCGGAGCTCTCGCCCCCGATCGCTGCCGATCCTGACACCGAGCGCCATCGCCTGCACACCGCGGTGGCCGACCTGCTGGACCAGGTGAGCCGTGAGCGCCCGGTGCTGCTGGTGATAGAGGATGGTCACTGGGCCGATGCGCCAACGCTGCTGCTGCTGCGTCACCTGGCCCAGGCGGCCTGGACGGGGCGGGTGCTGCTGTTCGCGACCTTCCGGGACACCGAGGCCGACGTGCCGGAGAGCCTGGCCCAGACGCTGGCCGACCTGCGCCGCGCCGACGACGTGATCCGCCTGCATCTCAGCGGTCTCTCCGATGAGGAGGTGGGCGAGTTCGTCCGGCGCAACGCGGTGGACGTCGCCGAGGAGGCCGCCCGAATTGCCGGCGCGATCAGCGAGCTCACCGGAGGCAACCCGTTCCTGGTCTGTGAGCTGTGGCGGGCCCTGCTTGAGACCAACGTCGTCCAGCGCACCGGCGACACCACCCGTCTGGCGGGCCCCCTGTCAGCCCTGGGCACGCCTGAGAGCGTGCGTGAGGTGGTCAGCGAGCGCCTGACGCGGCTGGCTCCGGTCACCAGCGACCTGCTGGAGCTCGCCGCGGCTGCGGGCGGCGAGTTCCCCCTGGAGCTGCTGGCCCAGGGATCCTCGGTCCAGGAGCGGGAGCTGATCGCCGCGCTTGAGGAAGCCACCCGGAGCGGGATCATCGTGGAGCTACCGGGTCGGCGACTGGCGTACCGGTTCACGCACGAGCTGGTCAGGCGGGCCGTGTACGACCGTCTGAGCAGCCTGCGGCGAGCCGAGCTCCACCTCCGGGTGGCCGAGACGCTGGAGGCCACCGAGCGGCGGTCGCCGCGGGTGCTCGCCGACCTGGCCTACCACTTCGCCGCGGCGGCGCCTCTGGGCGAACCGGAGCGCGCGATCCAGTACAGCGTCCTGGCGGCGCGCGCAGCCGCCGACGCGCTGGCCTTCGACGAGGCGGCGCAGCTTCTGCGGACGGCGCTCGAAGTGGGCGTGGACGACGAGCGCGAGCGAGCGGAGGTCCTGTTGGAACTGGGATTGGCCAACCACCGCGGTGGCCGGGCGCTCGATGCCCTTCGGGCCTTTGAGCAGGTGGCCGAGATCGCCCGCTCTGTGAAGGACGCCGAGCTCCTGGCCAGGGCGGCCACCGGCTATGAGGACGCGTGCTGGCGCCCGGCGATCCATCAGGCGGCGGCTCCGCTGGTGGAGGAGGCGGCGGCCGCACTGGGCAATCAGGAGACCCAGATCCGGGTCCGTGTTCTGAGCGGCCTGGCCAGAGCACTGGACATGCGGGGTCAGCGAGAGCGCGGAGCCGTGGTCCGCGACAGCGCGATCGAGCTGGCACGCCGCCTGGATGACCGGGCCGGGCTGGCCACCGTGCTGGTCCGTTCCTACTGGTCCCGCGGGACCACGCCGATCCAGGAGATCCTCGAAATGCTCACGGAGGCCAGGACGCTCAGTGAGGAACTCGGCGACGCCGAGCTGCAGGCGGAGGCCATGTCGTGGCTGGTGCCCACGTTCGTGTCCGTGGCCGACATGCCCTCGGCCCGCCGCGAGGTCCTGGCGCTGCGTGAGATGGCGCAGACCACGCGGCAGCCCTTCATCCTGCACGTGGCGGAGCACTACGGCGCGGCGATAGCACTCTCCGACGGCCGCCTGGGGGACGCCGAGACGCTCAGCCAGCGCTCGGAGCAGGCGGGTCGGCTCCTGACCGGGCGCGATGCCTCAGGGACCCATGGGATCCAGATGTTCAGCCTCCGCCGGGAGCAGGGGCGGCTCGCCGAGCTGGCGCCCGTGATCAGGATCCTGGCCGGCGGCGAGCGTGAGGACGGACCGTGGCGCCCCGGATTCGTCTCGCTGCTGGCCGAGCTCGGGATGCACGACGAGGCCCGGACCCAGTTGGGACATATAGCCCGGAACGGCCTGGAGCCCTTCCGAGAGTCGCTGTGGCTGGCCTCCCTGACGTACATCACCGACGCCTGCGCAGCCGTGGGCGATGCGCGGACGGCGGCGCTGATCTACCCGGAGCTCGCTCCGCTGACCGGGACCAACGTGATGATTGGGCACCTGGTCGCCACCTACGGCGCGGCCGACCGCTACCTGGGCATGCTGGCCGCCACGCTCGGCGAACCAGAACTCGCGGGAGAGCACTTCGAGCGCGCGCTCGAGCTAAACCGGCACATGGAGGCGACGACGTGGCTGACCCACACGCAATATGAGTACGCGCGCCTCCTGCTCGCCGGCTCCCACGCGGACCGTGACCGAGCGGCCAAGCTGCTCGCCGACGCGGACCACGCGGCGGAGGCGGCGGGACTGGGCGCCCTACGTAACCGCATCGGCGCACTGGACGTACCGCGCGTCCCGGCGAGCCTCCCTGACGGGCTGTCCCCGCGGGAGGTGGAGATCCTGCGCCTGGTGGCCCGCGGCCTGAGCAACCGGGACATAGGCACAAATCTGTTCATCAGCGAGCACACGGCCGCCAACCACATCCGGAGCATCCTGCGCAAGACCGACTGTGCCAACCGCACCGAAGCCGCGTCATACGCGCACCGTCACGCGCTTGTCGAGGCGCCGCGGCCGGGATAGGATCGAGGAGCCATGCCAGTGTTCATCATCGAGCGCACGTTTGCCGATCAGCTCCAGCTGGGCGACGACGACGTCAGGCTCATAGAGGAGGCCAACGCTGACGAGGGCATCCGCTGGCTGTTCTCGTTCCTGAGCGCGGACAGGCGCAGGACGTACTGCCTGTACGAGGCGCCGTCGGCGGCGGCCATCAGGGCCGCAGCGGAGCAGCTGAGCATCCCCGCCGACGCCATCGTGGAGGTCCAGGGCGAGACCCTGGGCGTGCCCGGCCGAGCTGAGGAGTGGGCCGCCGGGCAGAGCAGCGGATAGCTGTCAGCGGGACAGGCCGACCCGCCGCTTGAGCGCCACGATCCGCTCATAGGAGGCGACTGCATCCGCCCGCCTGATGTGGCCGGTCCTGAACGCGGACTTCAGCCGGTCCAGCTCGCCGGTGGCCGCTTCCGTGTACAGCAGGATGTCAGCGCCGGCGCGGGCGGCCAGCACCCCGGCGGTGAGCTTGTCATGGCCGGTGGGTGACTCCAGGGCGTCGGTGATCGTCACCCCGTCGAACCCCAGCCGCTTGCGCAGAAGGCCTCCGATCATTCGCCTCGAGAGTGCGGTTGGCGTGCCCGAGGGATCGTAAGCCGGGAACCCTGCGGTGGAGAGCATGACCGCGTCCAGTCCGCGCGCGATCAGAGCTCGGTAGGGAAGCAGCGCCTGTCTGCGCTGCTTCCTGGTGGGATGAAGCTCATCCAACTGGTTGTCGGTGTCGACCCCGGCTGATCCGACTCCCGGGAAGTGCTTGCCCGTGGCGGCGACTCCAGCGGACTGAAGCGCCAGGGCGAAGCCGGTGGCGCACTTGGTCACCGTGTTGGCGCGGAACGAGAACGCGCGCCCCTGCTGCCAGATGAACGCGCCGGAATACGTCGGAACGTCTACCACGGGGGCCAGGTCCATGTTCACCCCGCGGTCTTTGAGGTACGCGCCGGTCAGCCTGCCCTGTCTGTGGGCGGGCCGGCAGCCCTGGTGGGCGATCTCAGGCGGAGATAGGAACGGCGGGCCGTCCGGGAAACGCTTGACCTGGCCGCCCTCCTGGTCGACGGCGATCAGCAGCGGCGGGTTGCGGCCCGCGCGGGCCGCCCGCTGAAGCGTCCTAGTCAGGTCCCTGACCTGCGAGCCGCTGGAGATGTTGTAGGAGAACAGGATCACCGCACCCACCTGGCCCGTCCGGACCCGATTGAGCAATGAGCGAGTCGGCGTTGTGCCCGGGAAGCCAACCATGATCCGCTGCCCGAGCAGGCGGCCGGGGGAGCGGGGGACGCGGCTCCGGGTGTGGCTGGCCGGCGCGGGGGTGGTTGCGCGGGCCGGCAGGGCCGAGAGGGCCGCTCCGGCGGATAGTGCCGCGGCCGGCAGTACTGCGACCGTCAAGGGAGTGATCGCCCGTTTCACCCGCAGCGCGCGAACCCAAGATCGAGGTGGTCGAGCATCAGGGCCAGCTCGAGCCGTCCGCCAGTGGCCGGCCCGAGTTGCAGGATGGCCGTGCGACCCGTGACGGCGCCCGACTTTACGCGCACGCTTGTCGCATACGCCCTCCCCGATTGCAGCGAGACACCGGTGCGCAGCGTGTGCTCGCGAGCGGCGAGATCCTTGTGCGCCGTCTGCGGGTCCGAGTAAGTGAACGCGAGCCGACCGCTCACGCCCGAGCCGCTATACGTGTAGCCGAAGCCGAAGCCGGCGTAGGGCGCGGCCGGAAGATACATGTGTTCCGCTCGCTGAACCTGCTGGGGAGTGGCGACACGTCCTGCCAGGAACGAGGGCTGCGCCAGCTCTGCGCATAGCCGTGGCCCCACGCCAAGGGCGATCGCCGATGAGGGGAGCAGCGCCTGCGCTAGCGATTGCACGACGGGACTGACATTGCGAGAGCTCTGGTTGGACAGGGCAGCAGATATGGACGAAGGCGAAGCCGAGAGCACCACGAGGTGGTTCTGGGCTTCCACGGCGTAGTTGGTGGCCGGAAGCGGGAGCCGGTCCCCGAGCGGTCCGGCACAGTCGAGTGTCGCGCCCAGCGCGGCGCTATAGACCGGCACGCCGCCGACGGAGTGCGCGGTAAAGCCGCAGCGGGTGAGGTAGTGCTCCACCGAGGAGAGCTGAAACTCGGGCCGGAACCCAGTCACGGAAACCGGGGCGCCCCCGGAGATCGGCTCATACGACGCATCCCAGGCCACGTCTGACGCCGCCCAGATGGCCCCGGGGATGCTGTTGAGGTCAAACTCCGCGTTGCCCGCCGGGGGACTCCCCAGCTTGTTCAGGTGTTCCTGGAGCACCTGACCGGCCTTGGATCGCAGCCGACCGGTGGTGACGCCGAAGGCTTGCTCGATGGCGCTCCAGTCCGCGAACTGGAACGTATAGCTCGCGTTTGCGGTTGCGGGGAGGAACCGCAAAGCGGCCGCCAGGTTGGCTGACCGGCCCGCGGCCGTCGACGCGGCGCCAGTGCTTCCGCCCCCGCCACAGCTGGCCAGAGCCAGCATGAGCGCCGCGACCGCCGCCATCCCAGGAACCCGACGCAACGCCATCCGCCAACTCGCGGCGCGAGCCTGGCCTACCACCTCACCTCCCTCCAAGGATCTCCTCATCGGTTGATCTCCCAGAAGCGCGGAAGATACTCGGTCTGCGGCGTCGGTCCGTTGACGCGCGGGGCGTTCGAGGAACCCCGGTGAGCCAGTAGCGAACCGGTACGAGGTATGAGATGATCGTGGCATTACGGGCACACTCTTCGGAGGGCAAGCTTGGAATTTCGAGTGCTCGGGCCACTGGAGGTCGTGGAAGGCGGGAAGGCGCTTCGCCTAGCCGGTCCGCAGCAGCGGGCCGTGCTCGCTCTCCTGATCCTTAACGCTCCCGAGCCGGTGTCATCGGACCGCATGGCCGACGCTCTCTGGGGGGAGCGCGCTCCATCCACCGCGCACCACGCGGTTCAGGTCCATGTGTCGGCGATTCGCAGGCTGCTGCGCGGGCCGAGCGAGTCGGTGCTCTTGTCTGACCGTTCGTTCGGTTACCGCCTGGACGTCGACCCCGACGATGTGGACAGGCATGTTTTCGAGCGCCTCGTCGACGAGGGCCGGACCGCTCTCGGAGACGGAAGGAATGAGGACGCCGCAGCCACACTCGGGCGTGCGCTTGAACTGTGGCGCGGCCCCGCGTTGGCGGACTTCGCCTTTATGGACTTCGCAAGCACCGAGGCCGCCCGCCTAGAGGAACTGCGCGTGGTCGCAATCGAGGCCCGACTGGAGGCTCGGCTGCGTGCGGGCGATCCAACAGGCGTCGTGGGAGAACTCCAGGCGCTGGTCGCCGAACATCCCCTGCGGGAGCATGCGCGCTGGCTGTTGATGCGCGCGCTGTACAGCGCCGATCGACAGGCCGATGCGCTGGCCGTGTACCGAGCCGGTCGCCGGATTCTGAGCGACGAGCTTGGCCTCGAGCCCGGGCGGGACCTGCGCGACCTCGAGCAGGCGATTCTGCAGCACGCCACGATTCCAGACCCGGCCGCGGACCTGTCGCCTGCCGTCGCCCAGCCGGATTTCGGTGGCAAGCCGTCGCAGGCGCTCGTCTCCCTCCCCCTGCCGGCCCCAGTCCGCGCTGTCGCACCACTCGCGTATGTCGGACGGGCTGGTGAGCACGCGACGGTGCGGCGGTGCTGGCAGACCGCGTGCACAGGCGCCCGGCAAGCCCTGATGATCGCCGGTGAGCCCGGGATCGGGAAGACGAGGCTTGCCTTCCAGGCGGTCAGCGAATTCCACGACGAGGGCGCGCTCGTGATGATCGGCCGTTGCCCCGAGGAGCTCACAGTTCCGTATGGGCCGTGGATCCAGGCACTTTCCCCGTTCGTCGAGCATGCCGACGAGAAGCTGCTGGCCGGGTATCTGGAGCGGTACGGAGGTGACCTCGCACGGATCCTGCCTGCGGTGTCCAGGAGGGTGCCGCAAGCGCCTGCGCCGAGCCAGACCGATCCCGAGTCAGAGCGCTATCTGCTCTTCTCTGCGGTGGTCGGCCTGCTCGAGCAGGCGAGCGCGTTGGCGCCGTTGGTCGTGCTCATCGACGACCTGCACTGGGCGGACACGACCACGCTCGGGCTGTTCAAACACGTCCTCGCTGAGACGAGTCCCCTCCGGCTGCTCGTCCTCGCCACCTATCGCGACAGCGACCTGTTTGACGAGCATCCGCTGTCGACACTGCTGGCTGACCTGCGTCGGGAGCACGGGGTCGAGCGGCTCGCCATCCCCGGGCTGGGGCCGGAGGACATTCAGTCGCTACTGCAGGCCACCGGCGTTCCGCCGGCGCATGCGCACGACGGTGAGTTGGCGCGCGACCTCGTTCTCGAAACCGGCGGCAACGCGTTCTTCGTGGGCGAAATGCTGCGCCACCTGGCGGACGCGGGCACCACCGGCGACCGCGCTGATGCCTCATCGTCGAAAGATAGTGCGAGCCCCCGGCTCCGAGCGCTGGGACTTCCCCAAAGTGTGCGCGAGGTGGTACGGCGGCGCGTGAGCAGGCTGGGCCCTCAGTGTCGGGACGCGCTGACGTACGCGTCAATCATCGGCTCCCGCTTCGACCTCGATGTGCTGGAGCGCGTCGCCGAGATCGATGCCGACGAGCTGATCGACCTGCTCGACGGCGCGGAGCAAGCCGCGCTCGTCCAGGAGCGCGGTGACCGGGTCGGCTCGTTCATGTTTGCCCACGATCTCATCCATCACTCGCTGTACGAGGATGTAGGCCACACACGGCGGACTCGGCTCCACCGCAGAATCGCCGAAGCCCTTGAAGAGCTGCGCGGCGAGAACGCCGAGGAGCGGGTCGAGGAGTTAGCCCGACACTGGCTGGCCGCCAGCCCACCGGACCCCGAACGGAGCGTGGCGTACGCCATGCGGGCGGGCGAGCACGCCCTGGCACAGCTGGCACCCGGTGAGGCCTTGCGCTGGTTCGAGCAGGCGATGGGGGCACTTGACGACTCGCCGTCCGGTGCCAAGGATCAGCGCTGCGAGCTCATGATCTGCCTTGGGGAGGCGCAGCGCCAAGCGGGTCACGCCGCCTTCCGGGAGACATTCCTGGCTGCGGCCCGTCTGGCCGAGGAGATCGGCGACGGCGCCCGCATGGCCAGAGCCGCGACGGCGAACAGCCGCGGCTTCGCGAGCGCGTTCGGTGCGGTCGACGCAGAACGACTGGCGGTGCTCGATCGTGCGGCGGTCATGAACCGCGGCGGGGATCCAGCCACGCGCGCGCGGCTGCTCTCGCTACAGGCCATGGAGCTCCAGTTCGATCCGGACTACGAACGGCGCTGGGCGTTGGCCGATGAGGCGTTGGGGCTCGCCCGCGAGGCCGGCGATGAGCGCGTCCTGCCGTATGTGCTACGAGACCACTTCCACGCCACGTGGAGCGTCGACACTCTCGACGAGCGACGGCGGACCGCTGAGGAGATGCGCGAACTCGCTGCCCGTGCGGACGACCCGCTCGTGCCGATCTGGGCGCTCGACCGCTCCGTCCACGTCGCGGTGGAGTCGGGACATCTGACCGAAGCTTCGGCGACGTTGTCACGGCTCCGGGAACGGACCGATGCTCTGGGGCAACCCGCCCTGCGCTGGCATGCAACCTATTTCGCCGCCGGCCTTGCGCAACTACGCGGCGATCTGGCGGAGTCCGAGCGGCTGGCCGAGGCTGCCGCGCGGTTGGGTGAGCAGGCCGCCGAGCCCGACACCGCCTTTATCGCCTTCGGGCAGATCTGCATGCTCAGGGTCGAGCAGGCCCGGAGTGCCGAGGTCGTCGATGTCATGGAACAGGCAGCGGCCAACTATCCGGCCGTCCCAGCCTACGAGGCAGCCTACGCGACCGTGCTCTGCGGCCTCGGCCGTGTCCGCGAGGCAGCACCGATGCTCGAGCGGCGGACCGAGCGCGGGTTCGCGGAGCTCCCCCGAGACCAGGTGTACTTGACCGCGCTGGCCCTGTGGGGGATAGTCGCAGCCGACGTGGCCTCGGAGCAGGCCGCGGCGGCGCTCTACGAGCTGATCCTGCCCTGGCGCGACCAGCTGGTGTGGGATGGGGCGAACGGGTACGGCTCGGCCGAACATCACCTGGGCAGACTTGCGGCCACGTTCGGGGCAACCGACCGGGCGCGCGAGCACTTCGTCGCGGCGTCGCGCCTCCACGAGGAGCAGGGAGTCAAGGTGTGGGAGGCGCGCAACCTGTGTGCCTGGGCGCATTGCCTGCTCGCGACGGGTGAGACGGCGGAGGGCGTGGGGCTCGCGGAAAGGGCGCTTCACCTCGCCAGGGCAAACGGTTACGAGCTCAGCACGGCGCTCGCCCGCGGGCTTCTCGACGCGGAGGCGGTCGCGTAGTGCCTGGGAAAGGGGATTGCCTGGACGCGGTGGCTCACGGAGAGGAGCGCCTCGAGGCGTACTCCGGGCTGTTCCACACGGACGCTGACGCGTATCGGCCCCGGGATGAGGCCGAGCTTCGGTGCATCTTCGCGTTCGCCACCCGGGAGAGCCGGGCGGTGACCGTGCGAGGTGGTGCGCATGCCTTTGACGACCAGTCGCTGGGTTGCCAGATCGTCGTCTCGATGGAGAACTTCAACAAGATCGAAATCGGCCCCGGTGCTCAGGTGACCGTCGGGGCGGGCGCGCCATGGGGCAAGATCGTGCGCCGGCTCAAGCGCAAGGGTCTGGTGCCCTACGGCACCGTCACCTCGTCACTCGCGACCCCGGGCGGCACGCTGGCGGCTGACTGCCTGTCCCGGTTCTCGCCTTCATACGGGAAGGAGGCGGAGCACGTCCTGAGCTTTCGCATGATGCGCATCGATGGAAGCGCCCAGGACTACTCGCCCCCGCCACCGGGCAATCCAAATCCCGCCACCTGGACCGAGGACCAACGGATCTTCATGGCCGTCGTTGGCGGCTTCGGATACCTCGGCGCTCTCCTTGAGATCACCTACGCCGTGCGTCGATGTGGGTCGAGCAGAATCGCGGTGAGGACCGAGGTCGACAAGCTCGACTCATTTGAGCATCTGGTCAGCAAGCTGATCCCAGAGACCAAAACGGCTCGAGCAAATGCGACGGCTCGCGCGAACTCGGATTGCGGTGGGGAGGACTGGGAGGCCATCTCGGCGGGCCTGTACCCCGCCGGTGGCGATCATCCATCGGCGCTGCTGTTCAAGTCCAAGCTCGTAAAGACGTGCTGGCGATGGCCCTACCTGCTCCATCATCCGCATTTCCCGCTGACGATCCTGGCCCAATGGTTAATGCGTAAGCGCCGTCTCTGCCGGGTGCTCTCACGTGGCTTTTTCATGTTCACGTGGAGCGGCATGAAGTACACCGACGGACTGCAGGGCTACCTGTTCTTCATGGACGCGAACCTGATCGCCCGGAACCTGGCGCGGACGTTCGGAATTGATCTCCACACGATCCAGCAGACATTCGTCGTTCCCATCGATCTCGACGCGCCGGACGCTCACCAGCCGCTCCTCGATTGGCTCGACCGAGCCCAGAAGGAACTCGCCGCTCGAAACCTGACCCCGACGATCACCGACGTCCTGTATCTGCCCCAAGATTGGACGTTCTGTCTTTCGCCCAACGCCAGGCGGCCCGGATTCGCCGTCAGCTACGCCTTCGAGACCAACGACACCGACCCCGTCGAGGACGCTTTTCGCGCCCTCGCCGACATCCTCTGGACCGACTTCCACGGCCACGTGTCGTTGGTCAAGAACGTCCGTGTCAACCCGGCAACACTGCATGCCATGTACGGCCCGCAGGCTGGCGAGTTTCTCACGCTCAAGCACCGGTTGGATCCGAGCGACCTGCTGCGCAATAAGTTCTTCAGCCGTGTGCTTGATCCCCCGCCCCCGCCGGCCCCCTGACGTCCCTCTGCGCTCCGGTTGAGGGCTCTATGAGCGGGCTCTGATCGAACCTCCGCATCCTTGGGACCGTCATGGCGACGATCACGGCCATCCCAACCAGTAACGACCGGCGACGCGCGCCCGCACCGCCACCCTGGGCCCTCAGTCTTCCCGCCACCCTCGACCATTCGGCCGCCCGGGACCCCTTCGTGCGGGATAGCGAGCGCGAGCACGCCACCGTACTGATCGTCGACATCAATGGCTCGACGGCGCTCAGCCGCTCGATCGATGCCCAGGAGTGGTGGACGATCACCGCGCGGCTCTTCGAGCTCATGTCAGATGCCGTCCACGCCTCGGGCGGGCGCGTGCGCGCCTTCACCGGCGACGGCATCCTGGCGGTGTTCGGGCCTCAGGGGGTGGCGGACGACCACGCCCAGCGCGCCTGCGAGGCGGCGCTCGCGCTGCGCGACGCGATCCGCGGACCAGCGGCCGAACTTCGCCGTGATCACGATCTCGAGCTCTCGATCCGCATCGGGATCAACTCTGGGGAACTCATAACCGGGATCATCGGGACGGGCTACCGGCGCTGCTGCTCCGTCAGCGGCTACGCGGTGGCGCTGGCCAAGCGAATGGAGACACTCGCGGAACCAGACAGGATCTGTCTGTCCGAGAGTACGGCCGGGCTCCTGGGGGTCGGTCTCGAGGTCCGGAGCCTCGGCTCCCATGAGGTCAAAGGTGCGCCCAAGCCGGTCGGCGTGTTCGAGCTCATGCCCGCAGCATGACTCAGCCGTTGACGCACTGCGGCGCCGGTCCGTTGACGCGCGGACGTTGCGGGATTACAGTCGGCGCATGGTTCGAGGGCTGATTCGCTCGCGCAGGTCGGCACTGGAGCCGCAGTGGGTCTCTGCCCTGGGCAGAGCGGCCATGGTCGGAGGAGCCTTCGTGGTGCTGGCGGTTCTGGCGGCACCGGCCGTGGCCGAGCAGGTGACGATCGGTGTCGCCTCGCCTCAGTCGAACACAAATGGATTCCACACTGGAGGCACGGTAATTCAGACGGCGCTGCCGGGCACCGATACCGTCGCGGTACCCGCGACTGGTCGGATCGTCGCTTGGTGGGCCACCGGGCAAGGGGCGCAGGCGGGCGCGAGGCTGCGCGTGGTGCACACCACGACGGGCGGGCAATTCACGGCGGAACAGACCAGCCGCGAGGAGACCTTGAGCGCTGCGGTCGTCACCTTCCCGGCGAGCCTGCCGGTTCATGCCGAGGACCTGATCGGCGTCACCATCCACGATGGCGACGGCGAGAGCGGGATATCAATCACGGAGGATCCCGCGTCGGCTGCCAGGGTGTTCGATGATGAGTTCCCCAACGGCACCACGGAAACGGGCACCCTGAACGACCAGGAGCAACTCCAGCTCGGCGCCCGCTTCTTCTTCGCCCCGGTGGTAAGCCACGTCGCCGCCAGCAGTGGTTCGACCGCGGGCCACCAGCGAGTCGTCATCACGGGCGACCATCTCAGCGGTTCCACGGCCGTCCGGTTTGGTTCGACGCCAGCGGCAAGCTTCCGGATCGTCTCGAACACGCGGATCACCGCCGTCACGCCTCACGGCGCCGCCGCGACGGTCCACGTCAGGGTGGTGGGGCCGGGGGGCACGAGCGCCACCAGCCCTGGCGACCGCTACAGGTTCATTGCTCCTGAGGTGAGAGTGGCCCCGGCGTCCCTCAGTTTCGGCACGGAACCTGTCGGCGGGGCGAGCGCGGTGCGCGCGGTGAGGCTGACCAACACCGGCAGCGTCCCTGTGTCGGTCGGAAAGACCTCACTGAGTGGCGCCGATCCAGCGGACTTCACCCGGTTCTCGGACAGCTGCTCGCAGCAAAGAATCGCCCCTGGTCATTCGTGCTCGGTCAAGCTTGTCTTCGCGCCCCGTGCGACAGGCGCCCGGCGAGCGATCCTCGTCATCAGGGACAACGGCCTCGGCGGCCCGCACCGGGTTTCCCTGACCGGCACAGGCCGGTGAGCCCGCCACGGGCAGCCCGCAGGCGAGCGTAGAGCGGAGAGGGCGGGATTCGAACCCGCGAAGGAGCGTGAACCCCTTACTCGCTTATCGCGAGCGGCGTGTTGCGGGGTGCTGCCGTTCGTCCCCGATTCCCGCCGCTCCGGGGGATATCGGGCACATCGGCACAGATTCTGTTGCGGCCTGCTGCCGTTTGGCGCTTCCATAGCGCTTCCAAAGGTTGAGCCCGCGCTGGGGCTGCGCACGGGTCCGCGGGGAATGTCCGCTTTCTGGCCACTGGTGCTAATCCTGGGGTGGCTCCCTGGGGCGAAACGGGAAGCCGGGATGTAGCTTGGCGGGGCTGACTTGGCCGACGCGCTGGCGTTGGGGGACTGGGGTCCAAAGCAACCAGGAGGCTTGGCGTGGTTGAGTCCGTCGCGCGCTCGCATGGCGCTGTTGATGTCTGTGACTTGAGAGGCGGGGAGGCACGGCTCTCCCGTCGGCGGTCACTGGTGTGGTCCGCTGCAGGCTTGATGGCGGTGCTCATGGGACTCGGCCTTCACGCCGCGCTCGCTGGCTCTGCCGCCCCGGGTCTGGGGACTCGTGACTCGGCCGGGTTGAAACGCCTTGAGGTGCTCCCGATGTCCGCGCAGGGCACGATTTCCTCTGCGGTGGGGTCTGGAGAACGGGCATTTGCCGCCCGGCGGCTGGCTGCTGGGGGCTTCGAGCTGGCCGGTGGCGGTGTGCGAGCGTCGGTCGACGCTTCGAAGGTGCGGCTGGGCGCGGACGGAGGGACTGCGTCGGTGTCCCTGCTGGGAGTGGGCCGCGGCGGCACACCCGGCCGGGTGAGCGGTCCGGACGTGTTGGCCGATGGCAACCGAGTCAGCCTGCGCTACCCAGGTATGAGCGCGTGGTATGCGGCCGGCCCCCTGGGTGTGGAGCAGGGGTTCACTATCTCGCACCGGCCTGCCGGCGCCGCGGGAGATTTGACCGTGGCGCTCGGTCTTGGTGGGGAGCTGCAGGCCGGCCGCTCCGCCTCCAAGATCGTCCTGCGGTCGACATCGGGCCGTGTGGTGTTTCGCTACGGCGGCCTGACCGCGGTTGACTCCTCCGGAGGAGAATTGCCGGCGCGCCTCGTGCTTCGCGGGGACTCACTCTCACTGCGAGTGGATGACCGAGGCGCTCATTATCCGGTGAAGATCGACCCGTTCATCCAGCAGGGCTCAAAGCGCATCCCCTCGGACGAGATCGGGTCCGGCGAGTTCGGCTTCAGCGTCGCTCTTTCCTCGGACCTGAGCACGGCGCTGGTCGGCGGTCCAGGCGACAACAACAATGTTGGGGCGGCCTGGGCCTTCACTCGCTCGGGCTCCACGTGGACCCAACAGGGGCCGAAGCTCACCGCCAGCGACGCGGTCGGCAGTGGCGATTTTGGTTCCAGCGTCGCGCTTTCGGCCGATGGGAACACGGCCCTGATCGGCGGCCCCATCGACAATAACTTCATCGGGGCGGCCTGGGTGTTCACCCGGTCAGGCTCCACCTGGACCCAGCAGGGAACCAAGATCACCCCCTCGGACGTGACCGGGGACGGCAACGTCGGCAGCAGTGTTGTGTTGTCGTCGGACGGAAACACAGCGCTGATCGGCGGCCCGAACGACAACAACGCTGTGGGGGCGGCCTGGGTGTTCACCCGGTCAGGCTCCATCTGGACCCAGCAGGGAACCAAGATCACCCCCTCGGACGAGACAGGAACGAGCTTCTTCGGCGATAGCGTGGCATTGACACCAGCTGGAGATACCGCGCTGATCGGCGGCCCCTGGGACAACAACTTCGCGGGGGCGGCTTGGCTGTTCGTCAGCGCCGGCTCCACTTGGACCCAGCAGGGAACCAAGATCACCGCGACCGGCGAGTCCGGCGGGGGCGAGTTCGGTTCCGCGGTTGGGCTGTCCTCAGACGCCGCCACCGCGCTGATCGGCGCCCCGGATGACAACAGCAATTCCGGGGCTGTGTGGACATTCACCCGCTCGGGGTCCACCTTCAGCCAGCAGGGATCGAAGCTCACCCCGTCAGATGAGGTTGGTCCCGGTCAGTTCGGCTTCCGGCTGACGCTCTCCCCGGACGGGGGCACCGCACTGATCGGCGGACCTAGGGACAACAACGAGGCTGGGGCGGCCTGGGTGTTTACCCGCGCAGACCCCTCCTGGGATCAGCAGGGATCAAAGCTCACCGCCAGCGACGAGACCGGACAGGGTTTCTTTGGCGACAGCCTTGCGATCTCCTCGGATGGCCTCCGCGCGCTGATCGGCGGCCCGTTCGACAACAGCCTCGCCGGCGCGGTGTGGGACTTCGTTGACGTGTCGACGGTGTCATCTCCTACCGCCCTGGACTTCGGCGATCAGACGATCGGCGAGCGGGGGCCGGTGTCCTGGCTGGAGGTGCAGAACACGGGCAGCGCGCCGCTTCACTTCGTCTCACCAGCTCAAATCTCAGGGACGAACGCCGCGGATTTCACCATCCCCTCTGGCGACGATCTCTGCCAGGGGAAGACTCTGGCCGTGGGGCAGATTTGCTGGGTCGGTGTGCGCTTCACCCCCAGTGCGATCGGGGCGGAGAGCGCCTCGCTGGCACTCGGGTCAAGCAACGCCCGTCCGATGCCGGGGGCGATCGGCCTGTCCGGAGCCGGAGTGCCGGCCAACAGCGGCCCCACGGGCGCCACGGGGTCGACCGGCCTCACGGGGTCGACGGGTGCGACGGCCACCACCGGGCCGAAAGGCTCGACGGGCGCCACGGGGCCAAAGGGCTCGACGGGTCACACCGGGCCCAAGGGCGCCACTGGGCCCAAGGGCTCGACGGGTCACACCGGACCGCGTGGGCCGCGCGGCTACCGCGGTCAGGTCGAGGTGATCAGATGCAAGACATCCAAACGGCACGGCAGGTCCAGGGAGGTCTGCTCAAAGGCACCTCTGACGGGCCGCGTTGTTCTACATTCCCGGCCCGCCGTGGCCAGGCTTCTGCGTGGCCGGACGGTGTACGCGGCCGGCTGGACCGTGCCGCTGAGATCGTCGCGGTCTGAGCTGATCGTGGCTCAGCTGCGCAGGATGCCGGCCGGCCGCTACACGCTGGTCGTCCTACACGGTCACCGCACCACCCGCAAGACCATCACGATCACATAGGCGGGCTTCGACCGGGACACTCGGCTGTCGCCGACGCGACCGTTCTATTTCCGGATGGCTTGCGGTCTTGCCGAGCCCGGCGCCAGCAAGCACCAGCCCCAACCCGACCATAACCGCCACGGGCCCCAGACAACCCGATGGCTCGATTCGGAGCGCGGCTCATGTACCGGCTACGCCACGCCTCGGCCGCAAACGCCGGGCTTCTGGCCAGGATGACGCCGCGTATGGGTACCCGCTCAGTCCGTCCTGTGGCGTAGCTCTGAAAGCGGGAAGGGGCGTGGTTCTCGCGACGCCCCTTCGAGCGGTTATCGATCAGGCCGGTCTCCGCCTAACTCCGTGCAGGCGGGCGATGGACGCCCGGCCGTGCCAGGCGCCATTGGCGTTGCTCGCGGTCAGAGTGAGCGCCACCGACTGCTTGGCACCCTGCTCAAGCGCGCTCAGAGCCCCGCTGGGGAGCCGCAGCCTCACAGTCCCGACCTTCCCAGCCTGAGCACGCCCGGCCACCGGATCCAGCGCAAACGTCCGGGTGCGCCGCCTGAACACCGAGGTCAGCTTCCCAACGACCCGCATGCTCAGCGCCTGATTGCACGTGAACTTGAGCAGGACCTTGCCCTGGTCTCCCTTCGGCTGCTTACCCTTCGCCGGCAACAGCACCACTCCGCTCGGCTGGTGGACCGTGCACGTGGGTGGCTTGGGCTTGACCGTGTAGGTGATCTTTTCTGTGGCCTTCTGCTCATCCTTGGAAACCGCGGTGACCGTGTAGGTGTGCTGTCCGAGGGTCGAGGTGTCCAAATGGCCGGTTCTGCTGGCCCCGCCAGGCGAGCCAAGCCCGTTGCTGTCCTTGCACGAGCTCAGCCCCGGGCCATCAACCGACTCCGCGCAGCTGAAATGGGTCGGCACGACCTGGCCCTGGCGATACGTCCTGCCCGAGGCGGGCGAGCCGATCCTCGCCGTGGGCGGCGCCGGTCTATACGTGATCGTGACCACACCGTTGCCCGGGTTCACGCCGGCGGTCCGGCTGGCTCGCGTTCCTCCAGGGGCGACAAAACCGGAGCCACCGCCTCCAGCGCTGGTCCGAGGTCCGGCAGTTGCACTGCCTCCTTCCCCGCCTCCGCCGCCGTAGTAGCCGCCCCCACCGCCCCCGCCGCCGAAGTCGAAGACCCCGCCGGCACCGCCCTGACCAAATGTCGGGAAGCCACTGCCGGTGCTTGCCGGGCCGGTGCCGTTGGTCCCTCCGAAAAACGAGCCCACGTTATCGCCGCTGCCACCACCGGTTGCCGTGCCGCCGCCGCCGCCGGAGATCGCACCGCAGCTCCCGGCGACCCCATTGCCTCCGCCTCCGGATCCACCGGCGCAGCCGCCACCCCCGGCGCCGCCTCCGGCAGCGGCCAGGAGATCGCCGAGCTGGTCAAAGAGGTACGAGCCCCCCCCGCCGCCGCCGCCGCTTTCCCCGCCACCGGCGCCTCCGTCCCCACCGCCGCCGAAGCCACCAGCACCACCGCTGGGGCTCCCACCGGCCACACCCACAGCGCCCTGCCCGCCCGCGAATGCCGTCAACATGTCGCCGGGCGAAACGGCGAAGGTGGCGTGCGTATCGCCGCCGAGAGCGCCGGCTGGCCCATCGGTGCTGCCTCCACCCTGAGCTCCGCGCACATCTGCCGACACCGAGTGCACGCCTGCCGGGACCTTGAAGGTCTCAGCAGCGCCGTCATACGGACAGGTGGCGACGTAGCGGCCGTGCGAGAGAACCGGGGTTCCGCAGAGCGCGGAGACGTAGAGGGTGAATTTCTGGGAGGCGTTCGGGCCAACCCCGTTCGAAGCGGTGATGGTGAAGTGATAAACGCCTGCGGTGCCTGGCTGAGCTGAGCCCGCCAGCGTCGCCGTGCCGTCCCCGTTGTCGGTGAACGTGACTCCGTCGGGCAGGTTCGCGGAGCCATCGTCGATCGAGGGCGTTGGCAGACCCGTGGTCGTAACCGTGAAGGTTCTGTGATGGCCCTCCGCGAAGGTCGCGCCGCCGGCGCTGGCGATCTGTGGCGCGGCGGGCGTGGCGTAGGTGATCGTGACCACTCCATTGCCGGAGTTGACCCCATTGTGCTTCTGTCCGGCCGAGATGTTGCTGGACATGTAGCCGGAACCACCCCCTCCAGCGACGTACGCCCCGCCGCCGCCGCCGTAGAAGCCCCCGCCGCCGCCGCCGCCGCCATCACCGGTATCGGTCTGATTGCCAGCACCGCCCTGCCCAAGCACCGGGCTGCCCGAGTTCCAATGCGCGGGCCCGCTCCCGTCGCCGGCGTTCGGGTCGCCCTGCTGGCTTATGCCGGGGCCCCCAGTCCCTCCGCCGCCCTGCGTCCCTCCGGTCCCGCCCGAGCAGTCCTCCGTGCCGCCGTACGTGCCGCCTACGTCCCCTCCGCCGTCGGGAGTGGCACCCGCACTGTTACACGATTCGTTCCCGCCCGGGCCGGCCCCGCCACCGGCCACCAGCTCCAACGTGCCGTTGTCGTCGAACACGAACGAGCCGCCGCCGCCCCCCCCGCCGCCCGGCTGGGTGTTTGAGGAGCCGCCGTCTCCGCCCCCGCCGAAGCCACCTACACCGCCAGTCCCGCCGCCAGTCCCGTTGCCCCCGGCCTGCCCAACCAGGATGTCCAGCACGTCCCCCGAGCTGACGGACAGGTTGCCGGATTCCTCACCGCCTTTTCCGCCGACGAGGAAGGTGCTGCTGCCTCCTGCGGCTCCCTTGACATCGAGCTGCAGCGTGGTGACGCCGAAGGGGACGGGGAACTCCTGGAGCCCGCCGGTATACGAGCACGTGACGATGGTGTTGGCACCATTCGTCTGAGCATTGCCGCATGGCGGCGTACTGGCCTGAGCCGGGGCGGCGGCAGCGCCCACCACGAGCACCGAGAGCAGCACGACGCGCGATACGAGGGCGGGCAGACGGAACGTGCGGCGAGTCAGACCGGCGTGGCGATAGGCCACAACAACCCCCAAAATATCGACGTGGTGGTCCCTCACCCCCGCCTTCTCAGACGGGTGCCGCCCAGCCTAACTTAGGCATGGACGCTGTGCAACAAAAAAGAGGGCCCGGCAATACCGGGCCCTCTCTAGAACACTCGCCCTGATCCTTGTCGGCGTGACTGCCCCGCAGGCAAGGTGTACATCCAGGCCGAGCAACCGACCGGATGGCTCAGACGATCAGGCCGCACGCCATTCGGTGAGCACATCACGATCTCCGGTAGACCATCCGTTGGTCGAGGCGTTCGGCAATTCCGCGCGTTAGCAGCGATTTACAGGAGCGGAGTGGGCGGGATTCGAACCCGCGAAGGAGCGTGAACCCCTTACTTGCTTATCGCGCCCGATCTGCTGCCGTGCGTTGCCGTTTGTGGCCGATCACTCGGGATTCCGTTGATCTTGGGCATCTCAGTGGTGATTCTGTTGCCGTCTGCTGCATCTGGCGCTTCCATAGCGCTTCCAAAAGCTGAACCCGCGTTGGGCTGTGTACCGATCCGGAGAATGCCCGATTTCTGTCCACTTTTGCTAATCCTGGGGTGGTTGCCTGGTGCGAAGGGGCGGGATGCGGGTCACAATGCTCGGTAGTTCCTCGAGCGGGATCAGGGGACTTCCAACCACCTGGCGCTAAGTTGCGCCGCTGATGAGGGATGCGTCGAATGCGAGGAAGGTTGGTCATGCTGGTGTCGGCTGCGGGGCGGGGATGGATGGTTGGCCTCGCTGGCCTGTTGGTGGTTGCTGTGCTGGGGGTTTTGGTGTCTGCGTCGACGGCTCTTGCTGATAGCACGTGGACGGGCGCGACGGCGACATCGGGCAACGCGTCGGCGTCAAATTGGTCGAATGCGTCCAACTGGGCTGGTGGGGCAACTCCTACCAGCGGCAGCAATGGAACCTTGATATTCCCAACACTCTCCTCATGCCCGGCTGGGGATGCGTGTTACAGCAGCAACAATGATGTGACAGGCATGAGCACGTCTGGGATCACGATCGGCGACACGTCGAGCTACAACTTCACCGGAAACGCGATCACCCTAGGGGCGGGCGGGATCAGCGCCAGCTCCTCCGGCACGAGCCTGAGCGCCACGTTTGGCATGCCGATTGCACTGGCAGCCGATCAAACGTGGTCTCTCATCGGGGGTGAGGACTTGTCCTTCTCAGGCAACATCACGGGGTCCCACACGCTGAGCATCGGAGTGAGCGGCGGCTCGATCGCGAGCCTCAGCGGAGTCGAGGTTGGGACGCTCACTCTGAGTGGCACCAGCTCGAACAGTGTGTTCGAGCTTTCAGGCCCGTCCTACAACGGAACCGACGGGAGCCCTGTATCACTCGAAGGCAGGGCGCTGGCGGAAGCCAACTTCACCACCGGTCCGCTGACGCTCACCAGCGGCACGCTCGATCTCGGGACATCCTCGCCGGAGACAGTCACGGTCAACGGCGCCTTGAGCACCGTCTCGGCCAGCAAAATCGTCCCCGTGGTCGACACCTCGGCGTCATCACTGCTCAGCGCCAGCGGAAATGTGTCGCTCGGCGGCGATCTTGGTTTCCAAGGCGCGGGCTTCACATGCTTGACGCTCACTCCTGGCCAGTCATACACATTGATTCAAACCACCGGCGGGACGCTGAGCGGGGCGTTCGCGAATGCTCCAGAAGGCGCAGTCCTCCCGGTGCCCTGTGCTCCCAACCCAGATGGCTATCTCAGGATCCACTACGCGAGCACCGCGGTGACCGCGACGGTCGTCGCCGTCCCGAGCCTGTCGATGTCGGCGCCGTCGTCGGGGACGGCAGGCGGCCCGATCTCGGCCAGCTTGTCGGGTGGGGCCTCCCCGTCGGGTACGGTCACGTTCAAGGTGTTCGGCCCGCAGGCCTCAGCGCCCTCGGATTGTTCGACGGGCGGCACAACGGTC
>JBJMLC010000068.1:0-10329 GCA_045805485.1 Solirubrobacteraceae bacterium | reverse complement strand
CTGCTCGCTGTGTTCTCGCTGGGCCCGATCGCGAGCGTGATGTGGGCGGGTCCGGCGTCGGCGACGTCCCCGGTGTTCGCGGCGGTGGCGGGCTCGCCTTTTACGACCGGTAGCAACACTAATCCGTCTTCGGTGGCGTTCAGCCCGTCCGGGAAGCTGCTTGCGACCGTGTACGGCGGCGACTCTGTATCTGTCTTCTCGGTCGGGACGGGCGGGGGTCTGGAGCAGGTGACCGGCTCGCCGTTTGAGACCAGCGGCGGGCTTGACGGCCCGTTCTCGGTCACGTTCAGCCCGTCAGGTGCGCTGCTGGCGACCGCCAACGAAGCCAGCAACTCGGTGTCGGTGCTGTCGGTCGGGGCGGGTGGGGCGCTGACCCCGGTGACCGGCTCGCCGTTTACGACCGACACCTACCCGCAGTCGGTGGCTTTCAGTCCGTCGGGCGGGCTGCTCGCGACCGCCAACTACTTTGGCAACTCGGTGTCGGTGTTCTCCGTCGGTGCCGGCGGGGTGCTCACCCCGGTGGCTGGCTCGCCGTTCGCGACAGGCAATGGCAGCAACCCGGTTTCGGTGGCTTTCAGCTCGAATGGGCTGCTCACGACCGCCAACTTCAGCGGCAATTCCGTCTCGGTGTTCTCGGTCGCGGCGGGCGGGGCGCTGACCCCGGTGGCCGGCTCGCCGTTTACGACCGGCAACGGCAGCAATCCGAATTCGGTGGCTTTCAGCCCCTCGGGTGAGCTGCTCGCGACTGCCAACGACGGCAGCAGCTCGGTGTCGGTGTTCTCGGTCGGGGCTGGCGGGGCGCTGATCCCGGTGACCGGCTCGCCGTTTACGACCGGCAGCGGCAGCAACCCGAAGGTGGTGGCGTTCAGCCCGTCGGGAAGGCTGCTCGCGGTCGCCGACTACAGCGGCAACTCGGTATTGGTGTTCTCGGTCGGGGCTGGCGGGGCGCTGACCCCGGTGACCGGCTCACCGTTTACGACCGGCAGCGGCAGCAACCCGAACTCGGTGGCGTTCAGCCCGTCGGGTGGGCTGCTCGCGAGCGTCAACTTCGGCAGCAGCACGGTGTCGGTGTTCTCGGTGGGAGCGCCGTCAGCGAGGATCACCTCGCCATCCTCAGGAGGCATGTACACACTCGGGCAGAAGGTGAGGGCGAGCTTTAGTTGCACTGAGGCCAGCTATGGCCCGGGTATCAGCTCCTGTAAGGACTCGCACGGCTCGACCAGCCCGGCGACACTGAACACCAGCTCTCTCGGGCAGCACAGCTACACGGTGACCGCGACCAGCCTCGACGGACAGCGCACGAGCACATCGATCACCTACACGGTGCGGCGAGCGGTGCCGCGGCTGAGCGCTCTTACGCTCCGACCTCAGACATTCAAACCGGCGACCCATGGCCCGACGATCGCGCCCGGTAAGGGCGCCGGCACGACTGTCAGCTACCGCGACACACTCCCCGCGAGCACAACATTCCGAGTCCTGCGCTGTGCAGCCAAAAACCATCCATGCACCCGCCTGAGCGCGGTCGGATCGTTCAGCAGGCGAGATCGCAGCGGTGTGAACCGCTTCAGGTTCACGGGCTGGTTGCACGGGGGCGCGCTCGCCCCAGGTCGATACGTGATGCGCGCGACTGCGACCCTCAACAAGACCACCAGCAAGCCGATCAGCGCCACGTTCACCACGCTGTAGCAGCGACCCGAACCCAACGCCGTCGTCTCACAGACTGTGAGGGCAGGCCGAGTTGGAATCAGGGCTGGCAGGGCCCTTGAAACGCGCCCGGAGAGATTCGAACTCCCGACCTTCGGTTCCGTAGACCGACGCTCTATCCAGCTGAGCTACGGGCGCTTGAACGGGCGATTCTAGCCCTGGCATCCAGCCTAGCCCACCTGAGCTCGACCCGTCAGCGGGGTCCCGCCGCTCCATCCCAGACCGCGTGAGGGCGCACGCCGTCAGGTAGACTCACGCTACGCACCGGATCCAGGTGCGGCCCTTGCGGGAGGGAAATGATGTCGACATCGACGGCGGGAGAGAAGTCGCAGGACGGCGTCGCGTCGGCGGGCTCGGAGCCAGGCGGGGTATCTCGGCGGAGGTTCATCGGGTACCTGATCGCGGGTCCGACGGTGGCCGCGGGTGCTCAGCTCTGGACGCCCGCCGCAAGGGCTGCCGTCCCGACCCATCAGCCGGTCGACAACTACGACCTCACCGACCTGCTCACCCAGGCCACGAAGCCGACCGCCCACCTCATAACGGTGGTGGTCAACGCTGATGGGACGGTGTCCTTCGCGCTGCCACGTGCCGAGGTCGGGCAGGGAATCACGACCGCGGTGGCGATGACGATCGCCGACGAGATGGACATCTCCCTGGACAGGGTGGACGTTTCCCTGGCGGATGCCCGCCCCGAGCTGGTCTGGAACCAGCTCACCGGCGGCTCCAACTCCATGCACTCCATCTACACGCCGGTGCGGGTGGCGGCCGCGATCGCCCGGGGCCAGCTTCTGGCCGTGGCAGCAGAGGTGCTGGGTGCCCCCACCTCCAAGCTGTCGGTGCACAACGGGGCCATCACTGCACCTGGTGGGGCAACGGCCGGCTACGGGTCGCTGGCCAGGCGGGCGGCGGTTTCCAAGACGAGAACGGCGAGCGCCGTCTTGAAACCGCAGGCGCAGCACCGCCTGGTCGGCACCCCGCAGCGCAGAATCGACGCGCTGGACATCGTGACCGGCCGGAAGCAGTTCGCCATGGATGTCAAGGTCCCGGGTGCCCTCCCCACGATGGTCTGCCGACCCCCCACGATCAACGGCTCGGCGGTGGCGGTCAAGAACGCCTCGCACGTGCTGGCCATGCCGGGGATCACCGACGTGGCCATCATCCCGCACACGGCTTTCGTCCCCGGCGGGGTCGCCGTGCGCGGCCGGACGTTTGGCCAGTGCATCGACGCCATCCGAGCCCTGAAGGTCCACTGGGGTCCCGGCTCCGTCGATGGCAAGTCTGACGCCGACGTGCTGAAGGACCTCCGGGCGGCCGAGCTGCCGCTTTCGCCTGCGCTTCCGGGCAGCAAGCTGGAGCGTGTGTTCACGTTCTACTTCCGCCCCGGCGACCCCCTGGAGACGAACTGCGCCATCGCCGACGTCAGGAGCGGCAGCGCCGAGATCTGGTCGGCCCTGAAGTCGCCGATCTATGCCCAGGAGCAGATCGCCCAGAATCTGGGCCTGTCCCCGACAAGCGTCACCGTGCACGTGACCCAGGGAGGCGGATCATTCGGGCGTCATCTGTTCGCGGACGCGGCCTTCGAGGCGGCGGCGATTTCCCAGAAGCTTGGCAAGCCGGTGAAGCTGATGTGGCATCGCAGCGACAACTTTCGCCAGGGTCGCGTCCATCCGATGTCCACCTCCCGCGTCCGGATCGTCCACTCCGGGAGCAACGTGCTGAGCTTCGATCAGCGTCACACGAGCGTGGCCACGGACTTCACGCACGGGTTGGGGGAGATCCTGAGCGCCAACTTCGGAACGCTTCCTGAGGGGGACTTCCTCGGCTACTCGCAGGGCGTGTTCAGCCTTACCGCGAACGTGCCCTACAACTTCGGGCCGGTCACCCAGGCGCTCAACGAGGTCTACACCTACAACACGTTCAACACCAGCAGCGTCCGCAACATCTATAGCCCGGAGGTCTGCACGGCCACCGAGCTGATGGTCGACCAGGTGGCCAAGGCCATGGGCCAGGACGCCTACCGGTTCAGGCGAGCCTTCATGCGCGACGCGCGCCTCAAGGCGGCCCTGGATGCTGTGGCCAAGGCCGGCCGGTGGGGTCGACCGATGCCGCGAGGTACCGCTCAGGGAATCGCGGTCCACAGCGAGTACAAGAGCCGTGGGGCCTGTCTGGTGGAGATCGACTGCCGCTCGGCCACGGTCAACCGGAAGGTCAAGGACGCGTACACCGGGCCCCGTGTGACCAAGGCGGTTTTTGCCGTCGATGTGGGCCTGCCGATCAACCCGCTGGGACTCAAGGCGCAGATGATGGGAGGCATCATGGACGCGATCGCCCAGGCGCTCACCTACAGCCTGCACCTGAAGGACGGTCACTTCCTGGAGGCGAGCTGGGACAACGCGTACTACACGCGGCAGTGGAACACCCCGTTCGAGGTCGATGTGATCGTGCTCCCGCCGACCGGGAAGCATCCTGGAGGGGCCGGGGAGCTTGGCGTGGCGCCCTCCATGGCCGCCGTGGCCTGCGCGTACGCCCGAGCAACCGGACAGCTCCCCACGAGTTTCCCCATCAATCACAACCTGCCGCTGGGGTTCACGCCGTACCCGACCGTTCCGCCGGTGCCCCCATCCCCGACCAACGGCCTCAGACAGGCGCACTGAGGGAGTCGCGGTGCCCACCCACACGTTCATCGTCAACGGCAAGCGGGTCAGCGTGGACTGTCAGGACAGCGTTCGTCTCCTATGGGTCCTGCGTGACCTGCTGGGGATACACGGGCCCAAGTACGGGTGCGGCCTGGAGGTCTGCAAGGCGTGCACATGTCACATCAACGGCAAGGGGTTCAATCCGTGCTCGGTGCCCGTCTCGGACATCAAGCCGACCGACCACATCACCACGATCGAGGGGCTGCCGGCGACCGTGGGACAGGACCTCCATCCCATGCAGCGGGCCTGGCTTCAGTTCGACGTGGCGCAGTGCGGCTACTGCCAGCCCGGGCAGATCATGGCCGCGGTAGCGCTGGTCAAGGAGAAGGGTCCCAACCTCACGGAGGCCGACCTGGACGGGATCCGCAACGTCTGCCGGTGCGGCACCTACCCCCGAATCCGCGAGGCCATCCTGGCCGCCGCGGCCCAGATGTAGACCGGGTCACCGCCGCTCGCGCGTTGACGGGCCGACGTTCTTGCCCAGCCAGCTGACGAGTGGCCTTGTGGCCTCCAGGCCGCTCTTGACGCGCTCGTCGCACTCGGGAAGGTGCAGCCAGCGCCGGACCGGATAGCGGCGGTACGCGGTGAACTGCTTGAGCCGCAGTCGCTCGAGTCGGGGATGGTCCGCCGGGTAGCCGCGGGGAGCCCGCTTCAGGGCCGGCTCGATCATCGACAGCCCGGCTTCCTGGGCTGTGCTCACAGCACGCTCGAACCCCCCGGCCTTCCGCCCGTCATTGATCGCCGCCCTGAAGCGCTCGAGCTGATCGGGTGCGGGGTGGAACAGGCCCCCGCCGACGAGCAACCCGTCAAGCGACACGTCGAAGTAGTAACTGCCCGCGCTGCCATACCCGATCGCCACCCCCAGGTGCTCCTTCAGCGGGGGCCCCGGGCGGAACCGCAGGTTGTTGTAGGGACGGAAGAGATGTGGCTCGCCTAGGTGGCTCAACTGCTCGGCCAGCGCGCGCGCGGGTGCTACCAGGTATTCGTCGTACCTCTGGCGGTTGGCCTTGAACCAATCCCGGTCGTTATTGGCCTCGAGCTCGCGCAGGAACTCGAGCGCCTCGGGCGGCCACACCTCAGGGAGCGGGTGCGTCCGCTGGCGCGTGGTAGCGCGCCACAGTGAACCCGACCAGGATCGGCACGTGGATGGCGAAGATCGCGACCGAGAGCGTCAGCACGACCAGCGGCCCGCCACTGAGGTGGTTGCGCAGGAAGACGTACTCGATCATCCCGGCGATGACCAGATAGGCCAGCAATGACCATTTTCCGACCTCGAAGAACCGGGGCCAGTCGAACTCCCGCACCCGGCTGAGCAGAGCCATGTTGATCACCAGGAGCAGGGCCGAGGCGCCCAACAGCGCCACGGCGGGGCCGAGGGGGACGTGGCGGGGGAGATGCGCCGACAGGTAGATCCCGCCGGTCACGATCAGGGCCAGCGAGGCCATGGCCAGCGCGGTGACCGGGGGGTAGCGAGGCTCGCTCACGATGCGGCCAGCTTGGTCATGATCACCAGCGTGGCGATCTGCATGAGGCCCAGGATCCCCGCGGAGTACATGAAGCGCTTCATGAGGCGCTCTATGACGGTCGGATTGGGCCGCGGCTTCTTCAGCTCCACCAGCACGGCGATGTTTGCCGGCTCCAGCAGCCCCAGGGCGATGATCGACATGACGCCGACGACGATCATGCTGGCCACCACCCAGCCGTGCTGGGGAAACGAGGTCAGATTGGTCCCCATCTTGGTGGCCAGCTGCCAGCCGGCGGTCAGCGTCATGGTCACGACGACCGGCATGATCAACAGGATCTTGGGCATGAGCTTGGTCGTCATCTCGATGCGGGCGGGGATCGACAGGCGACCCAGGATCGGCCCCAGGATCAGGCCCAGAAACAGGTCGATGATCGTCCAGGCGGCGCCACCGGCCACGTGAAAGAAGGTCAGCGGCCACAGGCGGTTGACCGCGATGGCCGCGATCAATAGCCCCAGGATGGGGGCGATGATGATCAGCCCCACCCGCGGAACGATCTCGAAGTCCGGGATCTGAAGCTGGGCAGGAGGAGCGATCTCCTGCTCAGGGGCCTGAACGGCGGCCTCTGCGAACGTCGTCTCAGCCATGGTCAGCTCGATCTTAACTCGCGCCGTGGCCGGAATCCAGGCCGGGGACGGTCTGCTTTCTTACTGGCGCGGCCCCAGCGCGGTGGTCAGGGGGGCGCGTTCCTGGCGGGCCACCTCCAGTGCCTTGTCCAGGCCCGGCGCAGTGACCCTCTCGACCACTCGCTGGGCGAGCATCCGGATGTGCAGCACCGGTTCAGCCCACCCCGGGGCGACCACCCGCCGGGCTCGGGAGGCCACGCCCCGCTCGATGGCGTCGACGCCGACGCTCAGCGGCGCCACTCTGCTTGGCCCGCGGCGAATCCGGGCGGCCGCCTCGGTGCCGAAGCCACGGCTGGTCATGTCTGTGTCCAGCTCGGCGAAGTAGGCCACCCCAACGCGCGCGCCGGTGTGCTGAAGCTCCATGCGCAGGACGTCGCCCAGGGCCTCCACGCCGGCCTTGGAGGCGCTGTAGGCGCCGAGCAGGGGCGGGTGGACGGCCGCCGCCAGCGACGAGATGGCCAGCGCGTACCCGCGCTCGTGGGCGATGTGCGGTGCGGCCGCACGCAGCGTGTAGTAGACGCCGAGCAGGTTGACCTCAATCGTCCGCTCGAACACTTCCGGGTCGCCTCCGAGGATCGGCAGCTGGGCGGCCACGCCCGCGTTGGCGATCACGACGTCGAGCCCGCCCAGATGCTCCACGGCGGTCTGGACCGCCGCCTCCACCGCGTCACGGTCCCGGACATCGCAGGTGATCGCGGGGGCGCCGCCACACTCGGCGGCCACGCGCTCCAGAAGCTCAGGTTCGATGCCAGCCAGGGCCACCTGAGCCCCTCGCTCGTGCAGGCGGCGGGCCGTGGCGGCGCCGATGCCGCGAGCCGCACCGGTGATCAGGACGCGCCGCCCGGCGAGCGAGCTGGTACGCGGCCCCTCCCCGGCGGGCTCGTCCGGCAAGATCCGAAGAGCCCCGATCGTGGTGGCCAGCATCTCGTAATGGCCCACGAGCATCACCAGCTCGACCAGCTCGACGTCCGACAGCTCGTGACTCAGCGCGGCCCACAGCTGATCCGGGATGTCCTGACGCTCGTGCAGCGCGTCGGCGCACCGGAGCAGGAGGGACTCCCGGGCGCTCCAGCCATCAGCCTGCGGACCCTCGCGCACGCGCGCGATATCGGCCGTCGTGAGGCCGGCGACCCGTCCCAGGCGTTCGTGATGGCGCCACTCGTACTCGCAGCCAGAGTTGTGCGCCACTCGAAGAATGACGAGCTCTGTATCGGATCGGGGAAGGGCTCCGCGGGGCATGAGCGCGCCCCCGAAGCGCAGCCAGCCTCTGAACAGGCGCCGGTGGCGGGCCAGCGTTGAGAACAGGTTTGGCGCCCGGCGAGTGCCCGCCGCTCGACGGAGGATCTCCACGATGAGCGCGTTGACCGGCCCCATCTCGGCGCGTGAGGCGGGCGCGAGGCGCGGCTGGGAGGCCGGGTCCGAACCTCGTCCGTTGCTGGAACCTTCCGCGCTCACCGCCTGGGTCCCACCAGGCGCGGCTTTGTGTGCGGGGCGCGGGAGATCGTGACGGTGGTCGTGTACACAGTTGTCCCGTGGGCCTGCGCCTGGGCGGTGTCCTGCTGGTAGGGGTTCGATGGCCCGAGCTGGACCGCGAGCTTCAGGCGTCGGTCGCTCCCCGCCATAACGGTGGTGGTCCGGTGCTTGGCGCCGTCTCCATACATGTCGATCAGATAACGCGCTCGTGGCTCGTACGCACGCGGTGTCAGCACCGTGGCCGAGCCGCTCCCCGAGAGGTCAAACCCGCGGCGCCCGGCCTGAGAGAGGGTGGAGAACTCTCGCGCCGCACGGTGCATGCGGACACGCCAGCCATAGACCGAGTACGAGTTATCGGCACTGGTGAAGGTGAACTGCGAGGGAGCGGGTGCCGGGTGGGCGAAGTCGAACATGATCCGGCCGATCGACCAGCGCAGATCGCGGGTCCAGTACGGCCAGGAGTGGGTTCCGTTGCCGTAGTCATCGAAGTAGGCGGGGAGCCCCAGGGAGTCAAGCCGGGCCTGGAAGTAGTTGTTGTCACTCCAGATCAGAGCCTCGATCCCATTGCCACCGCCGGATGAACTCGGGTTGTCATAGGGCCCGTTCTTGCCGTTGCCCCAGAACATGTAGGTCCGCGTCCAGCGCAGGTTCTCGGCCAGTGTGGCCGGGTCGTGGGCGGCCCAGTTGATCCCGTTCGTATCCGGATCGCCGAAGAAGGTGTTGGGCGGCACGTGATCAAGCCCCACCTCGGTGGCGTTGATCACGCCCTGCGCTCCGGCTCGGACCTGGGGGTCGTAGTAGATGTCAGGTGCTCCCGAGTAGCCGAGCGCGACACTGAACAGGCCCGGGTGGCGGGCGGCATAGCTGAGGGAGCAGAAACCGCCCTGCGACAGGCCCGCGATCGCCCGCGCGGCGCGGGTGGGGATTGTCCGCAGCGTTGAGTCCACCCACGGGATCAGCTGGTTGATGTGGAACTTCTCCCACCGCTCCACGCCGTTGGGCCAGTTCGTGCACCAGCCACCGCCGTCGTCGTTCAGCGCGATGTCCGGCATGACCGTGATGAGCTGTCTGCGCCCGATCACCTTCTCGGCGTGGCCCTTGATCGTCCAGTCCGAGGCGGTGCCGCTCGTTCCATGAAGCAGGTAGAAGACGGGGTAGTGGCGCCCGGGGTGCCTCGCGTACCCCGGAGGGAGCAGGATGTAGATGTTGGCCGGATCTGGGAGCGCCGAGGTCTTCACCACCAGCGCGGTCAGGCGTGAATCGAGATGCTTGATCTTCACGATGTGAAGCCCGCGTGCGCTCCGGAACGTCAGGGCGGAGGCCCCCGGCGCGAGCGCCAGGAGGCAGCACAGCGAGGCGGCTAGGACAAGGCGCTTCATGTCAGCGGCGATCCTCGCAGGTCTGCCACTGGCGCGTGCCGGAGCACGGGCACTGCCAGGCCTGCGTTTGCATGAGGACTGTCGTTGCCGTCGCTTCGACCCTCTAGCCTCCACGACGTGATGCGACCCAAACAACTGATCCTCTCGCTGCTGGCCGTCGCGGCGCTGGGCGGCGCGGCCGGCGCCTCGGCCCACAGCTCTGGCAGAACCAACGCCAGCTTCGCGCAGGTCAAGTCCTGGGCGCGGCACTACTACTCAACCCATTCGGGCAGGAACCGTGACATCAACGCAAAGACCTCGTCCCAGCTGGCTTCTGACCCGGCCGCCCGCCGGCTCATATCGACATGCGGCAAGAACGAGCGCCCTGTGTTCCCGATTCTGGCCTGGGAGTACGGCGGCAGTGACCATCCATGGATCCATCCCGGCGCCTCGGCCCTGGTCTACTGCGTGTTCATCCCGGTCAGGCGGAACACGGCGCACTGGCGCTACAACCGCTCGAAGGGTCGCGTGACCGCCGACGTCTATGTCCGCTTTCCCGGTCGAAACCCGTGCCGGCACAAGGCCGGAAGCCGGCAGGTGACGGACTGCCTGGGCGATCCCAGCAACATCGAGATCCTGGTGGATACCGCCAGCCTTCACGACGGCGCCGACGCCGGGTACGACCTCTCTGAGGCGTCAACCACGCTCCTGCTCATCAAGCCCAACGGCCACAGGGTCCAGCTCGTCACGGAGCAGTGATCGTCGGTGAGAGGCGGAGGGGGCGGGATTCGAACCCGCGGTCCGCGTGAACGGACTCTGGTTTTCAAGACCAGCGCATTCGACCACTCTGCCACCCCTCCGAGGGTGAGGCCCCGATCGTAGCCTCCGCCGAGCGCGGCGGACCGCCAGGCCGTGAGGCGGGGCACCCGTCCTTTCCCGGGGAGCCTTT
>JBJMLC010000067.1:0-25076 GCA_045805485.1 Solirubrobacteraceae bacterium | reverse complement strand
TGACGACGACGTCCCCTGGCACCGGGTGGTGCGGGCCGACGGAAGCCTGGCCGTGGGCCGGCGCCAGCTCGAGCTGCTGCGGCGAGAGGGCGTCCCCACCCGAGGCGATCGGGTCGACCTTCGGCGGGTGCGGCTGCCTCAGGGGTTCGGCTAGGTCGGGACCCCGAGGGCGGGCCTGGACAGCTTGCGCCCCCGAGGTCGGGTCTGGACAGCTTGCGCCCCCGAGATCGGCTCCAGCTAGCCCCCGACGCGGTAACGGATGTGGGTGGCGTGGGGGGAGTGGACCACCTGGAGGGGGACCAGCCCAGGATCGTTCACTCCATCGAACAGGCGCTCACCGGCCCCGAGCAGGACCGGTGCGACATCCAGCGTGAGCTCGTCGATCACCCCGGCGGCCAGCGCCTGGCGCGCCGTCGATGCGCCGCCGGCGATGGCGATCTCGCGGCCCGCGGCGGCCGTCTTGGCCTGCTCGAAGGCAGCTTCGAAGCCGTCGGTGACGAAGTGGAACGTGGTCCCTCCCTCCATCTCAACCGGGTCACGCGGGTGGTGGGTGAGCACGAACACCGGGGCGTGGTAGGGCGGCTCAGGGCCCCACCAGCCACGCCAATCCTCCTCCCACTCCCCTCGGATGGGACCGAACATGTTCCGGCCCATCACATAGGCGCCCCGGGGCCTGAGCAACTCGTCCACCTGAGCGGCGTCGGCCTCGTGGAGGGGCTCATCCAGGTGCCAGCGGTGTAGCCGGAGCCCACCGACCCCCAGCGGGTGCTCCCGACTCTGGTCCGGTCCTGCTACGAAGCCGTCCAGCGATATCGACATATGGCATGTGGTTGGTGTCATAGCGGTCAAGACTGCCGAGGGTGGCAGAAATCATCGTTTGTGCGGTCGTGGGGACCGGACCGCGACGGCGACCAGATCGCCACAACCCAGCTCGGCGATACTTCGCGCCGCATGCTGCGGCTCATCACGATTCCCATCAGCCATTACTGCGAGAAAGCGCGCTGGGCGCTTGACCGGGCTGGGCTGGCCTATCGGGAGGACCGCCATGTACAGGGCGTCCATCGGATCGTGGCCCGGCGAGCGGGCGGTGGGACGACCGTGCCCGTGCTGGTCACGCCGGGGCGGGTGCTGGGGGAGTCCGAGGACATCCTGGACTGGGTCGATGGGCAGACTGCGCCCGAGCGGCGCCTGTTCCCCGCCCAGCCGGAGGGGCGCGAGGAGGTGCTGGGGCTGTGCCGCCGCTTCGACGAGGAGCTCGGGCCGCATGGGCGGCGGCTCATCTATGTCCACATGCTGGCCCAGCACGATCTCGTCCTGCGGTTCAACAACCAGGGCGTGCCGCGCTGGGAGGACGGACTGATCCGATACGCCTGGCCGCTGGTCACCCGCTTCATGACCCGGGCGCTTGACATCCATCCGGGCGTGGAGGTGGAGGACGAGGGCGTGGTGTGGCGGGAGTTCGACTTCGTGGCCGACGTGCTCGCCAAGGGCGGGCCCTACCTGTGCGGGGACCGCTTCACTGCGGCCGACGTCACTTTCGCCGCCCTGTCGGCGTCGGTCCTCGCGCCGCCTGAGTACGGCATCCCGCTTCCGCAGCCGGATGTCATGCCGCCGGCCACGGCCGCGCTGGTGAGGCGAGCTCGCGAGCACCCCGCCGGGGCGTATGCGATGAGGCTGTTCGCGGAGAAGAGGTCGGCGCGCCCCGGCTGACCGCGCCCGCTCCCCGGACTGACGCCGCTCGCCCCCGCCTGACCACGCCCGCTCCCCCGCCTGACCCCGCCCGCCCCCGCCTGACCACGCGCCGAGCGCGCCGCAGCGGCCGAGCGGGGCGGATAAAGTCGGGCTCGCCGATGAACGCCCAGCAGTGGATCGCCGGTTTCGCCGGCCGGCTCGGGACCGAACCGCCCACGAATGAAGAGTGGGGGCAGCTGCTGGACCTGGCCGGCGAGGCTGCCCATGCGTCCGAGAGGGTGGCCGCCCCCGTCGCCTGCTGGGTGGCCGCTCGCGCCGACGTGCCCCCCGCGCAGGCGCTCCAGACGGCCAGGGAGCTGGTGGCCGATGGTTGAGACCGCCCCGGAGATCAACAGGCCCGCTGGCTCGGAGCGCGAGCACGACATCGTCCTGTTCGGCGCCACCGGTTTCACGGGCGGTCTGACGGCGGAGTATCTGGCCGCCCACGCCGATCCGGGTACCAGATGGGCTCTGGCCGGGCGCAGCCGATCCAAGCTCCAGGGCGTGCGAGATCGGTTGGGGGAGGGTCAGGGGGACATTCCCCTGCTTGAGGCGGACGTCAACGACGCTGCGTCGCTGCGGGCGCTGGCGGAGTCGTCGCGGGTGGTGATCAGCACCGTGGGGCCCTACATCAACTACGGCGAGCCGCTCGTGGCCGCCTGCGCGGCCACGGGCACGGACTACGTCGATCTCACCGGCGAGCCCGAGTTCGTCGACCTGATGTGGCTGCGCTACCACGCCCAGGCTCAGCAGACCGGCGCCCGCCTGGTGCACTCGTGTGGCTTTGACTCGATCCCCTACGACCTCGGGGCGCTGTTCACGGTGTCCCACCTGCCCGAGGGGGCGCCGATCACGCTGGAGGGGTTCGTTCGCGTCGCCGGCACGTTCTCTGGCGGCACCTATCACTCAGCCATCCACATCATGGGCCGGCTGCGCGAGGGGGCGCGGGTTGGCCGCGAGCGCCGGGAGCGCGAGGGGCGGCTGGCCGAGCGCCAGGTCCGCGGCGAGGCGGGAAAGCCCCATCGAGACGACTACGCGGGCGGCTGGGTGGTCCCGTTTCCCACCATCGACCCTCAGACCATCCTGCGCTCGGCGCGGGCGCTGGACCGCTACGGGCCGGACTTCAGCTACAGCCATTATCTGGTCGTCAAGCGCCTACCCGTGATGGTGGGGATGGCCGCCGGGGCGGGCATGGCGGTGGCGATGGCCCAGCTGGCGCCGACGCGCAAGGTGCTGCTGAAGCTGAAGGACCCGGGCGAGGGTCCCACGCCGCAGCAGCGGGAGAAGGCGTGGTTCCGCCTGCGCTTCCGGGCCCGCTCGGGAGGCACGGAGCTGCACACCGAGGTCTCCGGAGGCGATCCCGGCTACGGCGAGACGTCGAAGATGCTGGCCCAGTCCGCGCTCTGCCTGGCCCATGATCAGCTGCCCATCACCGCCGGCCAGGTGACTCCTGCCGTGGCGATGGGACAGTCGCTCATCGACCGTCTCCAGCGGGAGGGCATACGGTTCGAGGTGCTGGAGTCATGACCGTCACGCCCAAGGAAGCGGTGGACGCTGCCAACGCTGCCTTCGGCCAGCATCCGGGCTACCGGGCATTGCACGCCAAGGGCATCCTGTGCCGCGGCACGTTCACTCCCACGCCGGAGGCGGGCCATCTGACACGCGCCCCACACATGCAGGCCGGGCAGTCAGTTCCGGCCACGATCAGGTTCTCGAACGGGGCCGGAAAGCCGGACTCCGCGGACTACGCCCCGGATCCTCGCGGGATGGCCATCAAGCTGTACCTGCCCGACGGATCGCGCACGGACATGGTGGCGCAAACCTCCCCTCGCTTCCCGGTCCACACCCCCGAAGCCTTTGTCGAGCTCCTGAAGGCCCAGGCCTCACCCTGGCGGATGCCGCTCTTCCTGCTCCGCCATCCAGAGACTTTGCGGGCGCTTCCCGTGGCTCGCAAGGGCCTCACGCCACCGGAGAGCTTCGCCATGTGCACGTACTACGGGCTGCACGCCTTCAAGTTTGTGGACGTGGACAATCAGGGCCGGTACGTGCGCTACACACTCGTGCCTGAGGCCGGCGACAAGCGCATCTCACCCGCCGAGGCGAAGCGACGCGGCCGCAATTACCTCCAGGAGGACATCCGTCAGCGCCTGACGGAAGCTCCCGCTCGGTTCACGCTGGAGCTCCAGCTCGCCGAACCCGGGGACCCGGTGAACGATCCCTGGGCGATGTGGCCCTCAGACCGTCGCCGCGTGTCCGCGGGCACGCTCGAGGTCACGGGCATGGAGACCGAGCGGGAGACCGGTGACGACATCCTGGTCTTTGACCCGACACGGGTGACCGATGGGATCGAGCTGTCCGACGACCCGGTGCTGCACTTCAGAAAGCAGGCCTACAGCGAGTCGGTGGCCCGCAGGACGAGCTGATGGCCGGTCACTGGACGGCAGCCGAGATGCCGGACCAACACGGACGCGTGGCCGTCGTGACCGGCGCCAACAGCGGCCTGGGACTTGTGACAAGCCGCGAGCTGGCCCGCGCGGGGGCGCAGGTCATCATGGCCTGTCGCAACACGGCCAAGGGCGAGGATGCGGCCGACGAGATCCGTTCGGCGGTACCGGATGCGCAGGTACGCGTGGAGTCGCTTGACCTGGCCGACCTGTCCTCGGTGAAGGAGTTCAGTCAGCGGGTGGCCGGCGAACACCCCCGCCTCGACCTGCTGATCAACAACGCCGGGTTGATGGCCCCGCCGCGACAGTTGACCAAGGACGGGTTCGAGAGCCAGTTCGGGACCAACCACCTGGGGCACTTCGCGCTCACGGGCCAGTTGCTCAAGGCTCTGCAGGCCGCACCCGAGCCGCGCGTCGTCACGGTGTCCAGCCAGGCCCACCGGACCGGAAGAATCAGGTTCTCAGACCTCCAGGGCGAGCGGCACTACATCCGGTGGCTGGCCTACGGCCAGTCCAAGCTGGCCAACCTGATGTTCTGCTTTGAGCTCCAGCGCCGGTCATCGGAAACCGGAAGCCCGCTGCGCAGCATGGCCGCGCACCCCGGCTACTCCCGCACCAACCTCCAGTTCGCAGCTCCGCCGGTGTACGAGCGGGCGATCATGAAGGTGACCAACATCTTCATGGCCCAGGACGCCGACCGCGGCGCCCTGCCCTCGCTGTATGCCGCCACGTACCCTGACCTGCCCGGCGGCTCGTTTGTAGGTCCCGATGGGTTCATGGAGGGCCGCGGTTATCCGCAGGTCGTCACGGCCGCCAGCCGCGCCTACGACGAGGAGTCATGGCGTCGGCTCTGGGAGACATCCGAGGAGCTGACGGGGGTGCGGTACGAGTTCGCCACGCCCGCGCCCGCGTGAGCGTCGACCTTCGGACGGACGGCGCCGCGGCACTCCAGTGGGCGGCCGCGTACCTGGACCGGGTGGGCGAGCTGCCCGTCTTGGCGCAGGTCAAGCCCGGCGAGATCCGGTCCCGCCTGCCCTCCTCGCCGCCTGAGGAGCCCGAGCCGTTCACGGACGTGCTGCGTGACCTGGACGAGGTGCTGCTGCCCGGCATCACCCACTGGCAGCATCCTCGCTACTTCGCGTACTTCGCCATCAGCGCGGCCGAGCCGGCCATCCTGGCCGAGCTGCTGGCTGCCACGCTGAACTCGGTGGCCCTGCTGTGGCGCACCTCCCCAGCGTCGACTGAGCTGGAGGGACTGGTCCTGGACTGGACCGCGCAGCTCCTTGGCCTGCCGGCGGGCTGGCATGGCCACATCGAGGACACCGCCTCGGTCTCCACGCTGGCCGCGGTGATCGCCGCCCGGGAGGCCACCGGACGGGATCTGGTCGTGTGCTCGGAGCAGGCGCATTCATCGGTGGACAAGGCGGCGCGGATGCTCGGCCTCCGCCTGCGCAAGGTGCCCTGCGACGAGCAGTTTCGCCTCCGGCCTGACGATCTGGGCGATCTGGAGGACGCCGCCTGCGTGGTCGCCACGGTAGGGACCACGGCCACCACCTCGGTCGATCCGGTGGCACAGGTCGCCGCGGCCTGCCGGCAAGCCGGGGCGTGGTTGCACGTCGACGCGGCCTATGCCGGCGCAGCCATGGTGTGTCCCGAGCTGCGGTGGGCGTTCGACGGGGTGACCGACGCCGACTCACTGGTGGTCAACGCCCACAAGTGGATGCTCACGCCGATGGACTGCTCACTGTTCTGGTCGCGGAGGCCGGACGCCCTCCGGGATGCGTTCAGCCTCATCCCTGAGTACCTGAGGACCACGGACGCCGAGGATGCGCTCTCGCTGAGCGAATACGGACCGGCCCTGGGCCGTCGGTTCAGAGCGTTGAAGCTCTGGGCTGTGCTCCGGTGTGTGGGCGCCACCGGTCTCAGGGAGCACATCAGGCGCGGGATCCGGCTGGCGGAGCTGTTCGAGGGCTGGGTCCGGGAGGAGCCGGGATGGGAGATGTGCGCGCCACGGCCGTTCTCGGTCGTGTGCTTCCGGGCCGAGGGATCCGACGAGCGCAACCGCGAGCTGCTTGAGCGGGTTAACTCCTCAGGTGAGATATTCATATCCCACGCGGTCCTGCACGGGCAGTTTGTCCTGCGACTGGCGGTGGGTCAGATGCGAACACAGGAGGAGGACGTAAGGCGAGCATGGGACGTTCTGAGACGCGAAGCAGCCGCACTCTGATCCGCCGGGTCGTCGCGCTCGGCCTTGTACTGGCCGGCGGCATGGCGGCGATCGCGCTGGCGGCGTCGCCTCCGACCCCGATTCCGTCGAACGGGCTCCCACCGACGAAGACGTTCGTCGGGCATCCCGCGGTGGCGCATCCCATCCATGGCGTCGCCCGGACTCCGCGGAACCCGTTCATGGCTCGCAACGGGACCTCAGAGATTCATGACGACGCTTGGCAGACCGACGTCAGCCGCTGGGGCGGTCCGCTGGGCCACAAGCCTCACACCATCTCCAACTACGTCCAGCATGACTGTGGCTCGATCACCTTCGACAGCAAGGGCCGGGTTGTGTCGGTGTGTGTGGGTGTCCCGGGGCCGGAGCTGTACATGTTCGACCCCAAGACGCTGGGCACGCTGGCCACGTTCCAGCTGCCCCCGCGGCAGAGCGTGCCCAGCAACATCTTTCAGGACTTCACGGGCGGCGGCTACTTCTACCTCAACAATCGTGACCAGGTCGTTGTCAGCACGACGACCAAGCACATCTTCGTGATCGGCGAGACCCCGGGGCCCGGGTTCAAGCAGCTCCACGACTACGACCTCAGCAACATCATCACCTCCGAGGAGAAGATCACCTCGGCTCTGCCCGATTCCCACGGCCTGCTGTGGGTCGTGACCAAGACGGACGGAGTGGTGTTGACGCTGAACCTGAAGACCGGGAAGACCCATCACATCCAGCTGGGGCACGGTGCCAAGGGCGAGATCGAGAACTCGTTCGCCACCGACCAGCACGGCGGGGTGTACATCGCCAACACTCGCAAGCTGTACCGCTTTCGCGCCGGAGCGAACGGCGTGCCCAAGATCGTGTGGTCGATCAAATATCCAAACAGCCTGGAGTCCAAGCCCGGCCAGGTGGACGACGGCACGGGCACCACGCCCACGATCATGCCCGGCGGGTACGTGAACATCACGGATAACGCCGACCCGATGGACATCATGGTCTACCGGACGGCGGCGCACCCGCACAAGAAGGTGTGCAGGGCGCGGACAGGCCGGGTGGCTCCGGGCGGGCCGGGTCGCTGCCACAAGGTGGCTCTGCCCCGCCAAGTCTGCAAGGTCCCGATCTTTTCCAAGGGCTCCAGCGCCGACGAGAACTCGATCATCTCCGCCGGCGACACGATGATCGCCGAGGACAACTACGGCTACGTGGGCCCCCAGTCTCTGGCCAATCAGGTGACCACACCCGGGTTCGTGAGAGTGGACCTGAACCGCAACGGGCGCGGATGCCACCGAGTGTGGTTGAACCGGAGCCTGTCGGCGCCGACGGTCGTGTCGAAGGTCGCGCTGGCCAACGGCCTCCTCTACACGTACACCACGGACACCAGCGGCCACTGGTACTGGACGACTCTCAGCTTCCGCACAGGCAAGCTCGTCTACAAGGCCAACTCCGGCAACGGCTCCAACTACAACAACAACTACGCCGGCATCTCGATCAGCCCATCCGGCCGGGAGTACCTGGGCACCCTGGGCGGGATCATCTCGTTGCGGGACGGCTGAGGCGGTTTGCGGGACGGCTGAGGCGCGGGGCGGGGGCCCCAGAGCCTTGCGCACCGCCTGAGGCGGGCTGAGCTCGCCCGCCTTGCGTTACCGCGGGCTGAGCGCAGCCAGGGCGTCCTCGACGGTGGGTCGGGACTCCAGATCCAGCAGCCGCTCATCCGCTCGCCAGCCCGCCAGGCGCTCGACGGTGCCGCCGCTCACGCTGAATACCTCACCGCTCACCGAGCACGAGGCGCTGGCCAGCCCGGCCACCAGCGGGGAGACGTTCGCCGGGTCCATCCGGTCGAAGGCTTCCGAGTTCTGGGGCTCGGCCATCATGTCCTCCAGGCCGGGCGTCTGCACCGTCATACGCGTGCGCGCGCCGGGGGCAATGCAGTTGACCCGCACGCCGTAGCGTCCCAGCTCAGCTGCGGCCACCTCGGTGAGCGCGGCGATCCCCGCCTTGGCGGCCGCGTAGTTGACCTGGCCTAGATTCGGGAGGGTCAGGCCAACCGGCGATGCGGTGTTGATGACCGCCGCGTCGAATTGCTCACCGGCCTTGGAGCGCTCGCGCCAGTGCGTGGCGGCGTGGCGCAGGGGACAGAAGTGCCCGCGCAGGTGCACGTGAATCACGCCATCCCACTCGTCGGCGCTCATGTTGACCAGGAACCGGTCCCGGAGGATCCCGGCGTTGTTGACCAGTACGTCAAGCTGGCCGAAGTGCTCGATGGCGGCTGCGATCAACCGCCCGGCGCCATCGAAATCCGCGACGTCCTCGCCGTTGGCGATCGCTCTGCCCCCGCCCGCCTCGATCGCCTGCACCACCTCGTGGGCAGGTCCGGCATCGGATCCCATCCCGTGCCAGTCGCCCCCCACATCGTTGACCACCACGGCGGCACCCTCGGCGGCGAACAGCAATGCATGCTCGCGCCCGATTCCCCGCCCGGCGCCCGTGATGACGGCTACCCGACCGTCCAGTGCTCCCATTTGCGGGAGGCTACTTCAGATCGCCGCTCGTCTTGCCCAGCAGCAGCCGGGAGATGATCAGGAGCTGGATCTGCTGGGTGCCCTCGAAGATGTCCAGGATCTTCACGTCGCGGGCCCACTTCTCCAGCAGTTCGCCCTCGCCGTAGCCGACCGCGCCGGCCAGGGCCACGCAGCGCAGCGCGATGTCGGTGCCGGTGCGGCCCGCCTTGGCCTTGGCCATCGAGGCCTGGAGCGAGTTGGGCTTGCGGTTGTCAGCCATCCAGCCGGCCTGGAGGGTGAGCAGGCGCGCGGCCTCCCAATCTGACTCCATGGAGATGAACTCGGCCACGGCGGCGGGCTGGGCGTGGGGGGGACGGTCGTAGTCGATCTCGACCCCCGCCTCCTCCAGAAGCTCCCGGGTGCGGTCCAGGCACGCCCGGGCCACCCCGATGGCCATGCCGGCCACCAGCGGACGGGTGTTGTCGAACGTCTGCATCACCCCGGCGAAGCCGCCCTTGGGGGCGATCTCTGGGCTGCCGAGGAGGTTGTCCTTGGGAACGCGGCAGTTGTCAAGCACGAAGTTGGCCGTGTCCGAGGCGCGAATGCCGAGCTTGTGCTCCAGGCGGTCGAGCTTCAGGCCGGGGTTGTCCCGCTCTACCACGAAGGACTTGATGGCCGCCCGGCCCTGGGAGGGATCGAGACTGGCCCAGACAACGACCAGCTCCGCCCGGTCACCGGAGGTGACAAAGATCTTCTCGCCGTTGAGGACGTACTCCTGCTCGTCCTCGTCCCACTTGGCGGTCGTGCGGATGGAGGCGGAGTCCGATCCGGCCTCGGGCTCGGTGATGGCCATGGCGGCCCATTTGCCGCCGAAGCGCTTGAGCTGCTCCTCGTTGGCCACGGCGGAGATCGCGGCCTGGCCGAGGCCCTGGCGGGGCATGGTCAGCAGCAGGCCGACGTCGCCCCAGCACAGCTCGGTGAGCCCGAGGAGGGTGGCCATGTTGGAGCCGTTGCGGTTGCCGCCATCAGCCTTGGGCTTGGACTTCTCAGCGCCGTTGGAGGACCCGACCGCTCCCGCCCCGGCTCCGCCGACGCCGCCGCCCTCGCCCGAGCCCTCTATCACCGCGGCCAGCATGTCGAGTTCCTTGGGGTATTCGTGCTCGGCCAAGTCGTACTTGCGGGAGTTCTTGCGGAAGATCTCCACGGCCACCATGTGGGCCTGGTCGACCAGCTGCTCGAACTTCCGCGGTATCTCGAGGTTGATGGGCATCAGACGAGCAGACCCCCCTCCATCACTCCCGCGGCCCGCAGGTCCCGGTACCAGCGCTCGACGGGATGCTCCTTGACATATCCGTGGCCGCCCAGGAGCTGCACGCCGTCGGAGCCGATGGCCATGCCGCGCTCGGCGCAGAGGCGGCGGGCCAGCGCAGCCTCCCGGGAGAAGGGAAGCCCCTGGTCGGCCCGGCTGGCCGCTCGGTAGGTGGCCAGCCGCATGCCATCAAGCTCGATGGCCATATTGGCGACCGTGAACGCCACGGCCTGGCGGTGGGAGATGGGCTCACCGAAGGCCCGGCGCTCGTTGACGTATGGGATCACGTAATCCAGGACGGCCTGGCCGGTGCCCACGGCCACCGCGCACCAGCCCAGGCGCGCCAGCTGAATGCAATCGGCTAACACCGCCGGGTCACCCTCGCCGAGCAGGGCGCCGGCTGGGAGCTTGACGTCCTGGAGCACCATCCGTCCGGTGGCGGAGGCCCGGACTCCCATCGCGGGCTCGGGCTCGACGCTGATCCCGGAAGTCTTCGACTCCACCACAAACAGGGAGGGGCCCTGACCCTCAAGCTCGGCGGCAAGGATGAACAGCTCTCCGTCTGAGACCCGCGGCACGAGGGACTTGACGCCCTCAAGAACGAAGCCGCCATCGGCCCGTCGCGCCTTCGTCTGGAGCGCGAAGGGGTCGAACAGGGCACGGGGCTCCAGGATGGCCAGAGCGGCGGCCGGAGGATTGTCGCCCACCATTTCGGGCAGGTACGTCGCCTGCTGGTCGGCGTCGCCCCACAGCCCCAGCGCGGTGGCCACGCCGGCCGGGGCCAGGCAGGCCACGGCGATACCCATGTCTCCCTGGGCGAGGGCCTCGCTCATGAGGACCGAGGTGACGGCGGAGCGCCGCTCCACTGCTCCCCCCAGCTCCTCAGGCACGCCCACCATGCTCAGGCCGAGCTCGTTGGCCTGGCCCAGCAATGCGTCCGGGGTGGCGCAGGCCTCGTCGGCGTCGTGGGCGGCGGGGCGGATGCGGGCGAGCGAGAACTCGCGGACGGAATCGCGGAGCATCTGCTGCTCGTCATCAGGCTGGAGATCGAAGAGGTCCGCCCGGGGGGCCTTGGGCTGCCGGGCCGGAGTCGCGCGCTTCTGTGCGGCGGCGAACGTGCGCCCAGCTCGGGCCGCGGTGAGCGCGGTGGTCTTGGATGCGCCGCGGAGCAGCCGCTCGGTGGGCTCGCGCAGGCCGAGGCGGTCCAGGACGTCCGAGGCCGCCAGGCGATTCAGGGCGCGAAGCCCGACCGCCATCCCGCGCTCGGCCAGGTTCTGCTCAGTGGGCACGGAGACGAGCATAGAAGATCGTTACATCATTTGGTGTCATCGTCTCGTCGCATAGGATCCGCTCGTGAGCGACCCAGTCGGCCCTCCCGACGCGCGCGCAGTTCCCAGGTTCGCCGGGCCGGACACCTTCGCCCGGCTCCCGCGGCTCCAGGACCTGGAGAGGGCGGATGTGGCCATCATGGGGGCTCCGTTCGACAGCGGGGTCTCCTATCGGCCCGGCGCTCGGTTCGGGCCGGGGGCGGTGCGTTCGGCCTCCAAGCTCCTGCGTCCGTATCACCCCGCGCTGGACGTCCACCCCTGGGGCGCCCAGCAGCTGGCCGACGCCGGCGACTGCCCGATCAACCCCTTCGACCTGGGATGGGCGGTGGAGGACGTCGAGCGGGGTGCCGAGCAGGCGCTGGCGCGGGCGGAGAAGCTGGTCACGATCGGTGGGGATCACACGATCGCGTTGCCCCTGCTCCGGGTGGTCCACCGGCGGCGAGGACCGTGCGCGCTGGTCCACTTCGACGCCCATCTGGACACCTGGGACACGTACTTCGGGGCCTCGTACACGCACGGGACGCCGTTCCGGCGGGCGGCCGAGGAGAACGTGCTTGACACCGAGCACTCGATGCACGTGGGCATCCGGGGCCCTCTGTACGCGGGCAGCGACCTGGAGGACGACGCGGCGCTCGGCTACGCCGTCGTGTCCACGGCGGAGGTCTCAGCCGACGGCGTGGGGGAGGCGGTCAGGCGGATCCGCGAGCGGGTGGCCGACCGCCCGCTTTACGTGAGCGTGGACATCGACGTGCTCGACCCCGCCCACGCGCCGGGCACAGGAACGCCGGAGCCAGGTGGCCTGACCACCCGCGAGCTGCAGGAGCTGCTGCGGGGGTTGGACGGCCTGGAGATCGCGGGGGCGGATGTGGTGGAGGTGGCGCCCGCCTACGACCACGCCGAGATCACGGCGCTGGCGGCGGCGCAGGTGGCCTACGAGCTGCTGGCCCTGCTCGCCAGATAACCCAGGGCGACCCCTCCGGTTGCTCGCACCATCGGCTCCGACTGACCGGGGCAGCCCGCCGCGGGCAGATCACCAGGTATCGATTTGCGGACGGCGCTTGCCCGGACGCGACCACCAGCGCCCGGAGTCCTCATCGAACAGCGTGTCGATCCAGCGGTGGCTGTCCGCGGGGTCGATCACGTCGTCGATTTCGCCGTAGGAGGCCATGTTGATGCCCTGGCCGCGCTCGTAGGCGGCGGCCACGGTGGCCTGGAAGGTCCGCTCGCGCTCCTCGGGGTCCTCGATGGCCTCGAGCTCGCGGCGCATGCCCAGGCGCACCGCCCCCTCAAGCCCCATGGCGCCGAACTCCGAGGTGGGCCAGCCGACGCAGAACAGTCCCGCCTTGAACCCACCCCCGGCCATGGCCTGGGCCCCCAGGCCGTATCCCTTGCGCACGACAATCGTCCCGATCGGGGCCTCGACGTTGGCCCCCGTGACGAACATCCGCGCGAAGTGGCGGACCGTGGCCGTCTTCTCGGACTCCGGCCCCACCATGAACCCGGGCGTGTCGCACAGGAACAGGATCGGGAGGGCAAAGGCATCGCAGAGCTGCATGAACCGGGCCGCCTTGTCGGCACTCTCGGCGTCGATGGCGCCGCCCAGGTGAGTGGGGTCGTTGGCGATCACGCCCAGCGCCTTGCCCTGGTGGCGGGCCAGCGCGGTCACCATCCCCGGGCCCCAGCCTCCACGGAGCTCCAACACGTCGTCCAGGAGGGTGTTTATGACGTGGCGGGTGTCGTAGAGGCGGCGGCGATTGGTGGGGATCAGGTCACGGAGGGCCGCGGGGTCCTTGGGTGCGCCGGGTTCCTGGGGGCCGCGGAAGTAGCTCAGGTAGCGCTTGGCCGCGTCCACGGCCTCGGCGTCGTCCTTGACCCTGATGTCCACGACGCCGTTGCCGTACTGGACGTCGATCGGGCCCACTTCCTGAGGGGCGAAGGAGCCCAGGCCACCGCCCTCGATCATGGCCGGGCCGCCCATGCCGGTGCTCGAGTCCTCCGAGGCGATCACCACGTCGCAGCACCCCAGCAGGGCCGCGTTGCCGGCGAAGCAGTAGCCGGATGCGATCCCCACCAGGGGCACCAGGCCGCTGAGGCGGGCGAACAGGTGAAACGCCCGGCAGTCAAGGCCTGCCACGTGTGGCCAGTCGACATCGCCGGGCCGACCTCCGCCACCCTCGGCAAACAGCACCACGGGCAGGCGGCGGCGCTCGGCCACCTCGAACAGCCGGTCCTTCTTAAGGTGGTTGCGCATGCCCTGGGTGCCGGCCAGCACGGTGTAGTCATAGGACAGGACGACGGCGGGGTGGCCGGCGATGTCGCCGGTGCCCGCCACCAGCCCATCGGCGGGTGTGCGCCGGATGAGCTCATCCTTCTCACGCCGGCGCTCCTGGGCGGCGAAGATCAGCGGCCCGTACTCAACGAAGCTGTCCGGGTCGATGAGGTCGTGGAGGTTCTCCCGGGCGGTGCGGCGGCCCAGGTCGTGGCGCTTCTTGGTCGCCTCAGGCCGTGACTCGTCCTTTGTCAGGGAGTGGCGGTCCTGGACGGCCTGGAGGTCTTCTCGGGCCTCGGTTTCCTGGGGTCGATCTTCTGGGGTGGCCGGTGCGGTTTGACCCGGCTCGAGCGTGGCCAGCAGCTCTCCCTCCTGGACGGTCTGGCCCGGCTGGACCTCCACGCTCTGGACGAAGCCACCGTGGTCGGCCACGATCTCGTGCTCCATCTTCATGGCCTCCAGGACGAGCACGGGCTGCCCGCGGTCGACCTGCTCGCCGGGCCCGCGGACGACCTCGAGCACCGTGGCGGTGAAGGGGGCGAGGATGTCGGCTTGCGGCGCGATCCGCGGATGATCTCAGGCCGCGCTCTTCACGGCGGCCAGAATCTCGTCAGGTTCGGCGTTGTCGCCGGCGTTCTTGGACATGTGCGACCAGGCCACCCTGCCGTCCTGGGCCACCACCATCGAGCCGCCGAGCTGGGCGGTGTCGCCGATCGGGCGGGTCTGGGTCTTGCCTGTCTTCAGGCTGGTCATGATCCCCTTGGCCACCACACCCGGGCTGAACAGGTCGCCGGCGCTTCCCTTCTTGGCGCCGGCCGCCCTGTAGCTCGTCCGGTCGTTGTCCGCCAGGACTGGGAGGTGGATCTCCTGGCGGCGGCGGAAGTGGGCGGCGTGGCGCGGCGTGAGCTGCCCGATCAGCACGAGCCTGGCGCCCGCCGCCTCGAAGTCCTGCCGAGCGCGATCCAACTGGACCGCGTGCGCCTTGCAATAAATTCAGCCGTAGTGGCGGAGCCAGATCAGGGCCGCCGGTCCGTCCTGCCAGAGGTCGCCCAGCCGGACGTCGTTGCCGTCCTGGTCCGGGAGGACGATGTCGGCCAGGTCGTCGGCAGTCTTGGTCTGGGCCATCGCGGGCGGGAGGCTACTACGAGATACTGAGGCCCGTGAGCCAGCCGGACACCGCCTCGGTGGGAGCCGAGGATCCCCAGGTCCTGTGGACGCCGGGTGAGGAGCGGATCGAGCGGGCCGGGATCACGCGGTATCAGCGGTGGCTGGCGGACTCCCGCGGGCTTTGGTTCGATGACTACCAGGCACTGTGGCAGTGGTCGGTCGACGAGGTGGAGTCGTTCTGGGAGTCGATCGTGGAGTTCTGCGACGTGCGGTTTGCCCAGCCGCCCTCCCGGGTGCTGGGGTCTGCGTCGATGCCCGGGGCGGAGTGGTTCCCGGGCGCGCGGGTCAATTACGCCGAGCACATCTTCCGAGGGCGTTCTGCTGATGCTGTGGCGCTGCGGCACTCCTCGGAGCTGCGGCCTTCTGTTTCCGAGTGGACGTGGGGCCGGTTGCAGGCCGAGACCGCGGCGATTGCGGCGGGCCTGCGCGCCAGGGGAGTGGGCCCGGGCGACCGCGTGGCCGCGTACATGCCGAACATCCCGGAAACGGTGGCGGCTCTGCTGGCCTGCGCGTCTCTTGGCGCGGTGTGGTCCTCGGCCGCGCCTGAGTTTGGAGCGCGCAGCGTGGTGGACCGGTTCTCGCAAATCGAGCCGTCGGTGCTGCTGGCTGTCGACGGGTACCGCTACGGGGGTCGGGATTTCGATAGGCGGGTGGCGGTGGAGGAGATCGCCTCGGCGCTGGACGCGCCGGTGGTGTGGTTTGAGTATCTGGGGGGCGGAGGGTGGTCATCCGGCTCCGGCTCGGGCTCCGCATCCGCCTCCGCGTCCGCCTCCGGCTCCGATGATTTCCTGGTTTCAGGTGCTTCGCTTGAGTTCGAGGCGCTGCCGTTCGACCACCCGTTGTGGATCCTCTACAGCTCGGGCACGACCGGGCTGCCCAAGCCGATCGTGCACGGGCAGGGCGGGATCCTGGTGGAGCAGCTCAAGAAGGGCTACCTGCACCTCGATGCCCACGCCGGCGATCGGCTGTTCTGGTTCACCACCACGGGCTGGATGATGTGGAACTTCCTGGTGGGGGTGCTGCTGACCGACGCCTCGATCGTCCTGTATGACGGCAATCCCGGCTATCCGTCGATGGAGCGGCTGTGGGATCTGGCGGAGGAGACCGGGATGACGTGCTTCGGCACCAGCGCGGCATTCGTGTCCTCATGCATGAAGGAGGGCGTGTCGCTGCGGTCGTCTGGGCGCTCGTTGTCCTCGTTGCGGTCCGTGGGCTCGACGGGCTCGCCGCTGGCCCCCGAGGGCTTCCGCTGGCTCTACGACGAGCTGGGGCCTGACCTGTGGCTGTTTTCCACCTCCGGCGGCACCGACATGTGCACGGCATTCGTGGGCGGGGTGCCCGTGCTGCCCGTGTACCAGGGCGAGCTTCAGGCGCGGTGCCTGGGGTGCTCGGTGGAGGCCTGGGACCCCGCCGGGCAGCCACTGGTGGACGCCGTCGGCGAGCTGGTGATCACCCGTCCGATGCCCTCGATGCCACTGTGCTTCTGGGGGGACTCCTCCGGGGAGCGGTATCGCGATGCGTACTTTTCGATGTATCCGGGGGTGTGGCGGCACGGGGACTGGATCAAGATCACCTCGCGGGGCACCGCTGTGATCTACGGTCGCTCCGACTCCACGATCAATCGGGGCGGCGTCCGGATGGGGACGTCTGAGATCTACCGGGCGGTGCTGTCGCTCGACGAGGTGGTCGACGCGCTGGTGGTCGACGTGCCCGGGCGGCCCGGCTTCGAGTCCGGATGGATGCCGCTGTTCGTGGTGCTGCAGGAGGGGGCGTCGCTGGACTCGGACCTGGTGGCGGCTGTGCGGCGCCGCATCCGCGAGGACTGCTCCCCGCGGCACGTGCCGGACGAGGTGCTGGCGATCGCCGAAGTACCACGGACGCTGTCAGGCAAGGTGCTGGAGGTCCCGGTGAAACGAATCCTCTCGGGCGTTCCGGTTTCGGAGGCCGCCTCCCGGGAGTCGCTCGCCAATCCAGCGGCTTTGGACTTTTTTGTGGAGTTGGGGGGGCAAAAGGGGGCGTCGGGGCCCTCTTAAAGGGGAGGGTGTCGAGAAAACCGGAATATTTGCCGCAAAGTCGACACGGCGATGCCCGGATAGCCGAGTTGGCTGGTCGTCAGCGCGGCTACGTGGCGCGTCGGCAGCTGTTCGCCCTAGGTGAAAATCGCGATGCGATCGACTACCGAGTGAAGGCCGGCCGCCTCATCCCCCAGTACGCCGGCGTCTACGCCGTCGGCCACCTGTCGAAGGACCCGCTGGACCGCGCGTACGGGGCTGTCCTGGCCTGCGGGGACAAGGCTGTGCTCAGCCACGACAGCGCCGCTGCTGTCTGGGGCATCTACGACCGCTGGCGCATGCCCTACCACGTGACCGCGCCGACCGGCCACCGGCGCAAGGGCATCGTCGTCCACCGGGCCAAGCTCCACCGCCGGGATCGAACCCGGCAGCTCGGTCTGCCGGTTACCAGCCCGGCCCGAACGGTGCTGGATCTGGCGCCTGGGCTGGCCGAGAACGCGCTCACGCGGGCCGTGAACAATCTGCGCAACGCCGGGTATCTCACGCTGGGAGACCTCGGCGAGCTGCTGGAGCGCTGCCGGCGCCATCCGGGAGCCAGGTATCTGCGCCGGTTCGTGGACCGGCCCCATAACCCGACGAAGTCGGAGTTCGAGGACGCGTTCCGGGCATTCTGCGACCGCTTTGACCTGCCCGAGCCACTGACCAACACGAAGGTCCACGGCTTCGAGGTCGATGCGTTCTTCCCGGTGGAGCAGGTGATCGCGGAGCTCGACAGCTGGGACTTCCACTCCAGCCGGGACAGCTTCCGGAGCGATCGTGATCGAGACGCAACCATGCTTGCGGACGGCATCCCGACGGTCCGGATCACCTGGGATCGGCTGGAGGAGCTCTCTGAGAGGGAGGGCGCACGCTTCAAGCGGATCCTGGCCCGGCGCCGCGCCGAGGCGGCGTGAGGGGCGCCCTCGTGAGGGCGCCCGCCCGCTTACCGCCACAGCCGGCCCACCACTTCTTATCCCCCTCTCATCGACCTCTGATGAGGTTTTCATGCAGGCGGGCTTGACTGGGTACTCCTCTCTACGATGAAACTTCGATGAAACGGTGGACGATGAACAAAATTCTTCCGGTCCTGGCCGGAGCTGCGGCGGGCGGACTGATCGCCTGGGCCGTGGCCGGCGGCAGCGGCAACAACGAGACCACCACCGTCATCCAGCAGACCCGCGGTGGCGTCCCGACGTCCCTGAGCGCGAGTCGCGGGATGACGGTCAACCGGGTCTACCGCCAGGTGGGCTCCGGGGTGGTCGACATCACCGTCACCGCCCGGAGCGATACCGGCGGCTTTGGATTCTTTGGTGGCAGCCAGCAGACGCAGGGCGAGGGCTCCGGTGTCGTGTACGACAAGAAGGGCGACATCCTGACCGACGAGCACGTCGTGGCCGGGGCGACCTCGGTGAAGGTCACCTTCGAGGACGGCACCAAGGTGCCGGCCAAGGTGCTGGGCACCGATCCGTCCACCGACGTGGGCGTAATCCGGGTCAACGTCCCGGAGTCCCGGCTGCATCCCATCCCGTTCTCCGATTCCTCCTCGGTCCAGGTGGGCGATCCGGTGGTGGCCATCGGCAGTCCGTTCAGCCTGCCGGAGACCGTGACCGCGGGCATCGTGAGCGCCGTCGGACGCAGCATCACCGCCCCCAACAACTACACGATCACCGGGGCGATACAGACTGACGCGGCCATCAATCCCGGCAACTCGGGAGGCCCGCTGCTGGACGGGAACGGCCACGTCCTGGGCCTGAACGACCAGATCCAGACCAACTCCGGGTCAAACGCCGGCGTGGGCTTCGCCATCCCGTCGAACATGGTGGCCCACATCGCGGGCCAGATCATGGCCGGACACAAGGTCAAGCACGCCTACGTGGGCGTGTTCCTGAACGGTGCGTCACTCGGCGGGGCGGAGGTCACCTCGGTGCAGCCGGGATCTCCGGCCGACAACGCCGGGCTGCGACCGAATGACGTGGTGATCGCCATCAACGGCAAGCGGATCGGCTCCACCCAGCAGTTCATCGAGACGGTGGACACGTTCTCCCCCGGCCAGATCATCAACGTGACGGTCAAGCGCCACGGCAGCACGAAGCAGTTGAAGCTCCAGCTCGGAAGCCGTCCCTCGACCCAGCCCTCGGGCTGAGCGGCGGTTTTTAGCTGCCTCGGGGAGCCGGGGCTCGTAGCCACGACAGTCGCAAAGCCGCCGCCCTCAACGGGCGGCGGCAGCCCGGCCTCAGCCCCCCAGCGTGCTGGCCTGGACCGTCGCCCGCTCCATCAGCTCCCGGTGAACGGAGCGGGTCTGTCCGGTGCGGCGGGTCCAGCGGCCATCGGCGCCCAGCGTCCAGGCGAAGGAATCGTCGGCCAGGCAGAGCTCCAGCGTGTCTGAGATCTCGGCGCGGAGCTCCTCGTCCTCGACGGGCGTCAGCAGCTCGACCCGCGTGTCCAGGTTGCGCGGCATCAGATCGGCGGAGCCGATGTAGCACACGTGCTCGTCGCCCCGGTGGAACGTATACACGCGGGAGTGCTCCAGGAAGCGGCCCACCACGGAGACCACGTTGATCGTCTCGCTGACCCCCTCCAGCCCGGGGATCAGGCAGCAGATCCCGCGTATGTTGAGGTCGATCGGCACCCCGGCCCGTGACGCCCGGTAGAGCGCTCGGATGCACTTGGCATCCACCAGCGCGTTCATCTTCATCACGATCCGGGTCTGCTCGCCCGCCTCGTGGGCGGCGATCGTCTTGTCGATCTCCGCGATCAGCCCCTCACGCAATGATCCAGGAGCGATCAGGACCTTGTGCTCCCCCACCGGGTGGCCATACCCGGTCAGGGTGTTGAACAGGTTGGCCACCTCCTGGCCCAGCTCGCGATCGGTGGTGAACAGGCCGAAGTCCTCGTACAGGCGGGCGTTCTTGGCGTGGAAGTTGCCGGTTCCGATCATCACGTAATTGCGCACCGACCCGCCCTCGCGCCGCACGACCAGGATCGCCTTGGCATGGGTCTTGAGGCCCGGGATGCCGTGGACCACGTGCGCGCCCACCTTCTCCAGGGCCCTTGACCACTGGATGTTCAGCCGCTCGTCAAAGCGAGCCTTGAGCTCCACCAGGCACACGGCCTGCTTGCCCTTCTCGGCAGCCCGGATGAGCGAGGGGACGAGGGCTGAGTCGTCCGAGGTCCGGTAAACGGTCATCTTGATGGCCAGGACGGCGGGGTCGTCCACCGCCTGCTCCACAAAGCGCTCCACGCTGGAGGCGAACGACTCGTAGGGGTAATGGACGAGCACGTCGCCGGAGCGCATGGCTGCGAGCACATCCGGCTTCTCCTCGTTGTCGGCGGCGCTGGGAGCGAACTCTGGGTGCATGACCGGCGTCCACGGCGGCTGACGCAGATCGGCATGGCCATCCAGGCCCACGACCTGCCACAGGTCGGAGAGGTCAAGCGGGCCCTCCACGTCGTAGACCTGGACCTCCTCCACCCCGAGCCACTCGATCAGCTTGGCCCGCAGCGCGGGATCCATGCTCGCGCCGACCTCCAGCCGGACGACCTCGCCGAACCGGCGCGCACGGAGCTCGTCCTCCACCGCCGCCAGCAGGTCGTCGGCCTCGTCGTTGACCTCGAAGTCGGCGTCGCGAGTGACCCGGAACAGGTCGTAGCTGATGATCTCCATCCCTGGGAACAGGGCATCCAGGTGGTGGGCGATGATGTCCTCCAGGGCGACGAAAGTGTCCTTGGAGATCTCCACGAAGCGGGGGAGGACCTCCTTGGGCACCTTGACGCGGGCGTAGGCATCGTGGTCAAGCGCGGGATCGTGGAGGCGGACGATCAGGCTCAGGGACAGGTTCGAGATGTAGGGGAAGGGGCGGCCCGGTCCGATGGCCAGGGGGGTCAGGACGGGGAAGATCTGCTCGCGGAAGTGGCGCCCGATGCTCCCTCGCTCGGCGTCCGCATCCTGGCAGGACACAATCCGGATCCCGTGCTGCGCGAGCTCGGGCGCAATCACGTCCCCGAACTGCCGCGAGTGGCGGCGGTCCTGGGCGCTCACGCGGGCCGCGATGGCCTCCAGGGCCTCGATGGGCGCCAGCCCATCCGGACCGCGGGCATCGATCCGGGCCTCGACCTGGTCGTGGACGCCAGCCACCCGGATCATGAAGAACTCATCCAGGTTGGTGACATAGATGGCCAGGAACTTCAGCCGCTCCAGCAGGGGCAGCGACTCGTCCTCGGCGAGCTGGAGGACGCGGTCGTTGAAGTCAAGCCAGGACAGCTCGCGATTGGTGAACAGCTCGGGCGAGGTCAGCTCCGGTGCGTCCGCCGCCTCGGTGGCCGTGGCGTCGGAGTCCGGGCGCTGCGGCGCGGCCATGGCACGGGCGTGGATGGCCACCGCGGTCTCGGCGTCGCCGTTGCTCATGTGGCCCCAACGGGCGCACGGGCGGCGATCGCGGCCAGCTCCTTGGGCCGAAGCAGTACGACCAGCTCGCCCTTCTCAATCCCCGCCAATCCACCCTTCCTCATGCGGGACTGGGCCCCCGTCAGGTCGTGCAGGAGCATTGAGAAGGATGGATCGTGTCCCACCAGCAGAACGTTGCCGAGTCCCGCCACGAGGCTGTGCACGTCGAAGGGCTCGCCGGACAGAACGGGCTCCACCTGCACGGGCACCCCGAGCGGCTCGCAGGCTCGCTCCGCCGTCTGAACAGAGCGGAGCTTGGGACTGGACAGGCAGATGTCGATCTTCTCGCCGAGATTCAGCAGCGCCCGGCCGGCCGCGTCCGCCTGGGTGGCTCCCTTTTCCGTGAGCGGTCGCTCGTCGTCAGGCGCCCCGTCTGCTGCTTCAGCATGTCGCAGCAACCAGAGCATGGGATAACTGTAGTGGCATCGGCCAGGCGGTATGAAACCGCTCAGCCGATCAGGAGGCGGCGGCCGAACACGCGCTCGAAGGCTTCGCTGTCGCCGTAGCGCTCGACGCTCCAGCGGGGCAGAATCAGGTTGCGGCCCTCGGCGTCCAGGTGCAGGTCAACGCCGTGCCCGTTGGCCCGCAGTCGGGCCCGCTTGACCGACTGGTCACGGCCGCGCTCTAGGTGCTCAGCCAGCCGCAGGATGACGGCGCATCGGGACACGAGCTCCTCGTCGCCGGGCTGGGCCAGGGGCGCCAGCTCGCCCAGCTTGGGCGCCCCCTTACGGTGGTAGCGGCTGATCTGGGCGATCAGGGCCCGCTCCCGCGGGTCGAATCCGGGCAGCTCGGCCGAGACGATCAGGTAGCGGGAGTGCTTGTGGTGGTCGTCGTAGGAGATCGTCATGCCCACGTCGTGCAGCATGGCCGCAGCCCAAAGGAGCTCACGCTCGTCCGGGGCCGGCTCGATCAATCCCCCGTCCACGAGGGAGTCGAACATCTGGCCCGAGAGGCTGGCCACGTGCTCCACATGGACCAGGTCGGACTCGTACTGGATGGCCAGGTTGCGAACCGCCGCCTGGCGGACATCTTTGAACAGTGGCTCGCCGGACTCCCCACGGGCGCCCGGCCTCAGCAGCTCACGGTCGAGGAACACCCCCTCGCGCAGTCCAGCCTCGGTGGCCTCGATGCCGTCGAACTTCCCGATCTCCAGGACCGCCTCGATGGTCAGAGCCGCCGCCAGGATGATGTCGCCGCGCCCGGGCTTGATCCCCGGCAGCTCGCCACGCTCAGCCACGGGCAGCCCGGCCAGCGTCTCCACCAGGTCCTCCAGCGCCTCCTGGGTGAGGACGAAGCCCTGCACGCCGATGTCGAGCTCGGGCGAGGCCACGTGCTGAGCCGTGGCAGCCAGGTTGCGCACCGCCCCTCCGACGCCGACCAGCCTCGACCCGGATTTGCGAAGCCAGCCCAGGGCTTTCAGCTCGTTCTGGAGATGGTCGCGCAGGCGCTGGACCTCCTTGCGCCGGGCTCGCCCGGCGCCGGGGAGGAACTCCTCGGTCAGGCGGACGGCGCCCAGGGGAAGCGAGACGAGCTGACGAAGGTGCCGGTCGGCGACCTGGATCAGCTGGAGGCTGCCGCCCCCAAGCTCCAGCACGGCGCCGTCGCTCAGCGTGGAGGTGTTGATGGCGGCCACATAGCCCAGCCTGGCCTCATCCTCGGCCGAGAGCACCTCGATCCTCAGGGCGGTGTGTTCATGGGCCAGGCGCAGGAACTCCTCCCGGTTGGTGGCGTCCCTGATGGCGCTCGTGGCCACGGTGTGGATGGAGTCCAGCCCGATGCCGCTGGAGCGGCAGAAGCGCTCGAACACGGTGAGGGTGTCCAGGCCGCGATCGATCGCTTCATCGGTCAGTCGGCCCGACGTCCCCATGCCGGCGCCGATGCGCACCGTCTCATACAGCTCGTCGGTGCGCTTCCACCAGGCCTTATCTCCCGTGCCCGCGAACGTGAACAGGACCAGGCGCCACGAGTTCGAGCCCAGATCGATGACCGCCACCTCACGGCTCGCCGGCCCGGCACGCGCGGCTGCTCTGGTCGACCGCCAGCTCACGCATGGATCATCCGGGGGGCGCCGGACGGCTCCCGCCGCGCGGCGCTGCGCTCCTGAGTGTCAGCCGCTGCTCAGGCTTGGGGCTGGGCCAGCTGCTCCCGGAGCTGCCCCTCGGTGGCCACGCCGTCGCGGTTTGCCCCGGCGGGAGACGCCGGCATCTTGGCGGGAGGCTGTCCGAGCAGGTACCGGGCGATTGAGCCGGCGAACAGCAGCGTCATGATGCACGCGCTGGACACGCACCATTCACAGATGGCGTGGATGGAGAACAGCTCTCGATACGTCAGGTAACCGCTGAACAGGAATCCGATCAGGGTCAGCCCCAGGGTGGCCAGACGGGACTCCTCGCGGTCTGAAACCAGAAGGCTGCCCAGGATGCCGATGTAGCCGATCAGGCCGAGCAGGGCCACCGGAATCCCGGCCAGCTTCGACCACTCCGAGGTCTGGACCTTGATGCAGGATGTCCCCGCGGTGCAGGCCGGATTGATGTCCGCGTAGTGGATGACGGTCAGGTACGTGGCCAGGCCGACGCCCACCACCGTCAGGACGAGCATCGCGCGGCGGAGGATGATGCTTACCGGCATGACCTCACCCGACCGGCGCGACCGATCGGAGCGGGCTCACTGCACCGATTTGATGGCGGACTCGAGGTCGCCATAGCTGCCCGGAACGCCCACGATCGGCTGGGTCTGCCCCTTGGGTCCCACGATGGTGATGGTGGGGGTGCTCTGGAAGCCCTGGGCGTTGGCCGTTGTCTCGTCGGACTTGACCTGGGAGAGCGCTGACTGGCTCTGGCTGTCGGAGAGCCACTTGTCGTAGTCCAGGCCTGGGATGCTCTTGGCGAGCTTGTTCAGGAATGTTTGGTTGACATACGGCGTGCCTTCAGCCCCCTGATGGTGGTAGAAGAGCTCGATGTAGTGCCACCCCTTGTCCTGGAGGCCAGCGGCAACGGCCGCGGCCTGCTGAGGCCCGAACTCGGCCGGATCGGGACTGCTGGCCGAGGCTGTCTCCAGCGAGCGGTAGACGAGCTTGACCTTGCCCTTGGCGACGTCGTTCTTGATCAGCTGGTTCTCGATGCCCAGGGCAAAGTCCTTGCAGATGGGGCATTGGAGGTCGCCGTACTCGGTCACGGTGACGGGCGCCTTGGGATTGCCGATCGTGTTCCCGGACTGCGGGATATTGGCCAGGAGGCTGCACACGGCTGCGTCAGATCCCTTGCACGGCTTGCTGTTTTTGGTTATCGGCACCGTCTTGGGAGTGCTGCTCCCGCCGGAGCTGACGGCGATGGCCACCGCCGCTATGGCGATCGCTCCGAGAATGACTCCGCCGAGCATGTAGAGCCGGCGATTGCGCCGAGCCTGCTCGGCCCGTGCCTGCTCCTCGGCCAGTCGCCGCGCTCGGGCTTCTTCCTTCTGCTTGGTCCTTGACGCCATGGGAAAGAGGTTCTGCGAACAGGCAAACGCGCCCGCAGGCGTGGAGGATAGACGACGTTCACGGGATCTTCGTGAACTCTTAAGGGCCTCGCGGCACGCGCAAGGGCCTCGCCGGCACGCGCGGGGCGGTTGGGGGGGGCGGGCAC
>JBJMLC010000066.1:0-16119 GCA_045805485.1 Solirubrobacteraceae bacterium | reverse complement strand
GTTCTGGCGGTGACGGGCGCAGAGGCTCTATATGCCGATCGCGGGCACTTCGGTGCCGGACCGATCCGCCGCACCTGGTTCGGGATCGTCTTCCCGGCGGTGCTGCTCTCGTATCTGGGACAGGGCGCGCTGGTCCTGGCCCACCCCCACGACAGGATCAACCCGTTCTACCTCCTCGTCCCGAGCGGAGCCCGAATTCCCATGGTCTTCCTGGCCACAGCGGCCACGATCATCGCCTCCCAGGCGGCCATCACCGGATCGTTCTCGATGGCTCGCCAGGCGGTGCAGCTGGGTCTCCTGCCTCGGCTGAAGATGTCTCACACCTCGGAAACCGAGGGTCAGATCTACGTTCCTCTCGTCAGCTGGGGCCTGGCCGCCGGAGTGATCGCGCTCGTCCTGATCTTCCGGCGCTCGTCCTCGCTGGCCGAGATCTACGGGGTGGCGGTCACCGGGACGTTCATCCTGGACACGATCCTGTTCACGGCCGTGTCGCGGTTCCTATGGCGGACCGCCAGGTGGAAGCTCGTCATTCTGGCGGCAGTCTTCCTGACCGTGGAGGTGGCGTTCTTCAGCTCGAACCTGACCAAGATCAGCCACGGGGCATGGATCCCCCTGTGCGCGGGCGGAGTCGCATCGATCGTGATGCTGACCTGGCGGCGGGGACGGGAGATTGTCACGCGCAACCGTGAGCAGGCCGAAGGATCTCTGCAGGACTTCCTGTATGAGGTCCGCCTGGCCGATCCGCCGGTCCACCGCGTGGCGAGCGTGGCCGTGTACCTGAGCCCTGACAAGGAGACCACGCCGCTGGCGCTCAAGGCCGAGGTGGAACACCACAATGTCTTCCATGACAAGGTGCTGATCGTCTCGATCGGGACGATCAGCGTTCCCCACGTCGACCCGGCGGACAAGTTCGCGGTGGAGACGCTGGGCGGTGGCCTGTTCAAGATCCTCCACATCACGCTGCGCACCGGGTACCGGGACAGTCTGGACGTTCCCGCTGCCCTGGCCCTGGCCCGCAAGCGTGGGCTCCTGCAGCGCAATCTCGACCTGGAGCATGCTTCGTACTTCCTGTCGCGGATCACGATCACGCCGACCCAGACGCGCGGCATGGGCCGGTGGCGGAAGTCCCTGTTCACGGCGATGGCCCGAAACGCCGCCAGCCCCATCGAGGCTTTCAATCTTCCCGTCTCCAGGACGGTCACCGTCGGCTCGCAGATCAGCCTCTGATCAGTTGGACAGCTGAGTGGCGCTGGGATAGCGTCCGCTCATGCCGACCACGTACCCGTCAGCGTGGCTGCTGCTCACCGTTCCGTTTCTGTCCTCGCTTCTGGTCAGGAACATCCCGGCTCTGTTGAGGCTGGCCACACGGATGAACCGCCTGACGAGGCCGGTGGGACTGCTCGGGCTCACGCTGCTGTGCGCCGGTGTGGTGGGACTGCTGCCCATGCCGTGGGGGCTGCCGCTGGCGCTGATCGGCGGAGCGCTGTCTGGCTACGCGGTGTTCACGGCCGGTGGCGACAGTGATGCGGGCGACGACTGGCGCCAGCCGGGAGAGCCGCCGGACGAGCCACCGCCCCCACCGGGTGCCGACGATCCGATCGACTGGCCCGGGTTCGACCGCCTCCGTGAGGAGTGGGAGCGCGAGCCGACCCTGCGGCGCTGAGTGACTCAGAACAACGACTCGATCCCCTTGGCGGCCAGCGTGCCCACGACGATCTCGAGGGCGATGCCTCCCGCCATGACCAGGATCCCCACGGCAGCGATCAGCCCGTCCTCCAGGAGCACGGCGATCGAGAGCAGCACGACACCGAGCGCCGGCAAGGTATCCAGGCCGGTGAAGGGAGGGGCGAAGAACGCTCCGGCCGAGCCGATCAGAACGAGCAGTCCGAACACCCGGTTGCTGAGGCGGCCGCCAAACAGGAACAGAAGCCGGCGTCGTGAGATCCGCTCCAGGCGCCGGATCAGGCGCAGCACCGCACCGATGAAACGCTGCTGCCTGGGGCCGGCCAGCTCCAGCTTTCGCCAGCGCTCCGGGAGCCACACCTCCCGGCGGCCCGCGATCAGCTCCAAGGCCAGTAGAGCAGCGATGATCTCCATGACGTGGGTGGCGCCGCCGGTGGGGAGTGGCAGCGCGGGCACGCCGAGAAGCAGGACGAACAGCATGGCGAAGCTCTTGTCGCCAAAGGCTGCGATCAGGGCGCCCAGCGTCCTGTCCTCTTTGCCCTGCAGCCACGCCTCGAGTTGGTCGCTGAGCCTGGCTGTGGAGGTGTCCGGCGTGCTCATGGCGGTGCCGGCAGCCTAGGCCCCAGAGGGTCGGGCGAGCCTGAGACCTCCCCGGGCAATCCCAGGCCCGGTGGCCCGGAAGGCGGGCACGGTCTCGCATGTCACCAGCCCGGTCTCGGTAGTGAGCTCGTCGATCAGCGCAAACCAACGGCGGATGCGCTGCGGCGTGTCCACGATCACCGTGAGAACGGGCACATCCCGGCGCAGCTGCCAGAACGAATCCCCGCTCGGCTGGCGGGGACCGCTGTAGCCCCAGATCCCGCGCAGGCTCGTCGCGCCCGCCGCGCCAGCCTGGCGCAGGGTCCGGATCACCTGATGGTGCAGCGGATGACCGTGGGCCCGGGCCTGCTCGTTGCTGTGGAGCATGAGCTTCTGCCAGATGGCCATGCCTGACTCGTCTAGCTCAGGAAGATGCGGAGGCTCGGCCATCAGCCGCCCGTCTCGCTTGCAGACCCGCACGCGCTCGAGCGTGACCAGAGGTTGGGGAAGCATGGAGCCCAGCTCGGGCAAGATCTCGGCTATCCGGGAGCCATCGCCCACGCCGATGACCATCAGCGGAACGCCGGCGTTGGAGGCGAAGAATCTGGCCCGGTGACGCACACCATGGGCCGTTCCATCGAGCCCCAGCAGGACCGTGGCACCCGCCACGCCAGCCCGATGCAGAAGATCGACCACACCCTCGTACGCGGGCCTGCCGCGGACCCGCTCGTGCCGGCCCACATAGACGGTGAGCTTCGTGGCCTCGTGCAGTTCCGCCGGGAGCGCGACCGCGTCAATCCGGTCTGTGAGCATCCTCGCCCGCTCCAGCGTGACCAGCCCGTCGAACGGCAACCCGCCCACCTCGTCCACGAGGTTCTGGATGCGGACCCGCGTGTCCACCGCCACCGAGACCAGCGGCAGGTCCTCGGAAAGTGTCAGCAGCCGGTCCGTGTGCAGGTGATGCTTCGCACCGAAGCCCTCTATGCCCCGCATGAGAAGGCTGGTCTGGACCTGGTGGCGCGCGTAGAGGTCGCTGAGCGCATCGGCCAGGAACCCCTGGTCGGTGCGGTCGCGCTCCCCGAAGTAGATCGTGAGCTTCAGGCAGTCCTCGTTCACAGCCAGGGTCCCAGATGTCGTCCGGCCCAGGCCGCGGCAATCCCCAGGATCAGACTGACGATGAAGTTCAGGACGCCCAGTCCCAGCTGCCCGTCCTCGCCCAGCCGGTGGCTTTCCAGCATCCACGTGCTGAACGTCGTGAAAGCCCCAATCAGCCCGGTGGCCAGAAGCCGATAGGCGTTCTGGTTCAGCGACGCCCCCACCAAAATCCCCAGCAGGAAGGCGCCGGAGACGTTCACCACGAGCGTGCCATACGGGAAATCTCGGCCCGCCCGCCCGGCCACGGCGCCGTCCAACAGAAACCGGGCCACGGCGCCGAGGCCTCCCACCAAACCGACACCCACGACAATGGCCGGGGTCACCGGGCCAGCCTCGCTCGGCGGACCAGATTGGTGGAAACGGCCACCGCCAGAAAGCCCGAAAGAACGCTGGCCACGGTATAGCCCGTGGCCAGGCCCAGGTGGCCTGCATCGAACATTCGCAGGAGTTCCACCTGCATGGTGGAGAACGTGGTGAGGGCACCGCATAGGCCCGTGCCCAGCAGTGGGCGCCGGTAGGCCGAAACTGGCAATCGCTCCTGAAGTCTGGTGGTGAAGTAGCCGAGCAGGAAGGCTCCCACCAGATTGACCAGGAAGGTGGCCCACGGCCACGAGCCGACGTGAAATGGGAGGGCGGTGATCAGCTCGGCGCGCGCGATCGCTCCGGCAGATCCTCCGACGAAGATCGCCGCCAGCTCACGACGATCAATGTGCACGCGCACTCCTGGACTGAGACCGGCGTGTGGACCACGATCGGTTCGACAGCGTCATCATTTCGGGCCGGCGCCGATGAGGAGACGGATAGTCATGCCTGCGATGCTGGGTGCGGTCGCGCTCACGCTGGCGGCACCGCTGATCCTCGAACCCGGCGCAAACGCACGCGGTGGAGCACGCGCGGAGCACTCATGGCGAGTGCTCAGGCTACCCGTCCGGCGACACAGACCATTCTCGTTCGCCGAGCCCGGGATCGCCGTCGGGCCCCGGGGGCGGGTGGTGATTGACGCGGCCACCGCCAACACTGGGGCGCCGCCCACGTTCTGGCTGTCCCGTGACGGAGGCCGACGATGGGCCACGGGCAGGGATTTCGACACCACCGGCGCCAGCGCGGGCGATGCCGACGCCGCCATCGGGCCCGACGGATACCTGTACGCGCTGAACCTTGCGTATAACCCGAATCCACCCGGGCAGCCCAGCAATCCCACCGTCCTGGTCTTCCGCTCGCGCCACGGATCGCGCTGGCTGGGGCCCGCATCGTTTCCGCCACCACACGGCTCCGACCAACCCGACCGGCCATGGCTGGTCGTCGACCCGCGCCATCCCGCGCACGTGGACGTGGTCAACAGCGAGGGTGGCGGGGGCATCGTGCTGTGGCGCTCGGTCGATCATGCGGCGCATTTCGCCGGGCCATTGGCCGTGACTGGGGGCGGGAGCAGCCAGGCTGCGCTGGCCCTGAGCAGCCGACCGCTCTTCGATCCCACCGCTGCGGGCCGGATGTTCATGCTCTATGAGACGGCCAACGCGACGGGCGGCCCGGAGCTGGGACCACCCGGCGAGCCACCGTACGAGTTCCCTCTCAGGCAGCTGTGGCTGGCCACATCCACCGACGGAGGGATGAGCTGGAGCAACCGGCCGGTGCTCGATACCGGCAGGCTGCGAGGCGCTCTGCGCAACGCCACGCTCGGGCACCTGCTCGTGGCCTCGGCCATCGATCTCAGGGGTCGCCTATACGCGGCCCTGTCGGTGCGCCGGAACGGCGGCACGAGGACAGCGATCTACCTCATCCGCTCCACGACCCACGGGTCCGCATGGTCTGATCCAGTCAGGATCCCAGCGCCCACCAGATCCAATGTCATGCCCGCGCTGGCCGTGAGCAGCACCGGCAGGGCATACCTATCGTGGTATGGCTCAGGGGCGGCCGACTGGCGCTCTGGGCACGCCGCCTGGGCTGAGATGTTCGCCCAGACGAGGCATCCGCTGGCTCGGCATCCTCGCTTCACGGTCGTCCAGGTCAGTGGCCGCACGCCGGTCCATGTGGGCGGGATCGACACCGCCGGCACGGTGGGATCCAACCTCGGCGCCAACTGGGGGCTGCGCGACTTTCAGAGCATCGCCGTGGGCCGATGCGGACAGCCGCGTGTGGTCTGGGCGGATGACCATGGCACCCGAGCGACGTACACGGCCACGCCGCGGATGACGTGCCGACGGTCGGGAGGCTGATGCGCGGGCATCGGGTTTGCGGAGAGTAACCTGAGGCCGGTGAAGGTCCGATCTGCAGTGGCTGTGCTGCTGGCAGCCGTAGGAGGCCTGGGAGCCGCGGTGGCCGCGGGTGCCGAGGATCACAACGGCGCGAGGGCGACGAGCACCGTGCCCAGGGATCAGCGCACCCATCCCCGCGTACGGCCGCATTTCGGGGACAGCAGCACGACCTTCGTCCTCCGGTTCAGGCTGCGCCAGACGCCAGGACACCAGGGCGTGATGGAGACCAGTTACAACGTCCAGGTTGCTCCGCATAGGCGCGCCGCTGACGCCTGCTGGCCCGACCAGCCTCCGCCCGTTACCAGCGGCCACCAGGGACAGCTGGTCAGGCTCAGGCTGAAGCCCCCGGACGGCGGCTGGTGCACGGGGCGCTTCCACGTGACCGTGTTCCTGGAGCGGGGACCCTATTGCCCGCCGTCACAGGACGGGCAGCCGCGACCGTGTCCTGAGTTCGCGACCCAGGAGGCGGACACGGGCGAGACCCACTTCACCGTCCACTAGCCCCGTACCGCCGCTTCAGGTCCCCCTCCTCCGGCGCCGATGAATGGGAGGTGATCGACGGATCGCTTGCGACCACGGCTGCCCGCGTTCCCCCCCGGGAAGGCGGCCGCCGCGTAGACGGATTTGACGGCCTGCGAGCTTGTGCGGCCCTCCTCGTTGTGGCCTACCACGCGGCCAGTGTGACCCGGGTGTCGCTGGCCGGTCCCCTGGCTCCGGTGGCGGCGGAGCTGAAGGCCGGGGTGGCGATCTTCTTCGTCATCTCGGGCTTCCTGCTCTACCTGCCCTACGCGCGGGCGATCAGATCGAAGGGCCCCGCGGTCGACTGGCGGCAGTTCGCCCGGCGACGCGCGGCCAGGATCCTGCCCGGCTACTGGGTGGCGCTGACTCTGGTGGCGGCAGCTTCGCTCATCACCGGCGTCCTGGGGCCTCAGTGGTGGCGGTTCTACTCGCTGGCCCAGATCTACGATCCGCACACCCTCCAGCAGGGGCTCCGCGTGGCCTGGAGCCTGTCCGTGGAGCTGAGCTTCTACCTGGTGCTGCCGTTCTTTGCCTGGGGTGTGCGGCGGAGTCTCCGCGCCAGGTCAGGCCCTGAGGCGGTGCGGGTCCAGCTCCGAGTTCTGGGCGGGGTCGCCCTCTTCTCGCTGGCTATGAGATGGCTCATGACCAAGTCGCTGACGATGCCGGTGCCGCCGCAGCATCTCGTCCTATCCACCTCGATTCCGGCGATGGCCGACTGGTTCGCCCTCGGCATGGGCCTCGCCGTCCTTCGCGTGGAGTGGGAGGCGGGGTCGGCGATCGCTTCCCGGCTCAGGGCGCTGGCCAACCGCCCTGGCCTCTGCTGGCTGCTGGCTGCGCTGGCCTACACGCTGGGCGTGCCCGTCCAGCACGGCGAGTATTTCCTCCCAACCTACGGCGTGGCCACACATCTGTTCATCGGGTTGGCCTCGGCCCTGATCGTCCTACCGGCGGTCCTCCCGGCCGAGAGTCGTGACCGCAGCCGGACGATGTCGCTGCTCTCTGGCCGGACCCTGACCTGGGTGGGGACGATCTCCTTCGGCATCTACCTGTGGCACGTCCCCTTCCGGGACGTCATCGACCGCTGGCTGGGCGCTCCCCGCGGTCCGGCGGCCTTTGCATTGGTCTTCGTCCTGACCCTGGCCGGCGGAGTGCTGCTCGGCGCGGCCAGCTGGTACCTGGTTGAGCGTCCCGCCCAGGCATGGATCAGGGGCCGACACCGCCTCCGGGTGGCCCGCAGGACAGGCCAGCTGGCGGAATCGACGGGCGTTCAGAACCTGTGAATGTGCCGGTGGGCGGCGACGCCGGCCGGCGGTAGTACGGCCGTCATGGCGTCGATCCCGCTCTCCTGCCCCCCCACCGTCCGGCGGATGGCCCAGTTGATCAGGTTGGGAGGCGGGCCCCAGTAGGGCCCGAACAGGCAGTTGGCGGCCGTGGAGCACGGGCGGCTGCCGCCGTCGACGATCGCGTTCCTGAGGATCGACTTGGCCTGCGTGAGCAGGAAGGGGTGGAACTCCTTACTCCGCGTCACCGTGGACCAGTCGTCGATGGCGTTGACCAGCAGCCCCTTGTACGCCGGGATGTCCAGGCGGCTCTGGAGACGGTTGCAGTTGTATTGAACGTCCTCGCAGTGCTCGCGCAGTGTCCCGTCCCGGCGGACCAACCCTGACTTGCGGTTCACGGCGTAGCGCAGGAAGACAGCGGCCTGCTTGTAGTAAGCGGGCTGGTGCAGGGCCATGCCCATCTGGACCAGTGCCTCGGCCACCTCACCCTCGGTGTAGGTCAGCGGGCGCCCATACGGTTTGCAGCTCTTGCCGTAGATGCTGTCCATGACCATGCCGCTCTTCAGGTTGACCAGGCCGGTGCGGATCAGGTAGGCGAGCGCCCACTGGGAATCCACCAGCCAGCGCCCGGCCTTGGACTTGTCCTGGAACCGCCCGGGGTCATTCCGCAACCCGTACAACCCGGCTGTGAGCGCCATGTACTCGGCGGTGGTGGTGGCATCAGGCGGCTTGCCCATGCCCCACTCGATGCCGCCGCAGCGCTTCTCCTGCTGATCGATGAAGCTGGCATCCCACTCCGCGACGGTCAGGAACTTGTCAGCGTTGACCCTGTCGTGGCGCACGTTCAGTTCGTACTTGGCTGCCTCCAGCCAGGCCACCCCCCACCAGCCGGTGTCGTCGTTGAACCAGTTGGCGAAGTCAAGTGGCGCGTGCGTATTCGGGCGCACGACGTTCTTGTTGTAGAGCAGCATGATCGCGCGCTGATAGACGGGATCGGTGCTGTGCGTCCGCTCCAGGTAGCGCACCGTGCTCAGGAGGGCCAGGGCGGACTGCCACCAGTTCGGCATCGTGTGGCCGCCCCACAGACCGTTGTGGGGATCCTGGGAGGCGGGAGTGCGACCGCCCAAGCCAATCAGCTGATCGACGCCGTGCTGGGCGGCCATCGCGAAGCTGGGCAGGCGAACGTGCCGGGGGGGCCGCGGCCCGGCCGTGTGAGCCGGCATCCCGTGCCGAGTGGCGTCGCTTCGGGAGGCCTCCGAAACCAGCGCGAACAGGGCTATGCCCACGCATAGGAGCGCGATCAGCGGCAGGCGCCGGATGAGTGCGCGGATTATCGGTCTAGGTTGAGATTCCATGTTCCGGCCTCGCGATACCTCGTCCGCACCGATCGACGGCTCGTGTGGCGGAGCGATCCAGCGCCTTCAGCCACCGCGGTGCGGCGGCTGACAGCGCCTGTGAACACAGCGACCCGGGTAGGGTCGGAGCGGGTGCCGCGTAAATGGTACCCGCCAGCGAGTCCCGCCATCCAGCGTACGCCAAGGCTTTAACGGGCCGTAATGTTCCGGCGATGCCGGCTACGTTCTCAACCGTCGAGCACGACCGCGGCGAAGACGAGGTTGCGATCGAGGAACCGCTGGAGATCCGGGTGGACGGTCGTCCGCTGGCCGTGACCATGCGGACGCCCGGGCACGACGAGGAGCTGGCGCTGGGATTCCTGTACGGGGAGGGCCTGATCAGGGCGCCGCATCGGGCGGGGCCAACGGCCGACTTCGCGGCCAACACGGTCGAGGTGCAGGGGCCGCTGGAGAGGGACCCGGGGCAGCGGCGCTTCTACACCACGTCCTCCTGCGGGGTCTGCGGTAAGGGCGCGCTGGAGGAGGTGGCGGTCCTCAGCGATCCGCTCCCTGAAGGACCGGTGATCGCGCGCTCCCGAGCCGCCCGGTTACCCGACCTGCTGGAGCAACCGACGTTCGAGCGCACGGGCGGGCTGCACGCCACGGGATTGTTCGACCCCGACGGGGGCCTGCTGATAGAGCGCGAGGATGTGGGCCGCCACAACGCCATGGACAAGGTGGTGGGGCGTGCGCTGCTGGACGGGTTGCTGCCCTTGGCGGAGCGGGTCCTGTGCGTCAGCGGACGGTTGTCGTTCGAGCTCGTTCAGAAGGCGGCGGTGGCAGGGGCGCCGATTCTGATCGGAGTGGGGGCGCCGAGCTCGCTGGCCGTGTCGCTGGCTAGAGACCGAGGGATGACACTGTGCGGCTTCGCCCGGCGGGGGAGCATGAACGTCTACGCGCATCCCGAAAGGATCAAGAGCTGAGGCCTACCCGGCCGCCGCCTGGGCCAGCCGTTCCAGCTCATCCTCCGAGGACCAGGCACCCACCGAAGCCCTGACCACGCCGAAGGCGGCAATGTGCCGGATCACAAAGCCCGCGGCGGCCAGTCGTTCCACCTCGCCGGCCGGGTCCTGAACGTGCCAGGACACCAGCGTGGAGCGCCCGCGGTCCCGCACCTCCAGGCCCAGGCCCTGGAGACGAGTGGCCAGTCGCTCGGCCAGCGAGACGGCGCGTTCGTGGATCCAGTCCCAGCCCGCCTCCTCCAGGAGCTGAAGCGAAGCCAGGGCCCACGCGCTGCGGATACCGCTGGGAAATCCGTGATCAAACCGAGCCACGCCGGGGGCCGGCTCCAGGTCCAGGGGGTGCTCGGGGTCGGCGAGAGACCCGTAGCCGGGCCAGGGGATGAGCAAATCGTCGAGACGGCGACCGGACACAAACAGACACCCGCTCCCCTCCGGCCCGCACAACCACTTCTGCCCCGAGGCGGCGTAGAAGTCGCAGCCCAGCGCCTGAACGTCGACCGGGACGGCGCCCAGCCCCTGAGCGCCGTCAAGCAACACCGGCACGCGGGTGCCCGCGAGCCCCGGAGCGTCCACCACCCGGCCGCTGACCCACGAGATATGTGAGCAGGCGATGAGCCGAGTAGCCGCGGAGACGTGCTCGGTCAGCTCCCCGAACGGCGCCACCCGGACGATGGCCCCGTAGCGCCGGCGCGCCCTCCCCAGTGGCGCCAGGAGCCCCGGGTGCTCCTCGTCACTGGTCAGGATCTCCTCGCCCTCCCGGAGGTCAAGTCCGCCGAGGACCGTGTTCACGCCATCGGTGGTGGAGCCGGTAAGGGCCACGTCTGACGCCGGGCAGCCCAGCGCCCGGGAGTAGCCCTCGCGCACCCGGGTGGCCAGCTCGATCAGCTCGTCGAAGTACGGCCGACCGCACCGGCCCTGGGTCATCTCGAGTTCGACGCGGCGAGTGACGGCCTCGGCAGCCCGGCGCGGCACCGGTCCCTCTGTCCCAGCATTCAGATACGACCGGTGCTCGAAGACCGGAAACTCGGATCGGAAGCGGGCGGGGTCAGGGATCGTCATGCGAGATGGGCCGGATCAGGCGTAATCACGGTGAGGCACCGCCCCGGCCGACGGGTAACCCAATCTTCCGGCATTCCGCGGCCACGGCGCGCCCAGGCCCACCGACAAAGCCCCCGGGTGCGTCCACCGAGCGGCATGTGCTTCGAGCCGCTGCGCCGCAGCGGTAGAACTCCTGGCCGCCGATCGAGTACGGGATCGTCACGTCTATGCAGTCGCCGCCGGTGCTGTGCCCCGCGGTGAGGAGGGCCACAGCCACAACCACCACCAAGGCGGCGGTGGCCGCCAGCACGCCCCGGATCAGCCATCTCTCACGACCCGTGAGCCGACGCTGGCGCTCAGTCGCGGGCGCCGGCCCGCCGCCCGGAATCGGCCTCCTCCTCACTGCTCGCTTGTTCGTCTCCGTCGGAGGCAGACGCCTCTTCGTCTCCGTCGTCGGAGGTAGACGCCTTTTCGTCTCCGTCGTCGGAGGAATCCTGTGCGCCCTTCGGGCTCTCGGCCTTCTGGTGGCCGTTGGACTGGCCGTCCTCATCGTCCTCGTACTCGCACAGCTCACGCTTGAGCACCTTGCCGGTGGCGTTGCGCGGCAACTCCGGCACGAAGACGACCTCTCGAGGCACCTTGTACCGGGCCAGATTCTCCTTGACAAAGCCCTTGACGTCGTCCTCCGAGAGGTCGGCACCGCCCCGGGTGACGACGAACGCCTTCAGCCGCTGGCCGAACTTCTCATCCTCCACACCGACGACGGCGGCCTCCGAAATGGACTCGTGGCCACCCAGAAGCTCCTCCACCTCAGCGGGAAACACGTTCTCCCCGCCTGAGACGATCATCTCGTCGTCACGCCCGTCGATGAACAGTCGGCCCTCCTCGTCGAAATGGCCGACATCACCAGAGGACATGAGACCCTCGATCATCTCCTTGCTCCCGCCACCCGTGTAGCCCTCAAACTGACCCAGGTTTCCGACGAAGATACGGCCCGTCTCCCCCTGCGCCACCTCGTGGCAGTTCTCGTCAAACAGCTTGACGACCGAGCCCCGGACCACCTTGCCCACCGTGGAGGGATCAGCCTTGAGGTCATCCGGCGTGGCGATCGTGGCGTACGCGACCTCGGTCGAGCCGTAGAGGTTGTAGACCACCGGTCCGAACGCCTTCGTCGCCCGGACGGCCAGGTCGGCGCCGAGAGCAGATCCGGACAGGAAGATGATGCGGAGCGCTGAGGTGTCAGGACGAGAATCCATCTCGTCCAGCTTTTCAACGGCGCGGTGAAGCATCACCGGGACCATGACCATGGCGGTGGCCCGATGCTCCTCGAGGCTTTTGAGCGTCTCCTCCGGGTCATAGCGCCGCCGGATCACGAGCGTGGATCCCAGCCCGATCCCGACCATGGCCTGCGCGAAGCCGAGCGCATGGAACATGGGGACGCACAACTCGGTCACCTCGCCGGCCTTGAAGGGCACCTTGCTCAGCAGGCCACCCAGGAGGCCAAGGGACTTGGGCTCGCTCCGGGGCGCCCCCTTGGGGGTGCCTGTCGTCCCGCTGGTCAGGATCGTGATCCGGGCCTCGCATGACGGCTTGGGAGGCGCGTTCGTGTCGCCTTCCTTGATGAGCGCGTCAAGGCTGTCTTCACGCGGGTCGTCCGTCCAGGCATACCAGCTCCCTCGCGGCGGGTCGATGTCACTCAGAAGCTCGGCGTACTCGTCGTCGTGGACAAGCAGATCCGTCCCTTCGCGCATGGCGACCTCACGAATCTGGGGCCCGGCAAACGAGGTGTTGAGCAGGATCACTCGGGCTCCGCACTTCGCCCCCGCAAACACGGACTCCAGAAAGCCCCGGTGGTTACGGACCAGAACCGCCACGCCCTCTCCCGCCTCCAGCCCGCGATCTCGCCAGGCGTTGGCCAGCGCGTTGGAGTTGTTCTCCAGCTCGTCGTACGTGAGCGTGCCGCGCTCGTCGACGATGGCCGCGCGATCGCCGTGCCGCAGCGCAGCCGCGCTGACCGCTCCTCCAATCAACCCGTAGCGCTCGAGGGCGAGCACGAGCCGGGCGAGATTGCGTGGCGACTCAAGCCCAACCATGCCGCTGCGTACGCACAGGGCCGCAAAATAGCTCTCGTCGACCGCCCGCTCAGCGAGCTTGAGGCCGCCACTCATGATGCCTCTCAGGTCCATTTCATCGTCCCTCGCTCTTGTCTTACCCGGCAGGCTGAGTTCCTACCGACCTCTCCCGTCGAAGGGACCCTACCGCCTGGTGGCCGTCGCCCGGGCCGGAGCGGGGCGATCGCTCGGGGCGGGAGCACGGGGCGGGAGCGGGACGGATTTGAGTTTGCACCGGATCGGGTAATAGGACCGCGATGGTCGGCGAGCTGATCACGTTGCCCCTGCGACTGACCGGAACTGCCGCACGCCTATGGTGGCGCGCGGCTGACCAGGCCGTGAGCCTGGGCTCCAGCGTCGCAGGAGCCGTACTTGAGCGAGTGAGTCCGAGGGACTCGGCGGAGCCCATGGCGGCTCCCACGGCGCGACGTGAGTCGGTGCCGTCGCGGTCCCCCGCCTCCTCGCGGACGCGTACGACCGCTGCTGACCGGTCCCAACCAGTGGAGCCGCCCGTCTCGTCAAGAGAGGACCCGCTCCGGACGGTGCCACCGGTCGCCGAGCCAGGTCATGTGTCGGAGGAGCCCACGCTGGTGGAGGAGGTCGCTGAGCCTGGAGCCGAGGACGGCGCCGGGGCCGAGCTTCACATCCGAGAGCCGTGGGACGGATACCAGCGCATGACCGCCCGGGAGGTGACGGCGAGATTGTCTCGTGCGTCCTCTGCCGAGCTGGCCGCAGTCCAACTCTATGAGAGCAACAACCGGGGCCGCCAGATGATCCTGGCCGCCGTGGCACGCCAATTGAGCAGTGCACGTCAATTGAGCAGTGCAAACGGCAACGGCTCCTAACCGTAAGGAGGAACCGAACCGATGCCTGACAATGGCAGCCTGAACACACGTGACGCAAAACTCATCCAGTGGCTGAACGAGGCCTACGCCAAGGAGGCTGAGCTGGAGGTAGATCTGACGGCGCATATCGCGCTGACCCAGAAGGCCTCCTACAAGAAACGCCTCCAGCAGCATCTGACCGAGACCCGTGACCACAAGCGGCGCGTGGCCTCCCGGATCAAGAAGCTGGGCGGCGACGCCGTCGGCGGCATCAATCTGCCCGGCGTACCGGGTGCCGTTGGAGAGGCGGCCGGAAAGGCCGTTTCGGCGGTCAAGGGACAGGTGGGCGCAGCCCGTGCTGCCGTGACCGCGCAGCCCGAGACGCATGTGCGCAACGCGCAGGAAGAGCTGCGCGAGGAGCACGTGGAGATCGCCCTGTACTCGCGGATAACCACTCTCGCCGAGGAGGTCGGCGACCGCGAGACCGCGCAGCTGGCCAAGGCAATCCGGCGAGATGAGGAGCGGATGGCCAAGTTCCTGGACGCCGAGCTGGTTCGCCTGGTCAAGGAGCTGGTCAGGAAGGAGATCCCACGGGATCAGCGCGCGGGCGGGACGAAGACCCGGCGGCGCACCCGGCGCACGAGCACCACGCGCTCGTCGTCCAGCCGGTCGACCTCGGCCTCACGCCGGTCGAACTCCGGATCGCGGTCCGCTGGGTCCCGTAAACGGACCACCACCGCGTCCAAGTCGCGGAGCACCTCTGGTTCGCGTACCAAGTCGCGGAGCGGCGCCGGTTCGCGCACGACGTCGCGGAGCAGCTCGCGCTCCGGCTCGAGCCGCAGCTCGGGCTCGCGCAGCCGGGGTACCCCGAGCGCCAACGGCAGTTCCCCCACCAGCGCCCGCCGCACCCGGGCGCGTGCGGGCAGCCGCAGCTAACCCTTCGGATAGGTCTCTACCCAGGGCGCCCGGCGAGCGGATCCCAGACTTCCATCTGCGAGCCGGGCACCTTGGGGGCCTCCGAGGTGATGCGCTGCGTGAGCAGGTAGAAGCGGTGGAGCTCCGGGTATAGAGCGGGCTTGCCGTTGGTCATGACGGCCGCGCTCAGAGCCCGCTCGGGATCGGCCCAGGCCAGCATGTTCGTAAACCCGAGATGACCGAACGCGTGCTGGGTGTCCCGGCCATAGAGACTGAGGAGCTGAGCGCCCAGCATCAGGCCATAGCCGAACCGCGTGGGGAAGCCCAGCGATAGGTCTACCTCCAGTCGGGACTGCTCGGTCAGCGCGTGGCGAATGGTCTCGGCCTTCATGACCCGAACGTGGTCCAGGCGGCCGCCGCAGCGAAAGACGTCATAGAAGCGACACAGCTCGTTTGCCGTGGTGATCACGTTCGCCGAGGGCACCACGGCGGTCAGAAAGCGCTCGTCGTTGCTGGAGTGCACGAGCTCGTCCAGCCCGAGTCCCAGAGCCCGCGTCATGAGCAGCGAGAACGGCGGAGCCGTGGGCGGCCCGGTCAGGTAGTTGACCGCCACCTCAGGGATGTCGTCCTCGGCCACGCCATAGTTGGTCCAGCGGAAGTCCAGCGGCCGGAGGATCTCCCGGTCCAGGATCGTTCGGATGTCATGGCCCGTGACGCGGTGGACGACCTCACCCAGAATGAAGCCGCCTGACACCGCGTGGTAGGCCAGATACCGGCCCGGCTTGGCAAATGGTCGGGCCGCGCACAGCGTGGCCACCATGAACTCACGATCCGAGACCCGGGCCAGGTCGAACGCCTCTTTCGGGAGATTCGGAACCCCCGCCCGGTGGGACAGAACGTGGGCAATGGTGATCTCGTCCTTGCCGTTCTCCGCGTAGCCAGGGATGTACTCGCAGACCGGCCGGTTGATGTCCAGTGCTCCACGCTCGTGAAGGAGGTGGACCACGAACGCCGTGACGGCCTTGGAGCCTGAGTAGATGAGGAACGGCGTGTCCGGCGTCGCCGGCACCTTCTCGATGCCCGCCTCTTCCTGAGGACCATTGCCGCGGGCATGTCCGATCGCCCGGTCCAGAACCACCGCCCCGTGGCGGCGCACGCACACCTGGACGGCTGGATGCACTCGGCTCCGATAAAGGTCCAGCGCTGCGTCCCAGATCCGCTCCACTCCCCCGTCCCGCATCCCGGCTTCCACGGGATCCTGCTCCTCCCCCGTGGTGGTCACGGCGTCCAGGTCCGCAGGGAGATCGATGCGACGTAGCGGGTCCGGCAGACCCGGTATCCGAGGCAGCGTGGGAATCCGGGGCATCGAGGGTCCCGCAGGCTAGAGCGTCTTCAGCCCGAGCG
>JBJMLC010000065.1:0-84622 GCA_045805485.1 Solirubrobacteraceae bacterium | reverse complement strand
TACCCCGCCACCACGATCCCCAGCCAGACGATCGCCAGGGAGGCCAGGAAGATGGCGGCATCCAGCGCGTGCCACTGGGGACGTCGCATGTGAAGGTGGATCAGGACTGCCACCACGACCACCAGGCCCAGCTTGACCTGGAGCGTCGAGTCGTGCCACTTGTGCTCGTGGGAGGCCATGGCCACGCCCGTGGCGATCAGGACCAGGAATGCCGCCAACGTCCCGAGGCCGAACCGCCTGGCCGCCGCCCGCAGTGGCTCGCCAGCCTCCACCCCGCGCAGGACCGGAACGACGATCGCCGCCAGCATCAGCTGACCGCCGACGAAGAACGCCATGGCCAGCAGGTGCAGCCACAGGATGCCGTTCCACAGGGTCACGCGCGGGCATCGTGGCAGACTGCCCCGGCCGTGAACTTTGCTCGGGATGTCGTCGATGCCGCGCGCCCGCAACAGCGGGCACTGGTGGAGGTGACGCGGGACGGTCAGCGGCGGGAGTGGACCTTCGGCGAGGTCGCCGACCGGAGCGCGCGCCTGGCCGGCGCCCTCCAGCACCACGGTGTGGGGCGGGGCGATGTGGTCCTCACGCTGATCGGAAACCGACCGGAGTGGGTGCTGGCCATCGTGGCCTGCTTTCGGCTTGGCGCAGTGGCCTTGCCGTGCAACGAGCAGCTGCGGGCCAAGGACCTCCAGCTCAGGTTGCAGGCCGCCCGGCCCAAGCTGATCGTGGCCGACGAACGAGACCTCGGCGAGCTCTCGGCCACCCGGCCTGACTGCCGCGTTCTGACGCTGCCCGACGAGTCACTGTTCAGCGATGAGCCCGCGCCCGCGGTGGAGCTGGAGCCCACCGATCCGTGCCTGATCACGTTCACGAGCGGCACCACCGGAGAGCCCAAGGGCGTGGTGCACGGACAGCGCTACCTCCCCGGACAGCGCCTGCAGGCCGAGCACTGGCTGGATGCCCGGTCCGGAGACCTGGTGTGGTGCACCGCGGCCACGGGCTGGTCAAAGTCGGCCCGCAACGCGTTCATCGCCCCCTGGCTCAGAGGAGCGGCCGCGCTTCTGCACGATGCCCGCTTCGATCCCGAACAGCGCCTGGAGATCCTGGCCGCGGAAGACGTGAATGTCCTGTGCATGGCGCCTACCGAATACCGGGTGATCGCCAAGCGGACCACGCTCTCCCCGGTGCCGGCGCTCCGGACGCTCGTGGCGGCCGGGGAGGCGCTCAATCCTGAGGTCATCCGGACGTTCGTGGACGGCACGGGCGTCGAGATTCGCGACGGTTACGGACAGACAGAGACCGGCCAGCTGACGGCCAACCCGCCCGGCGACGCCGTGCGGCCGGGTTCGATGGGCCGTCCGCTGCCGGGGGTCGGGCTCGAGGTCATCGACGGTGAGCTGGTGCTCGCTGACCCTCGGACCGATCCCACCTTCTTCGTCGGCTACCTGGACGGCAGCCCAACACCCCAGAGCACGCCGTGGCATACGGGCGACCGCGTGGCACAGGATGGCGATGGATACCTGTTCTTCGAAGGTCGCACCGATGACGTGATCATCTCCTCCGGTTACCGCATCGGCCCCTTCGAGGTCGAGTCAGCGCTGGTGTCACACGCCGCCGTGGCCGAGGCCGCGGTCGTGGCCGCACCTGACGAGGAGCGCGGATCGGTGGTGCGTGCGGTGGTGGTGCTGCGCGACGGATTCGAGCCGAGCGAGAGTCTGACCTCAGAGCTCCAGGCCCACGTCCGCGAGCAGACGGCGCCGTATAAGTACCCCCGGATCGTGGAGTTCGCCGCCGACCTCCCGAAGACCGCCAGCGGAAAGATCCAGCGCGCTCTGCTGCGAGGGGAGGGGGCGGCACCCTAGACGCGGGGGCACGGGGCGGCGCGGCGGACGCCTGGGCGGGCGCCGGACTGAACGCCGGAGCGCGAGGGGCGCTGATCCCCGCAACACATTCTGTGACGAATTGCGGCAGGCCTGGGTAGCCTCGGGGCCATGACCAGACCCGTCATCGGCATCGGCACGAGCCTTGTTCGTGCCCAGTGGAGTGTCTGGGACCGGGAGGCGGCACTGCTTCCCTTCGGCTACATGCTGGCCATCCAGCGAGCCGGCGGCCTGGCGCTCATGATCCCTCCGGATCCGCAGCTGGAGGAGGACCCTGAACAGGCCCTTGACCTGATCGACGGGCTGATCCTGGCCGGGGGCAACGACATCGATCCGGCCTGTTACGGCGCCACGCGTCACCCGGAGACCAAGACCATCGTCCCCGCGCGAGACCACATGGAGTTGGCCCTGGCTCGTAGAGCCGTGGAGCGGGATCTCCCGGTCCTGGGAATCTGCCGTGGCATGCAGGTGCTCAACGTGGCCTTTGGAGGGACGCTCCTCCAGCATCTTCCAGACGAGGTGGGCCACGGGGCCCACCGTCTCAACCCCGGGACATTCGACGGCACAGACCACGACGTCCGGTTGGAACCGGAGTCGCTGGCTGCCCGCGCGGCCGGCGAGGAGCTTCACTCCACGAACTCACATCATCATCAGGGGCTTGACCGGGTTGGTGAGGGCTTCGTCGTGACGGGTCGTTCGACTCTCGATGATCTGCCCGAGGCGATCGAGATGCCGTCAAGGCAGTTCGTCCTGGGCGTCCAGTGGCACCCTGAAGCCGACGAGCGGAGCCGGGTGGTGGAGGCCCTGGTGGAGCAGGCGCGGGCGCACCGCGCCACCTGGTCCCCCGCCTAGCCGTCCTCAGCGCAACGCACTCGGCTCGCCGTATCCGGCCTGCCTGACCGCACTGGTCACCTGCTCGGCATGACGCGGGCCTCGGGTCTCCAGCACCAGCTGGACCGCCGTCTCACGTACATGCAATTCGAAGCCCTCCCGCATGTGGACGACATCCAGCAGATTGGCCCGCTGCTCCGCCACCAGCGTCAGGAGGCGAGCCAGAGAACCCGGGCGGTCTGGCACGCGGGCCAGGAGGACCAGTCGCCGCCCCACCTGGCTCTCGTGCCGGCGGACGATTTCCCCCAATAGGCCGGCGTCCACGTTGCCTCCCGAGAGAATGACGACCGCCGGGCCGCCCTCAGGCTGCACCCGTCCTGAGAGCAACGCGGCCACACCAACCGCTCCGGCTCCCTCCACCACGAGCTTGGCTCGCTCAAGCAGGAACACGATCGCCTCGGCGACGTCGTCCTCCTCCACCACCACCACCTGGTCCACCCACTGCTTGACCAGCTGCAGCGTCAACTCGCCGGGACGCTTCACGGCGATCCCGTCGGCGATCGTCAATGCGGACTGCACCGTCACGGGCTCGCCGCCGGTCAGCGAGGCCGGGAAGGGGGCGCAGCTTGAAACCTGGACGCCGATGACCCGGATGTCAGGGCGCTCTGGTTTGAGCGCGATGGCCACTCCGCTGATCAGTCCGCCGCCCCCCACCGGGACGATCACCGTGCCCATCTCCGGCACGTCGGCCAACAACTCCAGCCCGACCCCGCCCTGGCCGGCGACCACGTCGGGGTCGTCGAACGGGTGGACGAAGGCCAGATCGGCCTTGCCGGCCCGGCGGCGCGCGGCGGCCAGCGCCGCCTCCACCGTGGATCCCACCAGGTGCACGCTGGCGCCGCGGGCCTGGGCGGCCTCGACCTTGGCGATCGGCGCCTGCTCCGGCATGAAGACCTCACAGGGCATGTTCCGGACGGCTGCCGCATAGGCCACCGCCTGCCCGTGGTTCCCCGCGCTGGCCGTGACCACGCCGCGGGCTCGCGCGTCTGCCAGCGCCGAGACCTTGGCCAGCGCGCCCCGGAGCTTGAACGAGCCTGTCCGCTGGAGGTTCTCCGCCTTGAGCAGCACCTCCACCCCGACGCGGTGGCTCAGCGCTCGTGAGCTGAGCGTGGGCGTGTGCTTGACGATGCCCCTCCCCGCCTGAGCCGCATGAGCGATGTCTCGCGCGCCGAGCGCGCCCCGAGTCTGCGCGTCTGACCCCGCGTCAGGCAGGGACCGCCACCACCGCGTCGATTTCCACCTTGGCGCCCTTGGGCAGCGCGGCCACGCCGATGGTCACCCGGGCCGGTGGATCCGATTCGAAGAACGACTCGTAGACCTCGTTGATCTCCGCGAACGCCTCCATTTCGGTTGTGTACACCGTCAGCTTCACCGCGTCCCCCAGGGTTGCCCCCGCGGCGTAGCAGACAGCAGCCAGGTTCTCCAGACAGCGCCCGGTCTGATCGGCCACGCTGGGGCCCACCAGATCCCCTGTCCTGGGGTCCAGCGGAATCTGCCCTGAGCAGAACAGCAGCCCGCCCGCCCGGACGGCGTGGGCGTAGGGCCCGACGGCGTCTGGGGCGTCCGCGGCAAAGATCGATTGGCGACCCTGAGACATGGAGTGGAAGCGTATTGGTCCTGCATGGCTGAGGTAGCCTCAGCCGATGCCCAACAAGCTGGCGGGCGAGAGCTCACCGTACCTCCTCCAGCACAGCGACAATCCCGTCGACTGGCATCCGTGGGGCGAGGAGGCACTGACCCGAGCGCACGAGGAGGACCGCGCCCTGCTGGTCTCGATCGGCTATGCGGCCTGCCACTGGTGCCATGTGATGGCCCATGAGTCCTTTGAGGATCCGGAGATCGCGGCGCTGATGAACGCACACTTTGTGTGCGTGAAGGTTGACCGCGAGGAGCGCCCCGATGTCGACGCCATGTGCATGGAGGCCTGCCAGGCCATGACTGGCCACGGCGGCTGGCCGCTCAACGTGTTCCTGACGCCCGAGCTGGTCCCCTTCTACGCGGGCACTTACTTCCCGCCTGAGACCCGGCACGGGCTGCCAAGCTGGCAGATGGTGCTGCTGGCCGTGGCCGATGCGTGGGAGAAGCGCCGGGAGGAGATCCGCAGCCAGGGCCCCGAGATGATCCGCCGGCTGGGCGCCACCGCGACGCTCGAGCCGTCCCCGGAGCCGATCTCCGCCCCGGGCATCGAGGCCGCCGTGGAGTCGATCCGCCATTCCTACGATGCTCCGCACGGTGGGTTCGGGGGAGCGCCGAAGTTTCCCGCCGCAGACGTCATCGAGCTGCTCCTGGCCCGGGGGGAGACGGAGATCTCGCTGGCCACGCTGCGGGCCATGGCTCGGGGCGGGATCTACGACCAGATCGGCGGAGGCTTCGCCCGGTACTCGGTGGATGCCGCGTGGCGGGTTCCGCATTTCGAGAAGATGCTCTATGACAACGCCCTGCTCGCTCGCGCCTACCTTCATGGATGGCTGCTCTCAGGTGAGGAGCGCATGGCCCAGGTGTGCTGCGAGACGCTTGATTGGGCGTTGCGCGAGCTGCGCGGAGAGGAGGGTGGCTTCTGCTCCTCGTTGGATGCCGACTCCGAGGGCGAGGAGGGACGCTTCTACACCTGGACCACCGGCCAGCTCCGCGAGGTGCTGGACGAGCCCCTGGCCACCCAGGCGATCACGTACTTCTCGGCCAACGAGCAGGGGAACTTCGAGAGGGGACTGAACGTCCTCCAGGCCAGCGGCCCTGAGCCGCCTGAGCTTCCAGAGATCAAGTGCAAGCTCTTCGGCGCGCGGTCCGGGCGCGTGCCGCCTGGCCTGGACACCAAGCGCCTGACGGGCTGGAACGCGCTGATCATGGCCGCCCTGGCCGAGGCGGGCGCGACCATGGGCCGGCGGGACTACCTCGATGCGGCCACCGCCTGCGCCTCGTTCCTGCTGGCCGAGCTGCGGGGCTCGGACGGCCGGCTGATGCGCAGCTGGAAGGACGGGCGAGCGCAGATCGACGGCTACCTGGAGGACTACGCCTTTCTGCTGGACGCGCTGATCACCCTGTACGAGAGCACACAGGAGGCACGCTTCTACGGCGAGGCGGTGCGCACCGCGGACGAGCTGATCGAGCGCTTCGCAGACCCTGAGCGAGGGGGCTTCTTCACCACCGCGGCCGACCGGACGCGCCTTCCCGTGCGGCGTAAGGACATGGAGGACACCCCCATCCCGTCTGGGAACTCGGCGGCCGCCCTAGCCCTGCTGCGACTGGCGCGGCTCTCCGGCCGGGCGGACTATGAGGAGCGGGCACTCGGCGTCCTGCGGCTGCTGTTTCCCCTGGCTGTCCGCCATCCCCTGGCCTTCGGACACCTCCTGCGGGCGGCGGATTTCTATCTGGCGCCCGTCCACGAGGTGGCAATCGTGGGTCAGGGCGCGGGCGCGGAGGCGCTGCTGCGGGTGGTTCGCCGGCAGTACCGGCCACACGTGGTCCTGGCCGGTGGCCCTGCGGACAGCGTGCCGCTGCTCCAGGGGCGAGACACCGTGGATGGGCGTCCCGCGGCCTACGTCTGCCGACATTTCAGCTGCCGCGCGCCCGTAACGAGCCCCGACGATCTGGCGGCGGCGCTTTCCTGAGCAGTATCCTGGCCTGTGTGACGGGGGTCAGGCTCACTGTGATCGCACTGCTCGCCGGGCTCGTCCTGGTGGGCTGCGGATCCAGCACGCCGACGGCAGCCAGTCCCGCGCCGCTGGCCCCGCCGCACTCGCTGGCCTACCTGGAGCTGACAGTCCGGCCTCAGGGAGCGGACCGGGATGCCGTAGAGAGCGCACTGACCAAACTGATCGGCCACTCCCCGGACGGCGCGCTGCAGGGCGCGGCCTCCAAGCTCCTGGCTCACGCCGGGCTGAGCTACAAGGACGACGTCGAGCCGTGGCTGGGGCAGAAGATCGGCATCGTCGTGACCCACCTGTCCCTCACCGGCGTGGGCGTGATCTTGCCCACCGATGACCCGTCGGCTGCCCTGCACGCGCTGAGGAAGCTGGGCGGAGGGCACCTGACTCCAGCCAGCCACGCCGGCGTCCACTTTGAGACCGCGACGGTGCAGGGGGATCCGGTCGCCCTGGGCATCGTGGGCCAAAACGCGGTCATTGCCGCGCCGTCGGTGTTCCGGGAGATCATCGACGCCTACCACGGAAACTCGCTCACCAAGACCACCGAGTTCGCCTCGGCCTTCGCCTCACTGCCCTCGAACTCGCTCGTCAAGGGCTACGTGAACGCGGCGCTGCTGGGCTCAGAGCTCCGCGGCCTGTTCGGTTCCACGTCCAGCGCCATGATGGGTTCGCTCCCCCTTCGGCAGGTGCTCGGGGCAGCTCTGGGCAAGCTCAGGGGCGCGTTTGGAATCGCTCTCTCCGCCACTCCGCATTCGCTGGCCATAGACGTCCACTCCACGGTGGCCCATCGTGGGGCCTCGGCCGACGTGCGTGGGCTGCCCGGACAGTCGTGGCTGGCGGTGGCGTCAAGGTTCAACCCCAGGCGGATCATCCCGCTGGTGAGCGCGTTCGCTCAAAACCCACTCTTCGCGGTCACGCTGTCGCACATCCGGGAGCACCTGGGAATCGACCTGATCCACGATGTGCTGCCCGCGCTGGGTCCGTTCGAGCTCTCGGCCCAGGGCACCACGGCGCTCACGGCCGGTGCGGGGCTGGTCGTCAAACCGACCGACCCGGCGGCCGCCGAACGACTCCTGGCGGCCATCCGTCGACTGGCCGCTCGCAGCTCGAGCCTGGTGGTCCAGGGGACCAAGCGGTCCTTCAGCATCACCAAGGCGGGGCTGCCCATCCCGCGGGTCGTGGTCGTCCAGACGCCTCGACACGTGGTGGTCACGCTGGACGAGAGCGTCTCCAACGTGCTCTCCCCGTCCAGCCACCTGGCCACGAACCCCCGCTTCACAGCCGCGCTGGCGCAGGTGCCCGCGGGCAGTCACGTCCCCCTGTTCCTTGACTTCCGCGGACTCTCAGAGCTGCTCGGTGGCCTGCCTAACTTCTCCGGCAGCTCTGGCAACGAGAAGATCCTGACGTTCGTGCAGCGGCTTGACTACCTGATCGTGGGATCGAATCCCGCGGACGGGCAGGCGCGGGTCGTGCTCGGGCTGCGCTGAGCGCGGGTGCAGTGCCCGGGCTCGGGCGCAGACCCCGGCTCAGGCGCTCTCCAGGTGCTGCTTCAGCCGCTCCAGCGCCTCCTCGTTGCTCTTTCGCATGCCGGCGGCGATGAATGGTCCCAGCAGTTTGAACGCCCCTCCCGGCTGCGGTGCCATGACCAGCTTGACGCGTGTGCCGTCCGGGGCGTCCGACAGGTCCCACCACCCCTCCGGCTGCATGCTGCCCAGCCCTGACTTGATCGCGGGGCCACTCCAGGCCAGGTGCGAGGTGGGCTCGAACTTGGTCCATTCGAAGGTGCCCTCGGCACCCCGGGCCATCTTGTAGCGATATCGCGTGCCGACGCCCGGCGGACCGTCTGACACCGCCTCCACCGCGGTGAACTCGGCCATGTACTCAGGCAGCCGCTCCGCCTGGCCCAGGTAGGCGAACACGTCGGCCCGCGGCCTGGCCACGGTGATTTCGGATTCCAGCCTCACAGCACCGGCAGATAGCGCTCGAGCTCCCAGGGGGTGACCTGGACGCGGTACTCCTCCCACTCCTGGCGCTTTATCTCCACGTACCGGTTGAACACGTGCTCTCCCAGCGTGCGCAGGACAAGCTCGGACTCCGCGGTGAGCTCGATGGCTTCCCCCAACGTCTCAGGAAGCTGCTCGATACCCAGCCGGCGGCGCTCGTCGGTCGACAGGTGATACAGGTTCTTCTCCATCGGCTCGGGAAGCTCATATCCCGCCTCGATCCCCTCCAGGCCCGCCTGGAGCAGGACGGCGAACGTCAGGTAGGGGTTGCAGGCCGGATCCGGACAGCGGAGCTCCATGCGGGTGGCCTGCTCCTTGCCGGGGTGGTACAGCGGGACGCGGACCAGAGCCGAGCGGTTGCGGCGTGACCAGGCCACGTACACCGGGGCTTCGTAACCGGGCACGAGCCGCTTGTAGGAGTTGACCCACTGGGCGAAGATCGAGCAGATCTCACGGGCGTGGCGCAGCTGACCGGCGATGAATGCCTTCCCCACGTCTGAGAGGAAGTACTCGTCATCGGCGTCGTAGAAGGCGTTGCGCTCGCCGCGGAACAGCGACTGGTGAGTGTGCATCCCTGATCCGTTCTCCCCAAACAGCGGCTTGGGCATGAACGTGGCGTGGTGGCCGTGCTTCATGGCGTATTCCTTGACCGTGATCCGGTAGGTCATGCAGTCGTCGGCCATCTTGAGCGCCTCGGCGTAGCGCATGTCGATCTCGTGCTGACTGGGGCCCACCTCGTGATGGGCGTATTCGGAGTGGATGCCCAGCTGCTCCAGCGCCAGGACGGTCTCACGCCGCAGGTCCGAACCGGCATCCAGCGTGGTCAGGTCGAAGTAGCCGCCCTCGTCCAGAACCTCGGTGGAGTGCTTGTCCCGGAAGTAGAAGTACTCCAGCTCCGGCCCGACGTAGTAGTGGTCGAAGCCCATGGCCTGCGCGCGCTCGAGCGCCCGGCGCAGCACGTACCGCGGATCGCCCTCGTACGGCGCCCGTTCAGGGGTGCTGATGTCGCAGAACATCCGACCCACCCCTTGCTCCACGGGGCGCCAGGGGAGGATCGCGAACGTGCTCGGGTCGGGCATGGCGATCATGTCCGACTCCTCGATCGGATTGAACCCAGTGATCGACGAGCCGTCGAACCCCATGCCCCCCTCGAAAGCGTCCTCAAGCTCGGTGGCGTTTATCGAGAAGGACTTGAGTTGGCCGAGCAGATCGGTGAACCACAGGCGGATGAACCGGATCTCCCGCTCCTGGACGATTGACAGCACGTCCTTCCGGGTCAGAGGTTCAGGGGCGCCCGTCATCGCGCGCGAACGTTACTTGCTGAGGCCTGCCGGGGCACTTGCTCTGGTCTGCCGAGGCCTGAAGGACTCGCACCTGACCTGGCGCGACGGCTCGACTAGGAAGTCGGCGAAGCTGCGGTAGCCGGCTCTGGAGTCCGGTCGGCCCCCTTGCCCAACCACCGGGCGGCCCAGCGCTCGAGCTCAGACAGCGCGGGCTCAAGCTCCCGGCCCATCTGAGACAGCGAGTACTCCACCCTGAGCGGCGGCCCGGGGATCACCGTGCGTTCCACGACCCCCCGCGCCTCGAGCTCCTTCATCCTCTCCGAGAGCAGGCGGTCAGACAGCTCGGGCACCGCCTGCCCGACCTGCGAGAAGCGCAGCGGGCCGTCCATCAGGACGCGCAAAATGGCTCCCGTCCAGCGCCGTCCGATCAACTCGACGGCCTCGTGGTAGAGCGGACAGCAGCTCGAGGGGGCGTGATCGGCCGGCGCCTGGTGGCCGCTCATCGGTGATCAGACTTCCTGGCTGTCATATCCGCTTGGCCAAACCGCGAGCGCGTATCCGTTGCCCTCTGACGCCGTGGGACGTGGTCAGGCTGCCTTGAGACTACGCGATGCCTCAGGGGAACCGTCGACTGGGACCTCACCGGCCACGTTGACCATCGCCGTGAAGGCCTCCAGCGCGGCGGCCGCAATCGCCTCCAGAATCTGCTCGTCGCCCCATCCGGCCTCGCGGGCCTCCTCGTGGAGATGCATGGGCGCCCGACCGCGCTCCTCGAGCACGGCTTGGAGGTAGCGCAGTAGCGCGGCCTCACGGCGGTCCTTGGAGGTGAACTGGCGAGCCAGCGCCACCTCGTCGATGGCCAGCCCAGCCGCCCGGGCGGTCCGGGAGTGCGTCGCTATCCCCGGCTCTGAGCCGTAATACTCGGCCACGGCCAGCGCGATTCGCTCCAGCGTGGCCTGGGTGAGCTTGCCGTGCCGCAGTTCGGAGCGAAACCGGGCATAGGCCCGCAGGGCGGCCGGCGAGCCCGCCAGCACGCCGAGGAAGTTGGGCAGCTGGCCTCCGGTGGCCAGGGCGCCGCGAAGCACCGGCATTGACCCCTCGGGGGCCGTGAGATCGTCGTGTATCTGGAACCTGCTCATGGCATTTTTCATGGCTACCACCAGGGCGGGCGCGTGTGTCCCTTTAGTTTCAAGACCTGCTTACGTTTGATAAGCCTAACTGGTGCGGTGCTGCCTGACAAGGCGCCAGGCGCGGTTGCACAGCCGTCGCGTCGGTGGCGAGCCGTGCCTGCCCCTCTTCGGACAGCAGCCGTCCTCTTCCTCTTATACGGGCGCGGATAAACGACAGATCAGCGGTTCGTCGGGACCGCGTAAGAGGATCAACTGCCACAGCCAGAAGCCGCGGTCGACTGCCGCGTACGGCCCCGCCTCCGGGGACGCAGCGGCGCTCAGAACTGCGAACTCAGCGTGGCCACCAGAACCAGCAGGAAGCCCAGGAGGACGGCCCACATGGCCAGTCGATCCGGGCTGAACCCGATCCGCTCATGCCGGGCGGGCGTGTAGCGGAGATTTCGCTCAACGCCCCGACCCTCGATCCGGATGGTCCGCCGGACCTCCGGAGCGGCCCTCAGAGTCACCGCCGACTCACGGCGCTCGATCGCCGAGACATCGTCTGCTCTGAGCGGCCGTACCTGAGCGGTCGGCGTGGCTCGGGTTGGGCGGGGTGCGGAGGCGGCCCGGACGGGACGCACCGCCCCGGCGGTCTGGGATTTTCTTGGCGGACGAGAACGCACCCGAGAGGAGAACGCCTCCTCCCACACTTCGTCCTCGATCCGGATACGGTCCGCCGAGAGCGGCGTGGCTGTGCGGGCCATGTACAACCTTCCTCTTTCTCGTGCTTACGGGGTTAGCTGACGGGCTCGCGTCGAAAGAGTGACGCTACGCGGCGAGTGCGATTCGCCCCAACTGATGGGTCCCCCGCTTCCTTTGCTCGATGAGCTACGCGGGAATTAAGCTATTAGGGCGCGGCATCCTAACAGCGAGTGCGGACGGGAGCGGCAGTAGTGCAGGAGAGCCGACCGCGGCCCGCGGACAGGCTCTACACCCGACCGGCTACGGCGGCCACGAACTTGGCCACCTCCTGCGCCTCGACCCCGCTGAGGATCATCGCCGGCATGGTTCCCTGACCGAGACAGCCCTGGGCCGACTGCTTGGGGCCGGGGTTCTGGAGGCAGCCGTTGATGATCGTGTGCAGGACTAGCGTCTCGGTGGGCTTGATCGTGTCCAGATTCGGGCCCACCTTCCCATCGGTGTTGGCCGCGGCCAGCGTGTGGCAGAGGCCGCAGCGCTGGGCAAAGAGCACCTGACCCTTCTTCTGGGCAGCGGTCAGGTGCATGCCGGCGTACTGGCTGTTGGTGTTGACGTGGTTTCCGACGAGAAAGATCACCGGCAGGGCGATCCCGAACGCGACGTAGACGGTCGTGAAACCGATCGTGGCCAGCCTCCGGGCGCTGTGGGTCTGGGACTGAAGGGTCGCTCGCGTGCCCCTGATGCCACCGCGCACGGCGACGAAGAACACGCCCACACCGAGGAGAAGCCAGAACGCCACGAAGAACCAGGTTCCGAGCACGGCGGCCACGATATCGTGCGCGGAGGCTGGGCGGCGCCCTGCGCGGCCCGGTCCGCACCGCGACCCGCGGGCGGACGCTTAGCGCCGGCGCCCGGAGGCGAAGCTCATCACCGGCGGCGCCACGGCACGGAAGTCCTCGGCCTGCCCCTCGGACTGCGGACTGGCCTCGGCGGCCGCCTGGGCCAGACGCCCGCGCCTCACCTGCTCGTCAAGCATCGAGAAGTCCTTGACGTCGGCCAGGACCTGGTCAGGTGCGGAGATCGAGGTCAGACGGTCGACCAGGACGTTGATCGCCCCTCCGGCAGCCGGATGGCGCTCCAGCCGCCCCTGGGCGAGCATCAGCGGCTCCGTCCTGACGATCAACCGGTGGCGCTCGTAGACGTTGGCCGGGATGACCAGGTTGATCGTGCCTTGCTCGTCCTCCAGGAGGATGAACACGATCCCGTTGGCTGTCCCCGGCCGCTGGCGGGCCACCACCAGGCCTCCGACCTGGATCCGGGCCCCATGGCGAAGCGTCGCCAGATCCCGGCTGGTGACCGCATCGTCCGGCAGCCGGTGACGCAGAAGCGCCAGCGGGTGAGTCTGTGTGGTCAACCCGGTGGAGGAGTAGTCGGCCAGCATCCTCTCCCAGCTGGAGAGGCCACGCAGCTGGGGAGGAGCGGGAATGTCCAGGGGGAGCGCCAGCTGTCTCCCACCGGGCACGCTCTTGCCCGGAGTGACCACTCCGAGCTGCCAGAGGGCGATCCGTCGCTCCGCTCCGTCCATCCCGTGCGTTGCCTCGCGATCGACGGGATCCACCAGCGAGTCGCACGCCCCTGACCAGGCCAGCAGCTCCAGCGACGGCGTCGCCGTCCCGGCGCGCGAGGCCAGATCGGAAAGGCTGCGGAAGCGACCCTGCTCTCGACGCGCCCTCACGAGATCCCTGACCTCCTGCTCACGGGCGCCGCGCACGTAGCCGAGACCGATGCGCACCTGCTGCTCACCCAGATCGCACTCGGCCTCGCTCTCGTTGACATCCGGAGGCAGGACCTCGATCCCCCGCCGCTGGGCCTCATGGATCAGGGCATCCGGGGGATAGAAGCCCATCGGCTGCTCGTTGAGCAGCGAGCACAGGAATTCTGGGCTGTAGTGGACACGCAGCCAGGTGGACTGGTAGGCCAGCAGCCCGAACGCGGCGCCATGGGCCTTGGGGAAGCCGAAGCCTGAGAAGCCCTGAACCATCGCGAACACCCGCTCGGCGGTCTCCTCGTCAACCCCGTGCCGTCGGCGGGCGCCGGTGATGAAGCGCTCGTGATAGGCGGCAATCGCCGCCTCCGAGCGCTTGCGGCTCATGGCCCGCCGCAGCCCCTCGGCCTCGCCCACCGAGAATCCGGCAAAGGCGATGGCCACCTCCAGGACCTGATCCTGGAAGATGATCGTGCCCAATGTCTCCGACAGGACGGCCTCAAGCGAGGGGTGCTCGTAGGGCACCTCGAACGTGGGATCCGCTCGCAGGCGCTGGCGACGCTCGATGTAGGGATTGACGGCCCCACCCTGAATCGGGCCGGGCCGCACGATCGCCACCTGGATCGTGAGGTCCTGCAGGTTCTCCGGGCGGGTGCGATACAGCGACTGCATCTGGGCCCGGCTCTCGATCTGGAACACCCCGGTCGTGTCGGCCCTCTGGATGCACTCGTAAGTGGCCGGATCGTCGTAGGGGATCTTTGAGAGGTCAACCCGCTCGCCTCGCGTGCGAGCGATCAGCTCCACGCAGCGCTCCACCGCCGAGAGCATCCCCAGCCCCAGCAGGTCGATCTTCAGAAAGCCGGCGTCCGAGCAGGAGTCCTTGTCCCATTGGGAGATCTGACGGCGCTCATGATTGGGTGCCCACCCACCCGCCCCTGCGGTGAAGGCGGCGGGAACGATGGGGCAGCAGTCCACCAGCGGACGGGTGGACACGATCATCCCGCCGGAGTGCTGGCTGAGATGACGCGGAAGGCCGTGGGCCTCCGCGGCCAGCCGGGCCAGCCAGGCCCAGCGTCCGGACGACCCCCGGCGCCCGCTTGAGCCGCGTCCCTCGTCGGCTCCGCCATGCTCCCCGGCCAGGCCGAAGGCGGCCTCTATGTCCCGGCCCACCTCCCGGGCATCCCAGCCTTCGCTACCCCGAGCCACCCTTTCGATCTCCCCTGGGGGCAGCCCCAGCGCCTTGCCCAGCTCCCGGATGGCACCCCGGGCTCTATAGGTGGGAAAGGCCGCCACGAGGGCCGAGCGGTCCCGGCCGTAGCGCTCGTGGACCCGGGGGATCAGCTTCTCCCGGATGTCCCGTGGGAAGTCGAGGTCGATGTCCGGCAGCGAGGTCAGCTCCTCGTTGAGAAACCGGCCGATCAGAAGCTCGTTGGCGATCGGGTCGACGTGCGAGAGACCGGTCAGGTAGCAGACGATTGAGGAGACGCTCGAGCCTCGGCCGCGGCCGGGGGGCAGCAGGGCTCGCGCCGTATCCGGCCCGCGGAGCTCCTGCGCCACCTCTCGGGCCAGTTCCAGCAGATCGTGGTGAAGCAGGAAGAAGCCGGGCAGGTTCAGAGCTTCGATGATCCGCAGCTCCTCTCCCAGACGGGCGCCTGCCCGCTCACGCACGGAGTGCGACGCGTCGGCATAGCGCGTGTCCAGCCGAGCCTGACAAAGCTCGCTGAGGTTTCGCATGGCCGCCGATTCCTCTGACCCCGGATAGCGATAGCCCAGATCGCTTCTCAGGTCAAAGCGCAGCTCGTCGGCCAGGCGCTCGGTCTCGGCCATCGCCTCAGGGTGCTCGGAGAAGCGCGCGGCCATGGCCTCCGGGGAGGCCAGGACGTGGCTGTGGTTGCCCCGGCGCTGGGGCTCTGAGGCGTCCAGGGTGCTGTGGAGTCGCACGGCCACCAGAGCGTCTTGGAGAAGCGCCCGGGCCGGAGAGTGGGCATGGACGTTGCCGGTGGCCACGCAGAGCAGCCCGAGTCGCTGGGCCAGCCTCTCCAGCCGGCGGTTGCGAGCACGATCCCCCTGGAGAAACGGCCGCTGGAGCTCAATCCGCAGCCGACTCCGACCAAACGCGTCAAGCAGGCGACGGAGCGTGGGCTCATCGTGAACCCCTCGCAGGGCACACCCGCTGAGGCACACCAGACCCTGTGCATGGTCCAGGACGGTCTGGAGCGGTACATGGGGATCCGAGGGTGGGCCCGGCTGCTCACGCGTGTGGGCGTGGGCGCGCGTCAGGATCCGACACAGGTTGGACCACCCGCGGGCATCCTGCACGAGCAGGGTGAGGTGGCGACGTTCGCGCCCCTCTGCGCGCGAGTCATCGGGACCGAGGTCCACCTCGGCGCCGTGAATCGGCCGCAGGCCCAGCGCCCGGGCGCACACGGCGAACTCCATGGAGCCGGAAACCGAGTTGTGGTCGGTCAGGGCCAGAGCGCCATATCCCAGCTCCAGGGCACGCGGCACCAGCTCGTCGGGCATCGAGGCCCCGTCCAGGAACGAGAAGGCGGAGTGACAGTGAAGCTCGATATAGCCCATCGAACGTATGTTCGCACGGCGAGGTGGAGCGCGCAAGGCGGGCGTGCGGGGCGTGCGGGCGCCTGCCCGGGCGGCCCGCGAGCGGGTGCGCCGAGCAGGAGCGCTGACGAAGTTTCAGTCGGCCGGCCGCTTCTCCGGATACCGCGGAAGCCCGTCGTCCGGAATCGGCTCCCAAGGCGCCGCGTAGGCCACGAACTGATGGACGCTGGGACGCACGCCGGGATCGCCGTCGATCGCCCCCAGCCGGACGCCGATGGCGTCCGGGTCAGCGGGGTCGCGGGTGAACAGCGCCGACCCGCAATCGGTGCAGAACCACTTCTCGGCCCCACCCTCAGGCTTCCAGGCTCCGAGCCGATCCTCGCCCTGTACGACCCGGAAGGATCCCGGGACCACGGCCGCGCTCGCCGAGGCCGCGGTGCCGGTTCTCCGCTGGCAGCGCGTGCAGTGGCAGTAGCGGGCCGAGACCAGCGGTTCGCTGATCTCGAACCGAACCGCGCCGCACCCGCAGCCGCCTGTCAGCGCAGGGCTCACGCGCCGGTCACCGCCGCGGGTCGCTGGATCAGGTCACGGCCGGGATCTATGCCCCAGCGCCTGCCCACCTCCACGATTCCTGAGTCCACTGCCCATCGATCCGGCCGGGGCGCTCCGTCATGCTCCACGCTGGCTCCCTTCAGGGCCATGCAGCCCGTGTTGTCGCCCAGGGCTCGAATCTCTTGCACATCGACGTCGCTGAGTCGCATCTCGGCGGGCAGCGCCGCCACCTCGGCCCGCTTCTCCTCGACCGGCCGGGCCTCCGGCCCGCGCTCCTGGATCAGCGTGGGTACGACGCAGGCGACCGCGTCGTGAGCCAGGTTCCATTGGCAGGCGAGCTGGATCATGCTGAGCCCGGCCCGGTCCGCGACCGGGCGCATCTGGTCCATGCGCCGGCGCCCGTCCTCGATCCAGCCCGCGGGACGGAAGCCACGGTGATCGCCCGGAGCGAGCTCCTGATCCGGGAGCAGATCGTCGAACAGCAATCCGCCGTAATCCACCACGCGCGTGATGATCTTCACCCCGGCGGCCGCGGCGGCGTCAAGACACAGCTCGCCCGGCCAGGGCTCCAGCGGGCCGAGGATGATCATGGCCCAGTCGATCAGCGACCCGAAGCGCTCCAGACATGCGATGAGATCAAGCGTGAACCCGTTGGCCGGACCGGGCGCCACGCCGATCAGGCGGGTCAGCCCTGACTCCCGCAGGGCCGCCATGCCCTCCCAGACCGCCTGGTTCATGTAGCCGGTGCGGTCCGGGTTGTGGAGCAGCAGGAGGTCAAAGCTGTCGATCTGGCAGCGCTCCAGACTCTGCTGAGTGGCCATCCGGAGGTAGTCCGCGTACTGGCCCTCGCTCCGGAGCCGGCTGTCGGTGAAGCGCGGGAATCCCTTGGCGCCATCACGCTGACCGGCGTAGAAGTCGTGACCCACGGCGCCCACCACGCAGACGTCCTCACGCGGTTGCCCGGCCAGCGCATGACCGAGCATGCGATCTGCCCCGCCCTCACCGTAGACGTCGGCGGTTATGACCGTGGAGATGCTCTTGTCAGGAGCGATGAGCGCCGCGAACCGGTCATCGTCAAGCGGCTCTCCGAAGCGCATGAAGCGCCCACCACTCCAGGTGCCCACGGCGGTGGGCCCAGGCTCGACGGCTGCGGGCTGATCCGGCACTGCTACGAGTTTATGAGCCGGGGGGTGTGCTCGGCTCAGCGCTGGCGCCACCACCTCCCGCTCTGCAGATCGTGGAAGACGACCTCGTCTCGCCCGCTAACCGTGACGACCTCCCAGTAGCGTCGGCGCAGGGGACGCTCGGTCCACCACCTGTCCTCCACCAGCCAGGATTCCCGGACGCTGTCCACGGGCCGGCCCGCCACCTCGAGCGGTTGGCCATCCGGGGCTGCGCTCACCGCCACGCGGCGGGGGACAGCCAGGCGTCGCGGCCCGCTCATCGGTCGGCCAGGCGCGAAGCGCTCACCGGTCGGCCAGGCGTGGCGGAGCGCTCATCGGTCGACCAGGCGTCGCGAAGCGCTCATGCCTCGAACGGGGTCAGCAGCGCCCGGCGCTCCGGCAGACGGGAGCTGGGGTCGACCTGGAGTATGCGCAGGGCGCCGTCCGGGCCGGCCACCGCGCGGACCTGCCGGATGGCCTCCCGCAGGCGAGCCTCTCTGGCCGCGGCGGAGTCCTCCAGCAGGGGCCGCTGGTCACCGGCCGGGGGACCGAAGCGCTCCACCGAGAGCCGGAGCTCCTCGGCGGGAGCCGGCATGTAAACGAGTCGAGGAGCAGTGGCCAGACGGATCCGGACCGGATCGGCCAGCGGCTCGCGGAACACCACCTGCTCTCGCCAGGTGCCTCCCTGCTCCACCAGGACGGCACAGAGGGCGACCGCCCGCAGGGTCCGGCCACGTCGCTCCCGCCGGGCGAGGAGGCGATCGATCAGGAGGCCGAGCGCGCTCTCAAGCTGCAGGCCTGAGGCGGCCTCCGGCAGCTCCAGCGATTCACGCACCAGCGTGGTCGCGGTCCGGGGGTGCAGCATTCCGTCGCCTCCGCTGGCCAGCTGATGAGCCAGCAGACCCTCCGATCCAAATCGGTCCGCCAGCGCCGCCAGCGGAACCTGTGTCAGCTCTCCGAGCGTCCGAATGCCCAGTCGCTCCAAGGCCTCTGGCAGCCGGGCCAGCGCTGGGCGAGCGCGCAGGAGCGCCACCGGCATCGAGGTCAGGAACTCCCTGGCCTCGACCCGGCCGCCGGAGACGATCACCGGCCGGCGCACGCGAGCCCGGGTTGCAGCCGCCACAGCTGCAAAGCGGGAGGGGGCCATGCCATACCGGGCCGGCCAGGATGGCAGGGCCTGCCGGGCCGCTCTCAGCACCCCCTCTGGGCCGCCATGCAGTCGCAGCAGACCTCGGGCCTCGAAGCAGACCAGCCCAGGCCGCTCGGGCTCCACCGCTGCCCCGATCGATTCCAGACGCACCAGCACCCGCTCCCAGGCATCGGCCACCCCTCCAGGGTCGGGCGGGACCAGCGTCAGTCGCGGACAGCGGGCCAGCGCCTCTCCCAATCGCATCTCAGGATGGACGCCAAAGGCCTCAGCGGCCAGCGAGACCTCCCCCACGACCTGGATGCCTCCCGGAACCGGGGCCAGCGCGGTGGGTGCCTGGAGCAGTTCGGTCCGGCTGCCGGCGGCAACGGTGAGCTGAAAGCGGGGCAGCAGAACGCAGACGATGGGCATGACGAACGTATGTTCGCATATGGAGGAGACGGGTTGGTGAAGGTGCCGGATGCCCCGGGCGCGTCGGGTGCGCTGGAGGCGTCGGGTGCCTGGAGGCGTCGGGTTCGCTGGAGGCGTCGGGTTCGCTGGAGTGCCCGAGGTGCGTCGGGTGCCCGAGGTGCGTCGGGTGCCCCCGGGTGCGGCGAGTCGCGCTGAGGCGGGGCGCCCATTTTGTGCAGTTCGATCATCGCGCTCGCAGGACGCGCAGAAAGGGGCCGTATCCGCCCATTACTGCGCGCGGTACCTGAGGCAGGCGGCGAACGTAACAAAGGGGGCCTGTGGTTGTGGGCGCCATCCAGGCCACCCGCCAGACGGGAGGCGACTCTGCCGCGGTGCCTACCGTCACTCGCGATCCGCGATGCGCGATTGCAGTGACGGTAGGCGCATACATGACCCCGAAAGGAACGCCCGGCCAGGGACAGCGGCCCAGGGTGTCCGAAAGGAACGCCCGGCCAGGGGCAGCGGCTCCAGGTGTGCGAAAGGAACGCCCGGTAGCGTCCGGAGCGTCAATGCCTGACGGATTCACCAACACGGGGATTGAGCGTCTGCGCGCCGTTGCCGAGTCGCACGTCGGGGACGATCTGGTGCCGGGGCTCGTCGCGATGGTGGCCCGGGGCGAGCATGTGCACGTCGAGGCGCTCGGGAACCTGACGATCGGCGGCCCGCCGGTCCGCCGGGACTCGCTGTTTCGAATCGCCTCCACGACCAAGCCGATCACCGCCGCAGCCACGCTGGCGCTGGTGGACGAGGGTCTGCTGGAAATCGAGGAGCCGGTGGAACGGCTGCTTCCTGAACTGGCCGACCGTCAGGTGCTCGTCTGCATGGAGGGGCCTCTGGAGGACACCGTCCCCGCGCGGCGGCCGATCACCGTGCGGGACCTGCTCACGTTCACGTTTGGCTTCGGGATGGCCACCGGGATGTTCTATGCCTCCGCCCCCTGGCCGGTCATGGAGGCGGCGGCAGCGCGCGGGGTGAGGACGGCCGGTCCCCCACCAGCCGACGAGTTGGACCCGGACACGTGGATGACCGCGCTCGGCACGCTCCCGCTGCTGGCCCAGCCGGGCGAGCGGTGGCTCTACAACACGGGCGGGTCGGTGCTGGGGATCCTGTGCGCCCGTGCCGCGGGGGCGCCTTTTCCGGACGTCCTGTCCGGCAGGATCTTCGAGCCACTCAACATGCCCGACACCGCCTTCTGGACGACCGGCACCGATCGTCTGGCGACGGCCTACCAGCCCACTCCTGAAGGCTTGGTGGTCCATGACGGTCCGACCGGCGCGTGGGCCCGGCCGCCGGTCTTCCCGGACGGGGCGGGCGGTCTCCTCTCCACGGTCGATGACCTGCTGGCCTTCGGACGGATGCTGCTCTCCGACGGCGCGCCGGTCCTCTCCGCCGGCTCAGCTCAGGCGATGCGAACCGATCAGCTCACGCCCGAGCAGAAGGCGAAGGGCGGCCTGGGCCCAAACTTCTTCGCCAGCATGTCCTGGTCCTTCGGCCAGGCCGTGCACCACGACGGCACGTTCGGTTGGGACGGCGGTCTGGGCACCACGTGGCGCGTGGATCCGCGCCACGACCTGATCATGATCGTTCTCACGCAGCGCATGTGGGAGCGCGCCGATCCGCCGCAGGTGCACAAGGACATTCAGGCCGCCGCGTACGCCGCGCTGGAGTAGTGAGGGCGCGGCTGCCGCGTAGGCCGCGCTACTCGGCGCCAGACCTCAACCGATCCGGTGCCACTTCGACCAGGTGCCGGCCGCGCTGCGAACCCGAACGCGAACCGGGGCCTTGGTCATCCTGACCCTCAGGATGCGAGCGAGCTTGCGGATCCCACGGTGCTTCCGGTTGGCGACGATGATCGTGGCCGTCTTGGAGCGTGTGGAGTGGCCCGTGGAGAACTGCACGGCCGAGATCCCAGACACGTGCTCCGTGGCGTGGATCCGCACGTGGAAGGTCTTTTTCCGTGCGCCTGCGCGGCCCACGTCGGCTGCCCCGCGGCGCGCCACCGAGGTGGCTCTCTGGACGGCCGGAACGGTCGTGTCGAGGACGATCCCGTCGCTGAAGACCTGGTTCGCATTGGAGCCGTCCGAGAAGCGCACGTAGACAATCTGCGGCTGGCGACTGCTGCTCGTTACGGGCAGAGTCCAGGACACGCTTGGCGTCACCGGCATGGTTTGCGTATTCCCGGCGGTATCCAACGCCGCGTCGTTTGAAACGAATTGCTGCGTCGAGAACGCAGGCCAGACAACGTGCAGCCTGACGTCCGGATTGTTGGTCGCGTAGGCGCCCCTGTCGATCGAGACGCCGGCGGCTCCCGGGGGAGGCGCCTGACGTACATCGACCTTCACCGTGGCCATATCAGTGGCGCCGGTCGCGTTTGTCACCTTGACGCGAACCTCGACCACGCCGACAGTGGAGAACGTCTTGAACGCCTGAGGGCTGCCCCCCGTGTCCAGGGTGAAGCCTCCGTCCCCAACATCCCACTGGTAATCCACGATGGGATCGTTCACCGATCCACCGTAGGACGAGGACGCGTCGAGCGTCACCGAGCTACTGGTCAGCGCTGGGTTCGGCGACGCGTGTAGGGCGGCTGTCGGGGCCGAGGTGTTGCCGGGCTCACCCAGCAGGACCGACACGCTGGGGCCCCATTGTGCCGTCACATCAGAACCCTGACACTGGCAGCCGATGGTCAACACGGCCACGTCCTTGCGGTCGTCCCCGTTGAAATCTCCCACCACCACCTGTCTCGGGCTCGCGTTGGGCCGCTCGCCCACCGTAAAGGGTGAATCGGGGACCGGGGCGAACGTGCCATTCCCGGTCCCAGGCAGCACCTGTACAACGCCGTTCGTCGGATAGTGGGGATTCTGAGTGTCACCGGCAATCGCGAGATCGGGCTTGCCGTCACCATTGAGGTCGCCGATCGCCAAACCATCTGGCGAGGAGGGGCTGGTCGACGCACCGTTCGTCGCCCCGAAGCCACCATTTCCGGCCCCCAACAGCACGGGCGCATTGCTCCCGGCGCCGGGGGCCAGAGCGAGGTCAGCCTTCCCATCGCCATTGAAATCGCCCGACGCGAGCGACATGACCTGGTTGCCGACATCCAGGGGAGACCCGGAGGTGGGAGAGAAGCCACCGCTGCCGTTGCCCAGGAGGATGTAGAGGTCACCGGAACTTCCGCCGTACTCGCCGTACCCGCCGTACTCGCTGCAGCCGTGGCTGCCGACGGCCAGGTCAAGCCTGTGATCGCCGTTGAAGTCGCCCGTCGTGACCGCCTGCGGACAATCACCGGCATTACCGAGCGGGGACGACGGTGCGTTGGTGAATCCACCGGTGCCATTGCTCAACAGGATCGACACGGATCCCGAACCCAGATTGGTGACCGCGAGGTCAGGACTCTGGTCGCCGTTGAGGTCAGCCACCGCGATCGCGCTTGGGTCCCGACCAACAGCGATCGGTGATCCAGTCGGGGTGAATGTCCCATCTCCGTTGCCGAGCAGAATCGAGACGTCACCCGGCACGTTTGCTGAGCCGGCCGCGCTGACCACGGCCAGATCCAGCTTCTGATCCGCGTTGAACTTTCCCACCGCCAGAGCACCCGCCGCGGCCCCGCCGCCGCTGGTGATCAGGATCGGTGAGCCGGTGGCGGGGCTGAAGCCGCCGGCGCCGCTTCCAAGCAGGACAGAAACGTACGATCCGACTCCGTCCGGCCCGGACCCTGCCCACGAGGCCGCAAGATCAAGCTTGCTGTCACCGTTGAAGGCACCCACGACCAGGCCGGCATTCCCCTGGCCGCCGGGAGCACCTGAGGTCAGAAGCACCGGTGAGCCGTTCGCGTGCTGGAACGTCAGGGCCGTTGCCGTCGGCGCCCAGACGAGCACCGCCAGCAAAGCCGAGAGCCCAGCCCTTCTCATCCTTACAGCCATGGTCTTCCTCTCACCCATCCCGAAGCTCCCTTTGCGCAACCGCACCACCTCGGCCGCCCGCTGATCAGGCGGGTGGCCGAGGCTGGGGGTGGACATCCTTTCGCCGTTAGATCGACCCCGGCACGACGCCGTTGGTCGTGTAGCAGTTCAGGGAACCGTTCTCCAGCACCTTCAGGCTTCCAGAGCCGGTGAAGTTCGACTCGTCCGTGATCTGGAACGGCCCACCATCGAGCTGGAAGTCGGTGCTCTGTTCAGCACCACCCGGGAAGGTGACGGAGACTGGATCCGTGTTCTGCTGAATCAGCGTCTGAGTGATCATCGTCTCGCCGCCCGCATGCTGCACGTCGTCGTTGGACTCGCCATAGTCCAGATGCATGGTGCGGCAGGAGGTCGAGGGGGTGACCGTGATGTTGTGCGCGGGAGCCGACGGACTCGAACTGCCCGGGGCGTCGAAGGTAGCCGCCGACGGGAACAAACGAGCCCCCACCTGGGCCGTGGAGCGGTTGCATCCTCGATCATTGTTCCCCCACTGAACGTTGGCGGCGTCGCACAGCGCGGAGAAGGGGATGTCTCCGTACACGAAGACTGTCCGCTGCTTCTGCGCACGAACGTGATGATTCTTGAGCACCGCCACGCGGAGGACATACTCACCAATTGACTGCGTTATGGACCCGTGACCGGAGTGCCTCGTGAACTTCCTCAGAGTCTTCCAGCCCCCACCCCTCTGACGCTGAAGGACAATCACCGACCCCCTCGGGGCGTTTCTGACGGAGTACGTGTAATGCTCCGGCGTGTCGGCAGTCTGGTTCTTTGAGATGACGAACGACACATGAGTCGTCCGATGAGCCTGGGCGCAGGCCCCGGCCGCCGCACCCAGAGTCACAAAACACACCGCCGCAAACGCAGCCATGGTCCGTACTGATCGCATTCCTACCACACCCCTTTCACATGGATGAACGAGCCGGCGGCCGACGGAGAAGTCGCCTGGCGATTCGGTCCCTCTAGCCCCGGGAACCGCAACGGCGTTGGTTCGCCCCAGGGTCTTACCCGAGGATTCTCCGAGGCATTCACGGCACCTACAACGAGTCGCCATGACGGAAGTTGCGCTTCAGCGATAGCGTCCACTTAAGAGGTGAACGAGCCCGACGCTCAGGCCTGGCTCGGCAACGCCCGGATGAGATCTCCCACCGCCAGCTCGCCATCCTCAACGATGTCGGCGCGCAGCCCACCTCGGTGCACCAGCGCACGCAGGACGGGGCGGGAGGCGTAGCGCTCCACCACCGTGCAGGGCTCACACAGCCGCATCCCGCGACATCGCGCTCCTCCGATTGTGAACTCCACCCCCACCAGCGCGTTCAGCTCGATCCCCCGGGTGACCAGGTTTCGCCGGTGCTCGGCCGGCGCCAGGGGAGGATCGAATGACTCGCACACCTCGGCCGCGATCAGCGTTAGCGCACTGCCCGGGAGACCGGAGGGAAAGGTCCCTCGGCCGGTCAGGTGACGATCGCCCTCCAGGCCCCGGTTGGCCAGGGCGCGGGCTCTGGGCAGCGCTGTCATGGCCTCGCCCGCCGAATCCGAGACGAAGATGCCCTCCACGGTGCCCGTCCCTGTGGGGGCCGAGGCGAGCACCGGGCGCGCCAGCGCAATGTCCGCCGCGGCGACCACGAAGCCGCCCTCGATCCACTCGTTCTCGATCGGGACCACGGCCGCTCCAACATGGTCGCCGTGGGCGAGGACCGGATCCCACACCACACCGGACGGAACCCCGAACATGACCACGCATCTCCGCTGGGTCGCGTCCGGAGGCCGAGCCCGGGCGATCCACGGGCCGGGCCAGGAGAACGTGCGCGGCTCGGCGACCGGCGCGATCGCCAGGCCGAGACCGCCCAACCACCTTGAGGTCGTCCAGCCGATGGCCGGGCCCTCCTCAGGCTGGGGTCGTGGGAGGGCGTCCAGCGGCAGTTCCAGAATCGTGGCCAGGCAGGCGGCGAAGGACGCCGACTCAACCGGCCCGTGATCAGGTGGGAGAGACACCTCCTTGATGCCCTCACGGTAACGGCGCCACCAGCGCTACCGGCACCAGCCGTGGTGATACGGTGCGAAGAGATGGCGCCGCCCAATCCCCTTGAGCTCGCCGCAGAGGGAGTTCGAACCCTCCAGGCCTTCGGGCGGCGCATACCCGTTGGAGGCGGTATGCTGGCGCCCTCGCTCAAGGAGCGGGTCAACGGGAGGGTTGTCCTCATCACCGGCGCGTCCTCAGGCATCGGGCGAGCCAGCGCTCTGAAGATCGGCGAGGCAGGGGGGGTCGTCCTGCTGGTGGCCCGGACCAAGTCCAAGCTCGACGAGCTGGCCGACGAGATCGACAGCCTGGGAGGTGTGGGCTACGCCCATTCCTGCGACCTCAGCGATCCGGACGACATCGACCGCATGGCCAAGGAGGTGCTCGAGCAGCACCAGGCCGTGGACATCCTGATCAACAACGCGGGGAAGTCGATTCGGCGGTCGGTTCACCGCACCTACGACCGCTTCCACGATTACCAGCGCACGATGCAGTTGAACTACTTCGCTCCGGTCAAGCTGATCCTTGACCTGCTGCCCACGATGCGCGAGCGCAAGCGGGGCCACATCGTCAACATCTCCACGATCGGGTTGCAGGTCAACACGCCCCGCTTTTCCGCCTACGTGGGCTCGAAGGCGGCGCTGGATGCGTTCTCACGCTCGATGGCCCCCGAGGTAATCGCCGACCGCGTCCACGTGACGACCGTCTACATGCCCCTGGTCCGCACGCCCATGATCGCCCCCACGAAGATCTATGACCGCTTTCCCACGCTATCGCCCGATGAGGCCGCGGGCATGATCGTGGACGCCATCCGCCGGCGCCCCAAGCGCATAGCCACCACGCTGGGCACGCTGGCGCAGGTCACCTACGCGGTGGCCCCCGGCGCCCAGGACCTTGTGGCCAACCGGGCCTACCAGCTGCTGCCCGAGGGCGACGGCAAGGGCAAGCAGGCGGACCTCACGCCGGAACAGCGGGCGTTCGTGCGGGCCACGCGCGGCGTGCACTGGTAGGGGAGCCCGGGCGTGAAGCTCGAGGGCATCCACCACGTGACCGCGATCACCGCGGACGCTCAGCAGAACGTCGACTTTTACGCCGGCGTCCTGGGACTCCGCCTGGTCAAAAAGTCGATCAACCAGGACGACACCTCGGTCTACCACCTCTTCTACGCCGACGAAAAGGCAGATCCGGGATCAGACATCACGTTCTTCGAGTACCCGGGAATTCCTCTCGGACGCCCGGGGGCAGGAATGATCCATCGCGTTGTGTGGCGCGTTGCCAACCGGGAGGCTCTCGATTTCTGGATCGACCGCCTGGCAAGCCACGGCGTGGCCGCCCAGGACAACCAGGACGCGATCGTGTTCGATGATCCCGAGGGCCTGACCCACGAACTGCGTGACGAGCCAGTGCCCGACGAGCCGCTGATCGCCAACCACCCGGAGATCCCGGCCGACGTGGCGCTTCAGGGGTTTCACGCCGTGCGGGCCTACGCAGCCGACCCCCAGAGCAGCCGGGCCCTGCTCCAGGACGGCCTCGGCTTCTCCGAGCCCGTCGTCGTGGGACCAGATGGAACGATCCTCTCGTTCGAGGTTCGCGGGCAGCGCCGAGGCGGCTCCTACCTGATGGAGCCTCCGCCGGCCGAGTCCGGGCTCCAGGGTGCGGGCTCCGTCCACCACGTCGCGTTCGCCTCCTTGCCGGAGGAGCACGAGGCCTGGCGGGAGGCGGTCCTCGCCCATGGGGGGCGCCCCACGCCGATCATCGACCGGTTCTACTTCCGCTCCATCTACTTCCGTGAGCCCTCGGGCGTGCTGTTCGAGATCGCCACCATTGGCCCGGGCTTTGACGTGGACGAGCCGCTTGAGGAGCTGGGGACCAAGCTGTCGCTGACGCCCCAGTACGAGCATCTGCGAGACCAGATCGAGCCCCACCTCAAGCCGCTGCGCAACCCGCGCGACAGCTGGACCCAGCGCGCCTAGTCTCTAGACCGAAACGCCGGCGTCGCGCATCAGCTGGCCGACCGAGACCGCCCGCAGATGGTCGCCGCGCAGCACGCGGTTCAGGTGATCGACGATCGCCAGCACCTCGAGAGGACTCGAGGCGTTGATCTCCACGACCTCGCCCATCCGCACGGGCCCGATGGCGTCGTCGGCATCCTGGAGGCGCACGGCGCCGCCGATCAGCCGGCCGCCCGCGCTCTTGGCCAGCAACCATTGGCCGAAGCTCGGCCCGCTGGAGGCGTACATGAAGTCACGATGCGGGTGGTGAAGCCCCAGCGGGCCGGTGAGCCGATGAAGCTGGTCGCCCGTTTCCAGCCACCGCACGAGGCCGCCGCCGCCCAGTCTCGGGATGGCCTGGTCACCCGGTTGCAGCAGGCGCAGCTCGGCTGCGGTGGGGGCATGGCTGACCGCGAACGAGGCATCAACGCGATGTGCACGCAGCGCTGCCGCCAGCCGGGGCATGTCCGCGGCCGAGACGTCAACCAGGAGTCCGACCTCCGGCCGGCTGGTGGACACCGAGCTGACCGGCCGCATGTGAACGAAGTGCGACATGAGGTGGTACGAGGCGCTCGTCGTCAACGTCCAGGCGGCCACGGCGACCACGGCCGCCGAGGTGACCGCGGCCCGGACGGTCCGCAGCCGCCAGCGGGGAAGCGGTGTCATACGCCGCTCGTTGGAGAGCATCAGGGAGGCTGTGGATGGCCGGCGGGCGAAGGACGGATCCGGCTCCGGGCGGTGGGCCAGAGCCCGCTCCAGAGCCGGGGCCAGGTCACGCTCGTGGCGAGCCACCTCGGCCAGCCCGAAGCGCTCCAGGGCGTGGTTGCTGGCCCGGACATGCCCGTAGCCGAAGCCGTAGGAGATGACCGGGCAGCCTCGGATGATGGCCTCGAGCACAGTGAGCCCGGCGCTGGAGTGGATGAGGGCGTCGCTCGCCGCCAGGATGTCGCCCATCCGGTCGGTGAAGCCCATCAGCCGCAGTCGCGGGTCGTCGCCCAGATGCTTGGCGACTCGTGCCCGAAGCTTGTCGTTGCGACCACACAGGCAGAGCACGATCGCGTCCGGCACCAGCAACGCGGCCCGGGTGGCACCCAGCAGGTCGCCCACACCCCAGCCGCCTCCTGAGACCGCGATCACCTTGCCCTCAGCGGGAAGGCCCAGAGCCCGGCGGGCGTCCGAGCGCGACCGGGCGGCCAGGAACGCAGGTGAGGTGGGGGGCTTGGCCCAGCGCACGCTTCCCGGGCCGGCGATCCGCTCCACCTCCTCGGCGGACTCAGGGTGGGTTATGAAGTGCAGGTCGATCCCGGGGTGGGCCCAGAATTGGAGCCCGGCGAGGTCGGTGATCGACGAGTAACACGGCACCTCCAGCCGGCCCTTGCGACGAAGCTGCCCGAGGAGCGCGGTGACCCCCGGATAGGTCGAGAGGATCAGGTCCGGGTCATGGGCCCTGATCAGTCTCAACAGCCCCCGCCGGCCGAACAGCCACAGTAGCCACGAGGCCAGGCGCCGAACGGGCCAGAAATTCATGAACAGCGTGTACTGGAGGTCGAACAGCCAGGGCACCCAGCGGAACATGAAGGCCGAGTTCTCCCGCAGCGTCTTGGTCAGCACCACTCCCATCGCCGGCAGGCCGTTGACGATCGCCACCTGCGCGTCGGGGTCGTCGTCCTTGACCTCGCGGGCCACCGCCCGTGCCGGAAGGTCGTGGCCCTCCCCGATGTCCGCCGAGATGATCAGGACGTGGCGCGGCCTGGCCTCGGCGTCAGGCTCGCCCGCCGGGATGACGGCGCTCTCCTCCATCTCCGCCCTGTGCTTCTCCTGCTCCAGGCGCCAGTCCACGTACTTGCGCACGCCGTCCGAGAATGGCGTGGCCGCGCTCCAGCCCAGCTCACGCCTGGCCCGCTCGCTGCACACGACCTTGCCGCCGAAATCGCCCGCCCGGGCCTCGGTGAAGACGATCTCCACGTCGCCCAGGATCTCCCTCACGCTCTCGGCGATCTGGCGGATGGTCACGTTCTCCTCGCTGGCCAGGTTGTACACCCGGCCCGAGGCCACATCGGCCAGGGACACCGCTACGCCCTCGGCCAGATCCTCCACGTACACGAAGCGCCGGGACTGGCTCCCGTCCCCGGCCAGCGTCAGCGGCTCGCCCCGCAACGCCTTGCCCACGAAGGCGGGGATGACAGCCGCCTCCCGGGCCCGGGGCCCGTAGGGGATTCCGAAACGCAGGATCGTGTAGTCGATCCCGTAGAGCTCCTGGTAGGCCTTGCAGTAGAGCTCGCCGGCCAGCTTGGTGCTCGTGTAGAGATGGCTGGGCGCGGGCAGGAGCGTCTCCTCGTCGACCGCATCCCCGTGGCAGTCCGAATACACCCAGATCGTCGAGGCGTAGACGATCCGTTTCACGCTGGCCCGGCGCGCGGCCTCCAGCACGGCCACGGTTCCGCGCGCGTTGACCCGCTCGGCGTCCTCAGGCGAGGCATGCACGTCGTTGACGTCGGCCACGGCAGCCAGGTGCGCCACGGCGTCACAGCTGTGCAGGGCCCGCTCCAGCGCCTCGCGATCGGTGATCGAACCCAGAACTGTCTCCACGCTCCCCGCCTCGTGCCACGGCGAGGGGCGCAGGTCGTAGATCACGGGCTCGTGACCGTGGGCTCGCAGCCGATCCACGACGTGGGACCCGATGAAGCCCGACCCGCCGGTGACGAGAACCCTCATGAGTGATCGTCCCCCTCCGGCCGGTAGTAGAGCGGAACGCAGGAGTGGTTGCGAGCCACCCAGTCGGTGTTTGGCAGGTCCACATCGTGACCCATGATCCGGTGACAGGGCTCGTCGTAGACGCGCCCCGTCGAACGCTCGAGCCAGTCGAAGACGATGTACTTGTACAGCCCGGAGACCATGCCCTCAGGGAGGTCCATGTGGCTCGGATAGACCGGATCCAGATGACGGCGAGCCATCTCGTTCTTCCAGCGCACGATGTCCTGGAGACGCTCGACTCCGATCAGCCCCAGGGCGGCGGTGAACTCGCTCATCCGGAAGTTGAGGCCCTGGACGGCGTAGTCCGGCTTGCCGTAATTGCGAAAGGCGCGGGCGTGCTCCAGAACCTCGGGACGCCGTGATACGAGCACGCCGCCCTCGCCCGTGGAGATGGTCTTGGTGGCGTACAGCGAGTACACCCCGGCATCCCCCCAGGTGCCGGGCCGGCGGTCACCCCATGAGGCCCCGTGGGCGTGCGCGCAATCTTCGATCAGGAAGATCCGCTCCTGCCGGCAGTACTCGGCGATCTGCTCGGCCTCGAAGGCGATGTGGCCGCCGATGTGGACCAGGATCGCCGCTCGGGGCCGATGGCGCTCGGCCTGCGCCTGGAAGTGCTCCAGGGACATGCACAGGTCGTGCCGGTTGCAATCGACGAATTCCACCCGGGCGCCGGCTCCGAGCGCGGCCAGCGGCGTGGCCATGAACGTGTTCGACGGGCAGAGCACGGTCTCCCCCCGCACGCCGGCGAACTCCAGCGCCGCCAGCGCACCACCCGTCCAGCTGGACACGGCCACAGCCGGCGCGCCGTTCCACGCCTCCCAGGTCGCCTCCAGCCGGTCCACCATCTCCGCCTCGGTCCAGCGCTCGGAATCAAGCACCTCGTCGATCAGGGCGTGCAGCCGTGCCCGATCACGGTGATCGAAGCCGATGGCGAATCGGGATAACTCGGCAGGTATGTGGCTTGCGGAAGCAGTTGTCATGGTGTGCGCGCCGCCGGGTCAGCCAACTGAACGCGCGCCGCCCCATAGGCCGGCGCCTGTGCTCGGCCCGCGCTGGCGAAGGCCCTGGACAGCCAGAGGCACTCGCAAGCATGTCAAACAGACGGGACGGTAGCGACTCCAGGCCGAGGCGGGAGCACTGAGATGCCGCGAAGTGCGGGAACCTCCGGCCCTACCCCGGTACCGAGCCGCCGGCCGGATCGACTGCCACCACCGCCACCGGGGGGCGCTCGTGACCCTGGCGCGAGGCACCGGCCGTGGCCACGTCGGTCGGGTAGCGCACGCGCGCGCGGTACAGGACGACACCAGCTGCGATGAGCGAGACCAGCATGACCAGCAGGCTCACCTCGAGCCCGGTTCCGGACCCGCTGGCCACCTTGTGGTGGTTGGGGTGGGTGCCGATGGGAGCCTGCTGTGGCACGAACCCGGCCACCAGGCTGGCCAATCCGCCGAACAGCAGCGGAGCCAGCGCCTGGGCCATCGAGCGGACGAACGTGCGCACGCTCTCGGCTCGGCCCCAAAGCCCGGCGGGCACGATGTCCAGCCTGGCCGCCTGCAGCGGCGGGTTGGCGGCCGAGATCAGGGCTGCGCCAGCCACGTCGAACCAGATCGCGGGGGTCAGGCTCGTGGACACGAACCCTGGGATCAGGAGCAGGGCGGCCGCCACGTAGCACACCGCCGGAACCACGACCCGGGCGGACAGGTTCCCCCGTCGGAGCATGACATCCGTGAGGCGACCGCCGACAAGGGTCCCGATCAGGGCCCCGACGACGAGGAGGGCCAGGACCAGCTCGGCCGTGGCCTGGCCGGTGTTGTAGTGGCCGAGGATGAAGACCAGCGCGAACGTCTGAAGGCCGGAGAAGAAGAAGTAGCCCAGCGACGAGCCGATGATCATCAGCAGGTTGCTGGGGATGGACAGGATGTAGCGAATGGCCCGCATCAGCTTCATGTCCTGCGGGTCCTCGGTCAGCACCAGCCGCGGGTCGGGTCTGGCCCCCTGCCTCTGGGCCGCCTGATGGGCCAGGTCATCGTCAGCCTCGACCCCTCCGTCGCCGGCCGCTCCCTCCTGCGGCGACTGCGCGGCCCGCTGGTGGGCCGCCGCCAGCGCCTCCCCAAGGTCTGCCACCCCGGGCTCCAGCCGGCTCTGCCCACCGCGGAGCGGCTCGGGCACCGTCCGCAAGAGCTCGCGGGCTAGAAAGAAGCCCGGGATGGCCAGCAGGACGAACGCCAGCCGCCAGTCGATCAGACTGGCCACCGAGCCGCTGATGATGAAGCCGACCGCCGTACCGGCGACCTCCCCGCCCAGGATGTACGCGTACACCTGGCCCCGCTCCCGAGCTGGGAAATAGTCGCCGGTCAGCGACGCGATGGCCGGGCCGGCCGTGGCGGCGACGGCTCCCAGGGCCAGGCGGGTGAGCAGCAGCTCCGAATAGCTCCCGGCGAAGGCGCTCATCAGCGAGGCCACGCTCCACAGCACGATGCTGGCGGCCAGAATCGGCATGCGCTTGGAACGGTCGACGAGCAGCCCCACCGGGATCGTGAACACCGCGCCGACGAGCAGGGAGACCGACGTGAGCAGGCCGATCTTGGCGTCGCCGATGTGCAGAGCGCTCTCCAGCTGAGGCGCCACCGCGCCCACGGTGGCCGTGTCGGCGCCGTTGACGGCCAGCACGGCCCCGAACAGCACGATCACCCGGGCCCGCGCCGGGCCGCCCACGCGCCGCACGACCTGGCCGCGGACGTGCCTCCCCACCCAGCGCATGAAGCGCCAGAGGAGCTGGCCCACGGTCGGACTGTCCCGGTACTGGCTCACTTAGCGTCCCGCGCACCCGCGGGCACGGATCCCTCCCCCGAGGACGAGGCCGAGGCCGGGCCTGGGGCCGACGACGGGACCGGCTCCGGCTGCAGCGCCTCGTCGGCGGCCTGCCAGCCCTTGACCGTCTTGCGCAGGCCCAGGTATCCGCCGATCCCCGGGAGCGTGGGCAGCCAGAACGAAATCGCCCGGTAGGCCAGAACCCCGACCACGGCGCGTCCGCCGGGAACCCCGAAGGCCACAAAGGCTCCGATCATGCCCCCCTCCACCCCACCGATCCCTCCCGGTAATGGCAGCAGGCTTCCCAGCGTGCCCAGGAAGTACCCCATGATCAGTACGGCCACCGGTACGACCTCCCCAAAGGCGTGCAGGCACAGCCCCAGGACAGCTATGTCAAAGCCCCAGTAGATGAACACTCCCACGAGCCCAACGCGCCGCTGACGGACCAGGTCAACGGCGGTGCGGACTCCGCTGCCCAGCAGCTCAGGCGCCGACGCCAACCGCGAGGCCAGGCGGCCGACCACCCCCGGCCGGTGCGACAGCCACTCCAGCCGTCGTCGGAAATCCCCGGGAACGAACGCCATGCAGGCCAGGAGCACCAGGGCCCCGGCGCTCAGAAGCGCGGGCACCAGGGTCAGCGCCGGCGAGCCGCCGCCCGGGAAGGCACCGAAGTGAAGCCCCAGCCCACACACCACCATGGCGCCCAGGTACACCGAATACTGCAGGGTGTACATGGCCACGATCCGGCAGGCGATCACGGCCCGATCCATACCGGCCCGGAGCAGGGCCCACACTGTGACCGCCACCCCTCCCGCCCCGGCGGCGGCCAGCAGTCTGATGGCGGCTATGCCGGCCAGTGGTATCTGGAGGCTGGCCCGCCAGTTGATCCTGGGCGTCCCCCGGCTGAACACGGTGCTGAACAGCAGCGCATAGCCCCCGATCGAAACGAGCTCCAGAGCGGCCGCCACGGCCAGGAGCACCGGGTCGCCGCGCCGGAGCTGCCCCCAGGTCTGGTGCAGGCCGGCCACCTTCGGGATCAGGAAGTACAGACCCCCCAGGGCGGCCAGGCCCACCACCGTGCCGATCACCAGGCGGCGACGGTTGAGCTCGGTGGGGCCGTGCACCAGATCTCCTCAGATGCGAACTCAGCCGGCTGGCTTACCGAAGCCGGCTCCTGACGTGTATGACATCACCGTAGCGTTCCCGCTCAGCGGCAGAAGTCCTCATTGGAGCGGACGCCGCCGTCCGCTGGGCCCGGAGAACCTACTCAGGTGCCGGACTCGACGTCCGCCGTCCCGCCCTCGGCGGGGGTCTCGGTTCCGGCGGCGGGGAGAGCGGGGGGTGAGACCTGGGCCTCCAGTGCGATCGCCTCGGCAGCCGCTCCCAGCGCGGAGATGAGGTCGTACATCTGGCGGCGCACGTTCTGGGCCTCGCTGAACCGGCGCTGAACGGATTCGGCACCCTGGATGAGCTCATCGGTCACACCGGAGATTCGCCCGATGCGCTCGGCGGTGAACTCGTCGATGATCCGCTTGGAGTCCGCGAGGTACTCGGCCGCCCACGTGGCCGCCTCCTGACGGATCCGCCGGGCCTCGGCCTCGGCCTCCTGGCGGGTGCGGTCGGCCTGCTGCTTGGCCGAGGACTCCACCTGCCGGCGAAACTCGTTGGCCGCCTGCTCGGCTGCGGCCACCACCGCCTCGATCTGGCTGGCCACCGCGGCGGCCAGCGGCTCGTGCTCAGGTGTGCTCATTGTTCTGGCATCCCGGTGTGGATCGAATCTTGGCGGCGGGCCATGACGCGTGCCAGCTGGTCGCCCGGCACGACCACGAAGCTGACGGGGCTCCCGCCCAGGGCGGCAGCCACCTCGTAGGGGAGATACTGGACGGGCTCCGCGGAGGCGATCAGGACCGTCCCGTCCTGGACTCCGATGGGCAGCATCCCGAACTGGCGGCAGAGTTCTTCGGAGAGCAGCGAGCGGGCAGTCGGATCGGCAGCCCGGTGGCTGTCCTCCGCGCCGGGGGTCGGCTCCAGGGTCACGAAGGGCACGCCGGCGTGATCGGCCACCCGCCGGGCGGCATCGATGTCCGAGGGGTTCATCCGGAGCCTCCACTCATGGCGCCTCGAAGCTGGCGGATCTCCTCCGCGCCGGAGATGCACACGTCCAGCGCCAGGCGGGGAAATCTGCTCCGAATGGGCTCGAGGTCGGCCTGTGGGCTGGCGCAGGCCAGTCGCAGCACATTCTCCTGGAGGCTCAGCGGAACCACCTCCGCGGTGCGAGCCACGCCCGCCGGTACGTACAGCAGCAGGTTCGGATCCGGTGTCATGCCTCGTAGCCCCACGTATGGCAATCCACTTTCCAGCGCCTGCGAGAGTGCGCTTCGTTCGGATTCAGTCACCGTTTGCCCTCCGTGGCGCTCGCCCCCGTACCGTCACTGATCAGCCCCCCTCTTCCTCCACGCTGAGCGCGATCTCCTGCCCGGTGGCCGAGCGGACGGCAAACGGGAACGGCAGGACCCGGTTGAGTTCTCCGATCAGCTCCACACCGTCACTCAGGGTCAGCTCAACCCACAGCTGGCCGGCGTGCCAGCGTCTGATGTAGGTCCGCTCCACGTGCGGGATGCGGGCCAGGGAATCCTCCAGGACCTGGATTGTCTGGATCCGGCTGGCTCCCGATACGACCAGCGCAACCATCCCCTCAAAGAACGCGGGCCGGGGCGGGGGCGCAGACACCGTGACCGAGATCGTCCCCTGGCTCTCCAGCTCGTCCAGCCGGCGCTCGAAGGCCCGAACGAGTTCCCGGGCGTCGCTGAGCAGCTGGTCCCGGACGGTCAGGAGCTGCTCGATCTGGGTGCCCAGCTGCTCGATGCCCTCGAGATTGGGCAGGTCTGCGGCCCCGGTGGGATCCGCCGCCTCAGTGCCCTCGGCGGTCTCGGACCCGGGATCTTCCCCAGCGGCCGCCGCGGCCAGTGTGGGCTCGGGCAGCGGCCGCCTCTCGGGCGGCGGGGCCAGGGGCTGTGGGGGCGCGGGATCCTCGGCCGGCCCGGAGAGCTGCTCTCTGAGGTCTGCCAGCCGCTGATCGAGCTGAGCGAAGTTCTTCCGGATATCGGGCACGTCGTTGCCTGAAGCCGAGGGCGACCCACCAGTCACGGCTTGGAACGACAGACGGTAACCATTAGTCAGGCGAAGCATCCTTGCAGAGACTAGATTTTGGTGTGCCGCAGGCGCCGGGGAGGGTGGGTTTCCTGCCCGGTTTGCAGGCCGAGGCTGTACCTTGCCGCACGATGCAAGCGCTGATCCTGGCCGGCGGAGAGGGCACCCGCCTGCGCCCCCTGACGTCGACCATGGCCAAGCCGGTGGTTCCGCTGGCCAACCGGCCCCACCTGGAGCTGATGATCCGGTGGCTGCGCTGGCACGGCGTGGACGACGTGATCCTGTCCTGCGGGTTCTTCGCCGAGGGCGTCCGGCGCGTCCTGGGCGACGGCGACCACCTCGGCGTGGCCATTCGCTACGTGGAGGAGCCGGTCCCGCTGGGGACCGGCGGCGCGCTGGCCTTCGCGGGCGAGCTGCTCGCCGAGCGCTTCTTCATGCTGAACGGCGACGTCCTCACGGACATCGATCTGACCGCCCAGCTCGCCCAGCACGAATCCACCGGGGCCACGGCGACGATCGCGCTCATCGCCGTCGACGATCCCTCGGCCTACGGGCTGGTCCGGCGCAACCCCGATCACTCCGTGAGCGAGTTTCTGGAGAAGCCGAGCTCGGACGAGATCGACACCAATTTGATCAACGCCGGGGCCTACATCCTGGAGCGCTCCGTCCTGAAGGAGATGCCTCCGCCCCCCAGCAACGTGTCGATCGAGCGTGAGGTGTTCCCGGCGCTGGTGGGACGGGGCCTGTTCGGCTTCGAGGCCCAGGGCTACTGGATCGACATCGGGACACCTGAACGCTACCTCCAGGGGACCTTCGACATCCTGGAGGGCAACGTCAGAACCGACATGAGCGCCGCTCTGGATGAGGGTCACGGGGTCCTGGCCGACGGCGCCCGCATCGACGGGCGGGCCGTGGCACCGGCTGTGATCGGCGAGGGCTCCACCGTGGCCGCCTCAGCCACCGTGGGTGGCCGGGCGGTCATGGGCCGCAACGTGACCGTCGGGCCGGGAAGCCACATCGAGGATGCGGTCCTGCTGGACGGGGTGACCGTGGGCAGCTCCACGCGGATTCGCGCCTCGATCATCGGACCGCGGGCCAGCCTGGGCGATCACTGCGTCCTGGAGGGGGGCGTGGTCCTGGGAGAGGGCGTGACGCTGGGCGACGAAAACCTCCTCAGGGCCGGCGCGCGTGTGTTCCCGGGCGTGGAGCTCCCGGACGGCGCGATCAAGTTCTAGTGTCGCCCCGGTAGCGCCAGCGGGTGGATGTCAGCCTCACCGCCGTCATTGGCGTGGCGCTCCCTGGCCCCGAGCTCGATGGCCTGGCTCCGGGAGCTGGCGCCGAGCTTGCGCATCAGGTTCTTGATGTGGGTCCGGACCGTTTCATTCGAGAGCACCAGCTCATCGGCAATCTGGCGCGTCGTGCGCCCGAGCGACATCAGATCCAGGACCTCCCATTCCCTGGGCGTGAGAACGCTGCGCACGGGGCGCATCCCGATTCCCCCCTGGGGCGTCCGCCGCAGCTCGGCCACCACTCCGGCCACCAGCTTCGGAGACGCGGCCACCTCGCCCTCCAGGGCGCCGCGGATGAGCCCGGCCAGGTTCTCAGGGCTGATGGCACCCTTGGTGAGAAATCCCGCGGCGCCCGCCCGGAGGGCCAGCACCCCCAACTCCGAGTCCGCGGACACCGAGAGCATGATGCAGCAGGCCTCCGGGAGCCGCTCGTGAATGCGCTGCATGGCCGTGACGCCGTCCACCCCGGGCATGAACACGTCAAGCACCACGACATCCGGCTTGTAATGCCAGGCCAGCTCGATGCCCTCCCGCCCATCGGCGGCCTGGGCGATCACCACCACTCCGGACTGCTGCAGAGCGTCGCGGACGGCTTCGCGGACCGCGGCGTCGTCATCGACCACGATCGCCCGGATGCGCTGTCCCTCGGCCATCACGACCTCGTCTCACCGCTGCCCGGGTAGTCAGGTGCGGGGTCCGGGGTCTCACCGCTGCCCGAACAGTCAGGTGCGGGGTCCGGGGTCTCATCGCTGCCCGAACAGTCAGGTGTGGGGTCTGGGAGGGTGAAGTGAAACTCGGCCCCGCCGGCCGGCCGGGGACCGCACCAGATCTTCCCGCCGTGACGTTCGACGATCCGCCGGCAAACGGCCAGGCCAATCCCGGCCCCCGGGACGCGGCCCGGGGTCCCACCCCTTTCAAAGAGCTCGAACAGCTGCCCCTCGGCTCGGTCAGGCAGCCCGATCCCCCGGTCGGCCACGGTGAACTGCCAGGCCCCGGATTGGCGCGTGGCTTCGACACTCACCCAGGGCCGCTCGCCACCGTACTTGAGCGCGTTGGAAAGCAGGTTCCCGAACACCTGGATGATCCCGGTGGCGTTGCAGACGGCCGTGGGCAGCTGACCGACGTCGATGGTGGCCCGGAGACGCTCAACCTCGTCCTTCAGAGAGTCCAGCGCCTCCTGCACCAGCGCGCCGATGTCGTAGCCGCCGCTGGTTAGCTCCTCGCCCTCCATGCGGGCCAGCATCATCAAGCCGTCGACCTGAGCCTGCATGCGCCGGCTGGTGCTGGCCACCTTGTCCAGCAGCTCGGCCATCTGAGGATTGAGCTCCTCGTCGCCCTGCGCCAGCATCTCGGCGTAACCGACCACCACCCGCAGGGGCGCCGCCAGGTCGTGGGCGGCCACCGAGGCGAACGCCTCGAGCTCGCGGTTCGAGCGCTCCAACTCGCTCAGCGAGTCCCGGGCCGCTTTCTCGGCCTCTCGCTGGCGGGTCACATCCCGAGCCTGGATCACCGCCGTATGACCGGGTTTGTCTGGCAGCGGGAGCAGGGACACGGTCAGCTCCACGGCGGCGGTCGAGGCCTCCATGATGCGCGCCACCTGATAGGTCGCGCTCGACCCATCAAGCAGCGCCGCCAGACGGGCCTGTCCGACCGCGGGGGAATCAGGATCGGTGAGCTCCTCCAGCGGCCGACCCACCAGGCAAGCCGTGGTGGTGCCCAGCAGGGAAGCGAACACGGGATCGGCGGAGGCCACGACAGCTCGGCGTGATCCGGCGGTGACCCATGCGTACGCGGTGCCGATCGCAGCCGGCGCGAAGGAGACGATCGGCTTCTGCGCCGGAGGCGCGCCGCCCTCCGGCGCTCGGGCCACGACGATCGCGCCGGCCGACCGGTTCGCCGTGGAGGTGCCAGTGGAGCGGACGGTCGTCTCGATCAACGTGTAGCCCCGCTCCTTGTGGTGCACTCGCTGGATGGAGTGGAGGTGGTCGGTCAGACCATCCGCGAAGGCCTGCGTGGCCGGAGCCAGCGACCGGAGATCGTCGGGATGCAGCAGCGCGTGGGCGTACGTCCCCACCAGCTCCTGGCTCTCATAGCCGAGCAGGTCCCGGCAATTGGATGACGCCGAGACCACGCGGCCCTCGGCATCCAGGACCGCGGTGACGTCGTCAGGCCCAACGGCCACCTCGCCGATCGCCCTATGAGCAACCAGCAGGTCGCGGAGCGGCGCGCCCGCCAGCGGCTGGCCGGTCTGCTCCAGGCCCGCGCGGTCCACCCGATGCTCCACCGGATCAGCGCCTGCTGGCCGCTCTCCTGGTGAGCCGGTGGGTGGATCAGTGGCGCTCTGGAGATGGTGCGTAAAAGTCACTCCGGACCCCTCGGTCCGACCTCTGCTGCCATGGCGCCTGGTTGACGTAAGCGGCACCTCCCAACCCCTGCGGTCGCTGTCAAAGTACCAGGGCGACTGGGCTGGTCCTTCGTGTGCAGCAGATGTTGCGACCGGTCAGGAGGGGCCGGATGGCCGGGCATGCACAGCCCGTATCGGCAGGATCCGGTGCCCACTTGACGGCGCTGTTCGGCCGCGAACATCACGCGGAACGGCGCCGTCGGATTTGCGATTCAGGGCACTAGAACTTGACCACCATCTTTCCCAGGTTCTTCCCCTGGAGCAGTCCAATGAACGCATCGGGCGCGCGCTCGATCCCCTCCACGACAGTCTCCCGGTAGGTGATCTCTCCCTCCCGCAGCCAGCCGCTCACGTCGCGGACGAAGTCCGGATACCGGGCGGCGTGATCGGTCACGATGAAGCCGCGCAGCGTAAGGCGCCTGCCGATGGCCAGCGGCAGGTTTCGAGGCCCGGGGGGGGCCGAGGTGGCGTTGTAGACCGATACGGCTCCGCACAGGGCGACCCGGCCGAGCTCTTTCATGCAGCCGATGGCCGCCTCCAGGTGATCGCCACCGACGTTGTCGAAGTACACGTCGATCCCGTCGGGCGCGGCCGCACTCAGGAGCTGGTCCACGCTCCCGTCCCTGTAGTTGAACGCCTCGTCGAACCTCAGCTCGTCCTTCAGGTAGGCGACCTTGTCCGCCGAACCCGCGCTGCCGATGACGCGGCAACCCTTGATCCGGGCGATCTGCCCCACCAGCGATCCCACCGCGCCGGCGGCGGCCGACACGAACACGACATCTCCTGAGCGCAGCTCGGCAACGTCCAGCAGCCCGGCGTACGCCGTCAGGCCGGGCATCCCCAGCACCCCCAGGTAGGCCGAGGCGGGGGCCAGGTCGGTGTCCACGGCCCGCAGCTGATCGGCGGGCACCAGGGCGTACTCGCGCCAGCCCAGCTGGTGGCGCACGGTCTGCCCGGCATCGAATCGCTCGTCGCCTGAGGCCACCACCTGGCCCACCGCGCCTCCCTCCAGCGGCTCCCCGAGCTCGAATGGCGTGACGTATGACCGGGCATCCCTCATCCGCCCGCGCATGTATGGGTCCACCGACATCCATTGGTTGCGGACCAGCACCTCGCCGGGGCCGGGATCCGGGACCTCGACCTGGGCGAGGCGGAAGTCGGCGGCCTGCGGCTCGCCGACCGGGCGGGCGGCCAGATGGATCTCGCGACTGGGGTGGCTCAAGATGCGGAGCCTGGTGGGGTGGGCTTCCGCCGGCCCGGGCGCAGGTCGATCAGCCGTAGAGGCGGACCAGACACTCGGCCACGCAGGACGGCTTCTCGGACCCCTGCACCTCGATCGTGCACTTGGTCTTGACCTGGACGCCGCCCGGGACCTCGGTGACCTCGACGATCTCGCCGCCGCCGCGCCATTGCGAACCCACTGGCAGCGGGGCTGGGAATCGGACTCGGTCGGTGCCGTAGTTGACCCCCATCTTCACCCCGGAGACCTTCAGCAACTCGCCCATCACGGGCGCCATCAACGACAGGGTCAGGTATCCGTGGGCGACCGTGCCTCCGAACGGCGTCTGCTTGGCCCGCTCCACGTCCACGTGGATGAACTGGTGGTCGTCGGTGGCGTCAGCAAACTGGTTGACCCGCTCCTGGGTCATCTCCTGCCAGTCCGTGAAGCCCAGATGCTTGCCCGCCCACTGGGGGAGCTCGCTCATCTCGATGGTGGCGTCGGTGGTCGTCATGGTCTCTCCGAAAGATCGTTTGAGGGACCCACAACCTACCGTGTCAGGCGCGGCAGGCGTGGTGCTTGGACCGGCCGCGGTTGCAGCCCTCCAGCTTGAGCGCTGCCCGCCGGAACGCAAAATAGGCAGGCTTGGTGGAGATGCGGCTGTTGGCCTTGTGGAAACGCAGCAGGCCTGAGTACGCAAACGGCGAGGCGTTTCGGGGATCGGCAGTCAGCCAGGTGTAGTAGTAGAAGCCGGCCAGCCGCAGGCGGTGGCGGTTCTTGGCCAGGAGGGGCAGGAGCGCCGAGAGCTTCTTCGCCTGCCCCTGCTCAGTCGTGTTGATGCCGAAGTCCAGGCTCGTCTTTCCCAGGGCAGAGGGCCAGCCGAGCTCGGTGGCCAGGAGCGGCTTGTGCCGGTCTCCGTGCGTGTCCATCACCTCTCGGAACTTGGTCAGGTTCGCGATCACCCCGGTCGGCTCGCTGGCGTACGCGTTGCAGGTGGCGACGTCGAACAGGCGGCGGCTCCCGGGGATGCTGTAGATGGACTCGAGATGCGTCCAGCCATAGTTGGTCATCGCCGCCAGAACGACTTGCGCGGTCGGATCGGCGCGCTTGATCGCGCGGTGCGCCACCCCAAGCAGCTTGACGTAGCTGGGAGCAAACGGAGTGGTGTTCCAGTTGTGAGCCAGGTCGGGCTCGTTCCAGATCTGCCAGGACGTGATCGGCTGTCGCCGCAGCCAGCGATGGGAGGCCCAGAAGCTTCCGTGCGGCCCGTAGCGCTTGACCAGGATCGTCAGGTATCGCGCGTAGGGAGCATCGTGGGCCGGCTGAAGGTGGTTGCCGCTCGCGGATCCATCCCAGGCGGGCGCGTAGGTCACGACCGGAAGAAGGGAGAGCCCGTACCTGGCGGCCCGCGTGACTATGCGGTCCGTGGCGTAGAAGTTCGTCGGAACCCCACCCTGGCCCCGGCTGAAGTGCTTACGGTCGCGACGCGGGATCTGACTCCACCGGGCATACGGCTGGGCGAGATTCCAGTTGAAGGCCACCCGCAGGCTCTGCACTCCGCTCTTCACCATCCGGTCGAACTGTCCGCTCAGGTTGACCGCGGGGTCAAAGAGCGGTCCGTCGGCCATCATGCCCACGAAACCACGCGGGACACGCTGCGTGGCCAGGGCGCTGCCGGGCAGCCAAAGCAGCCCTAGGACCCCAAGAAGGATGACCACCCGCACGCGCCCCACGGTGGCTTGAGTCTAGCAAGCGGATCGACCGCCATCGCGGCCGCCGCTCGCCTTCTACCGCTCCAACTTGCGCACCGTGCGGCGGAACGCGAAATAGGCGGGTTTGGGATCGATCTTGTCCTTGGCCCTCCTGAAGCGGAGGAGGCCGGCGTATTGGAACGGGACGCCGTGACGGGGATCGGTCGACATCCACGTGTAGTAGTAGAAACTGGCCAGACGTAGCCGGTGGCGGTTCTTGGCCAGGAGGGGCAGGAGCTCCGAGAGCTTCTTCGCCTGCCCGCGCTCGGTCGTGTTGAAGCCGAAGTCCTGACTCGACTTTCCCTTCGCAGAGGGCCAGCCAACCTCCGTGGCCAGAAGCGGCTTGTGGCTGTCGCCATTGTCATCCATGGCTTTCCTGAAGTAACCCAAGATCGTGATCACGCCCGAGGGCTGGGCGGTGTATGGATTGGCGGCCACCTCATCGAACACGCGCCGGCTGCCCTGAACCTTGTAGATCGAGGCGAGGTCACGCCAGCCGTAGTTGGTCAGGGCCGCCAGAACGACACGGGCCGAGGGGTCGGCTCGCCTGATCGCGTCGTGGGCAACCCGGAGCAGCCTGACGTAGCTGCGAGCGAACGGGAACGTGTCCCAGTTCTCGGTGAGCTCAGGCTCATTCCAGATCTGCCATGCGGTCAGCGGGCGACGGGGCAGCCGGCGATGGTCCGACCAAAACCTCCCGCTCGGGCCGTATCGCCTGATCAGGCCGGTCAGATACCGCCCATAGGGAGCGTCACGGGCCGGCTGATTGTGCTGGCCCTTCGGTGAGCCGTCCCACGGCGGCACGGTCGTCACCACCGGCAGGAGCGTCAGGTGATGAATGGCAGCCAACCGGACGATCCGGTCGGTTTCGAAGTAGCTGGTGGGAACACCTCCGGGACCGTGCGTGAAATGCTTCTTCTGACCGGCCGGGATTTCGTTCCAGTCCTGGTAGGGCTGAGCCTTGCTCCAGTTGAACGCAACGCGCACGCTTCCGACGCCGTCGGCGGCCATCTTTGCCACCTGATGGCCCAGCTTCACCCCGGAGAAGAACAGCGGTCCATCGGCCATGACCCCGACGAAGCCCGGGCGCACGTGAGCAGCCGCGGCATTGCTCGGCAGGGCGGACACCCCAAGCACCGCCATCGCTGTCATCACTCTGACGCCCCTCAAAACTACATTTTGAGTTTAGCGACCGCCGGTGGCCCCAACTCCGAACTACCCGGGGCTTCGCGGGCGGTGGCGGTCATGCTCATGATGTCGCCCGGCCTGAGGTGGAAGGTCGCGTTCTCAAGGCCGAGGCGACGGACGAGAGACGCGGCCTGTCGGGCACCGGGCAAGCCCGCTCGGCGGGCACGGTCGATCGCGAAGCGCAGGCTTATCCGCCGCCCGACCTTCTCGTACTCGAGCGGCTCCAAGCCGGAGGCGACCAACAGCCGACCAAGGGTCGCGCGGTCAAAGAAGAAGTAGTGGTCAGGAATCAGCTGGCGCCAACGATGCCGTGTGACCCTGAACCACAGCGTGTCGATCGTCGGGGTCTCTATGACCAGAACGCCCCCGGGCCGCAGCAGCGCTCGCGCCTGACGGATCGCTTCGGAGGGCGATCGGAGATGCTCGATGACGTGGAACATGGTTATGGCGTCAAAGCCTTCCGCCGGGGGCCGGACGTCGGCGAGTGTTCCCGTCTGTACGTTCAGGCCGCAGGCGCGCGCGGCCTCGCTGGTGGGCGGATCAGGCTCCACCCCCGCGGCGTCAAAGTAGCGGCTCGCCACATTTAGGAAGAGCCCTGTAGAGCAGCCGACGTCGAGCAGGGTTCCCGAGCTGACGTATTGCCGGACCCGCTGGAGGCGGGCCTGATTTGCCTCCCACCGCCAGGGCTCCTCCGCCTCCTCCACGCTGTGACAGACGATGCCAAGTTCAGCTACGCGGTCAGCGAGTTCTGCCGACCTTTGCTCGCTCGTCCCCGAAAAGGTGAAGCTGGCGGCTGGATTGGCGACGTAATAGAGCCGGCAACGCGAGCATCGCACCAGCGGGCCGTCCAGGCGTGGGGAGCGCAGGACGACGGTCGGCCCGTCAGCGCCGCAGAGATCGCATGGTTGAAGGGTTCCTGCCGCTGTCATGGGTGTGACGAGTGCTCGCCGGCGGGTCCGGTCGAGGCCGGGCGAAGGCTCAGGCTGCGCGGCGTCGATGTAGGACGGTGGGAATGGTCTTCAGGAGGATCGACAGATCCAGCATGAGCGACCAGCGCTCAAGATATAGGAAGTCCAAGCGAACCAGATCGTCGAAATCGAGATCTGAGTTCGGCTCTCTCGCTGAGCCACCCTGCCTGAAGGCTCGGGCCGTGGGCTGCCAGTTGCCGCGCTATGACAGCCTGAGGGCCATGGAGTCCAGGCCTCTCTCGGCATGGAAGCAGGTTCTGGCTGGGCTGGTACTGGTCGCTGCCCTGCTTGCGGTGGTGGTGGTGCGGCGAGGTTCTGGCTCAGTGCGCCCCCGCGTGGCGCTCCATCAGCGGTCAGGACACCGGGTCGCCTCGATGTTCATGGACGACGATCACCTGATCTACAGCGCCACGCCCACGGTGACCCGGACTCTGGACACCCTAAAGAGCCTCGGGGTTACCGAGATCCGGGCAACCGTGGTGTGGAAGCTCATTGCGCCTGATTCGGCCTCTGCCGTCATGCCGCAGGGCTTCAGCGGCTCGGACCCAGCCGCCTACTCAGCGGCGCGCTGGGCGCCCTATGACCGACTGGTGGAACTTGCCGGGGCCCGAGGTATCACCATTGATTTCAACCCCACAGCGCCCGGGCCGCTCTGGGCCGTCCGCCCGCGCGCTCCCTCCGCGCGATACGCGGACCACTGGGTCCCGTCAAGCGCTGCCTTCGGCCGCTTCGTCCAGGCCCTGGGTACCCGCTACAGCGGACACTATGTTCCTCCGGGCGCCCATGGACCCCTCCCGGGGGTCCACTTCTGGTCGATCTGGAATGAACCGAACCAGCCGGGTTGGCTGGCGCCGCAGTGGCGCGCCTCGCCCACCGGCCCCGTCATGCAGGCGCCGGTCCTGTACCGAGGCTATGTGGATGCTGGGTTCGCGGCACTCGATCGAACAGGACACCGGCCCGGAAGCGACACGATCCTGGTTGGCGAGCTGGCTCCGGAGGGATGCGTGGCCGGAACGCACTGCATCTACCCGCGGCCCGAGTGGCCGATTCCACCGATCCCATTCCTCGAGGGGCTCTACTGCGTTGACTCCGGCTTCCACCCCCTCAGTGGAGCTGCGGCGAGCCAGCTCGGGTGTCCCCGATCGCCAGATCCGTCGAGGTTCGCATCGGCGCATCCGGCTCTCTTCCAGGCCACCGGTCTGGCTCACCATCCGTATTCCTTCTTCCTGGCACCCAATGCGCCCATGGCCAACCCAGCGTTTGCCCCGCTGGCCAACCTCGTCCGGCTGGAACACACACTGGACTCCATCTTCAGGAGCTACGGAGTCTCCCGTCGGCTCCCTCTCTATCTGACGGAATACGGGTACGAAACCAATCCACCGAACCCCTACCGAGGAGTGCCGCCCGAAGTCCAGTCCCGCTATCTGAACCAGGCCCAGTACCTGGCTTGGCGAGACCCACGGGTGGTCACCATGAACCAGTTCCTGCTCTACGACGCGCGGCCCAACCGTCACTATCCACCCGGCTCGCCGGGCTACTGGTCCACGTTCCAAACCGGACTTCTCTACGCCAACGGAGCCCGAAAGCCCTCGTTTGACTCCTACCGCCTCCCAATCTTTCTCCCTGATCCCGAGCTCAAGGTCGGGCACCACGTGCACGTGTGGGCGATGATCAGGGTGGCGCCCAGCGGTGCGCCCCAGCAGGCGGAGATTCAGTGGCGCCCCGGATCGAAATCGTCCTACCGGACGCTGGCCCACGCCCGGACGGAGGCCGCCAGCGAAGTGATCCAAACTACGGTGACGGTTCCTGGCCCAGGAGCGATCCGAGTGCGTTGGGCATCACCCACGGGACAGGTCCAGTACAGCAGGGCGGCCACGGTGCGCGCGCGATAACTCCAGCTGACCTGCGCCGTCTAAGCTTTGCCCCGCTATGGGGCAGGCCGAGATCGTGGGCGAGACCTCGTCGGACATCGCCGACGCCACGAGAGCGGCCAAGGTGATCGTGGTCATGCCCGCCTGGAACGCCGCCCGCACCCTTGAGGCCACGTTCTCCGGCATTCCCACCGACGTGGTGGACGAGATCATCCTGGTCGACGATGGCTCCACCGATGAAACGCTGGACATCGCCCGGCGGCTGCCCCTCCACCTGATCTGGCACCCCCACAACGTGGGGTACGGAGGCAACCAGAAGACGTGCTACCTGGAGGCGCTTCAGCGCGGCGCGGACGTGGTGGTGATGCTGCACCCGGACGGGCAATACGAGCCCTCGCTGATCCCCCGGATGGTGGAGCCGATCCTGAGGGGCGAGGCCGACATGGTGCTGGGGTCCAGGCTGACCCACGCGGGAGCCTGGCGCAAGGTGGGAATGCCGCGCTACAAGTTCCTGGCCAACAGGATCCTGACCAGGATCGAGAACGTGGTCCTGGGCACCACCCTGAGTGAGCTTCACACCGGCTACCGCGCCTATTCACGCGAGCTTCTGCTCACGGTGCCCTTCCTGCGCAACTCGATCGACTTCGTGTTCGATTCCGAGATGGTGATGCAGACGGTGCACTTCGGCTTCCGAATCGCCGAGGTGCCGGCCAACACCCGTTACTTCCCGGACGCGTCCTCGGCCTCCGCCGGTCAGTCGATCATCTACGGGCTGAAGACCCTGCTCACGGCCTCCCGGCTGCTGCTGCATCGCAGTGGCGCCTGGCCGTCAAAGAAGTTCGCGTCCTGATCCGCCGGCGGGCGGCACGGTCCCCCGCACGGCCGTGCGCGAGGAGCGCCCGAGGAGCATCATCGGGCGCTCCAGCGCGTAGTAGCTCGCGGCCGCGCACAGCACGGTCACGCCGAACGCGCACACAGCCACGATCAGGTAGCGGCCGACCAGGCCCACGCCGCCGAACACGTCGTCCAACTGTGCGATCACGATTGAGTGGTAGAGATAGAACGCGTAGGAGATCAACCCGATCCAGGCGAGCGTCCGCAGCCCCAGCGCGCGCCGAACCAGGCCGCCTTCCTGCACGCCGAACACTCCGGGCATCAGGACGAAGAGCGCGGCCAGCCCGTAGAGAACGTGGATGAGCACGTACCGGACCGGGAGACCGAGCCCCAGGGCTCGCACCTCGAACTCATGCACAGCCACGAACAGCAGCACGGCCGCGCCCCAGCTGAGAACCGGCCAGCGCCGAGGCAGCCCGCCCTGGCCGGGGGCCGGCTCCCTGCCCTCCAGGGCCACGCTGGCTATCGCCAGGCCCATCCCCAGGGCGAACCAGAAGAATGTCCCGGCCAGGGTCGAAACCTTCTCCGCCTGGACGAATGAGCCGTAATGGCCTCGGAAAGCCAGGGAGGCGGCGGCGAGCACCACCAGCATCAGCACGTCGACCCGCATCGACACCCAGGCTCCGAGCCGGGCCGCCAGGAAAGCGAACAGCGGGAGCGCGGCATAGAACGTGACCTCGATACACAGCGTCCAGGCCGCTCCGATGCCCGAGCCGATGTTGTTCGGACTGTAGATCTGGCCGAATCCGTAGAAGATCCACCAGTTGTGGGTCGTGACGCCGCTGACGAACCCGGCGGCGATGAAGATGGTCAGCGCCGCCCAGTAGGCGGGAACGATACGCAGGAAGCGGCGCTTGGCGTACGAGCCGACGCGCATCGGCCTGCCGTTGCGCCGGGCGACCAGAAATGGGCGGTACAGGAGGAAGCCCGAGATCAGGAAGAAGATGACCACGCCCTGATCAGCCAGAGCCACGGCCCAGACGAACAGCGTGCGGTGCCCGGAGGGGGCGATCACCCCGGTGACGGTGTGCCCGGCGAACACGGACAGCGCCGCCACGGCCCGCAGCGCGTCAAACAGAGGGAAACGAGGGTTGCCCGGCGGCGGAACCAGGTTCGGCGCCTCCGCCTCGGACGCCACGAGGCCGGGGGGCTCGATCACATCGCGGGCAGGTCGCAGATGGCGATCACATCCAGCGCCGCCTCCAGCTCCTCACCGGAGAGCCGGAAATCCTCAGGCCCGATCTCGAGCGCGGTGGCGCGAGGTTGGGCGCGATCGCGACGCAGCCTCCAGTCGTAGAGCCGCTGGCGCAGACGGCGCGGGACCCAGCGGCGCAGCCGCAGCGGATCCAGCGCCAGCAGCCGGTCGAGCTCATGATGCTCCGCTTCGACGATGCTCTGGTAACGCGCCGAGCCATGGAGGCCCAGGACCTCCACGCGCTCGAAGAAGCGGCCGCACAGGCTCCGCAACTCCTCGGAGGAGTACTCGAGGTAGTGGTAGGGATCGATGATCTCATCCGGCCGCCCGAAGGTCAGGCGGTTTGGGGTCACGAACACGGCTCGGCCCCCGGGCCGGAGCACGCGGACAACCTCGGCCAGCACCGATTCCGGGTCCGGCACGTGCTCCAGTGACTGCACCGCGATCACCGAGGCAAAGCTGGCTCCGGAGAACGGCAGGCTGCGCATGTCGGCCACGTGCGTCTCGCGCTCCTGACCAGACAGAACGCTCGCTTCGAGATCGACCCCGATGGTCACCCGCGGCGCCAGCTCACGGTAGGAGTGACCGGTGCCGCAGCCCAGATCGAGAACCAGTCCGTCTCCGAGCAGCGGCGCGATCAGCCGGTAGGCGGCAACGTGACGCTGGAAGGTCGGATTGAACCCCCCGTCCGGGACGGTGACCCGCTCGCCGGTGATCATTGCTTGCGGGCCTCGACGTATACGGTGCCACCGGCGCCGGCGGCCACCTCCGCCACGGTCAGGACCAAGGCGAGCGGGGTCAGCACCGCGGCCGCCACGAGCGCCCCCGCTCGGGCCCCCGGGCTCATCACGCCGCTGCGGGCCTCGCCGCGCCGGATGGCGTCGTACAGGTTCGGGTGTCCCGGCAGGAGGCCGACGAACCCGTGAAGCCACCCGAAGACCAGCTGCCCGCCCCGCCAGTGGCTCACCCGCTCGACCCGCAGCCCGCGGTCCTTGACACCCTGCCGCAGGGCGGCCGCCGGAACGTGCACCAGATGGCGCGGGAGGTCCAGGTGAAACCAGCGCCTCCCGAACCAGCGTGCCTGCCAGCTGCTCAGGTTCGGCAGGGCGATCACCAGCACACCACCGCGAGCCAGCAGCTGGCAGGCGCGATCCAGAGCGCGAGCCGGCTCGCCGAGGTGCTCCAGCGAGTGCCAGAACACGACCCCCGCCCATTCTCCGAGGCTCTGATCGAAATCGACCACCTCACGGGCCACCACCCCGTCGCCGCCACTGACCCGCTCCAGGCCCAGGGCCTCGCGCCCGCGGGCCTGCAGCGCCCGGACCAGGGTCCCTTCGCCGGCCCCCACGTCCAGCACCGGCCCGCTGGGGGCGATGCGGTCCAGCCGCCGAGCCAGGCGCGCCCGCGACAGCGCGAGGAGTCGGTCGCCACCGGCCGGGAAGCGGCCGCTGGGCGGCCGGTACCACCCCACGTAGGCCTGCTCGAGCTCGTCGTCGCTCGGCCTGGGGTAGGTGGTGGCGCTGGCGCACCGCGGGCACACCGCCAGCCGGGAGCGGGAGCTGCGGGCGCTGGCGCCGCACCATGCGCAGGTCACGTGGTCCTCATCCGCGCCCCAGGACCGCTCAACCGTTCTGGCAGTCACGGCCACAGCGTAACCGCCGGGTCCGGGGCGATGGCCGGGCGGTTGCTATCTGGGCATCAGCCGCACCACCACCAGGCCGTCTGGACCGTGATCGATGGGGACGAACCGGAACGTCCGGTCCAGCCGGTGGAGGATCCACTCGATCTCGGGATTGCCCCGCGCCAGCGGGTGGATCAGCGAATAGTCCGCGGGGAACGCCCGCAGCCGCGCGGTCACCTGGAGGGCCGTCCGGTCCATCAGAACCCGGGTGCCCGGCCGCAGCGCTTCCACCTCCCGGTTGATCCGGGGCATCCAGATCGACGGGATCCAGATGTCCTCCGCGGGGTCTCCCAGGAACAGCGAGAAGCCCCTTCGACTCCGCATCAGCGCCTCCATGGCCAGGTCCGGCGCGGCGGGCAGGAGGACCAGGACGCGTTTCTGCGGCATGTCCCGATCCAGGACTCGCACCACGGCGGGCGCCCGGGGATCGATCGGCGGCGCGTGCCACAGGCGGTTCAGCGCACTCGAGAGCCCGCCGCCCGGGTAGGCGTGGGCCAGCGCCGACTGCGAGAAGTTCGTTCCGATCGTCGACCAGGCGGCGGACAGCATGAGGACGGCGATCGACACCGCCACCGCGAGGCCCGCTCGCCGGCGACCCGCGCTGATGTCACGCGACCCGAGCATCAACCACAGCCACAGCGTGGCGGCCAGGAGGACCGGAAGGGCCACGTAGAGGAGCAGGTAGGTCGACGAGCGATTGTCGCTGTAGCTGAAGCTTGCGATGGCGTACGCCGTCGATCCAGCCAGCGCCAGCACCACCGTCCGCTGCCGGGCAGCCACGGCCGGGGCTCGGACGATCAGCAACACGAGAGCAGCGGCTGAGGCCAGGCAGGCCAGCCCCATGGCCAGCCCCGGCGACCAATTGGCAAATCCATACGTGACCGAGCCCTCCCGCCCGCCGAGCAGCAGGCCGTGCACGTACGCCGTGTACAGAGACCAATCCGGGAGGTGCCCGCTGCCGGCGAGGGTCGCCACAGCCAGGATCAGGTGAGCGCACACACACGCCGCGGCCGCCAGGCCCACCTGCACCAGGGTCCATCTCGCCCTCGCACCGGGGGGGCGGAGCCGCGCCTCCACCACGATCATGACCAGGTAGGTGAACGCGGCGTAGGCGAATGCCTCCACCGCCCAGACCGACGCCAGCCCCACGATTACCAGCGCCACCGCGCGGCCCAGCTTGGCTCGTCCAGGCCAGACCGCCGCGGCCAGCAGGCCCACGATCACGGCCATCGGCAACCCGAACCGCAGCGGCCCCTGTTCGGGCAACGATCCGATGGGATAGCTGAGGTGGTAGATGAATGTCGTGACCGCGAGCCCCACAGCGGCCACGGCGAGCAGCCGGGGCACGCGGGCCAGGCGGAGCGCGCAGTAGGAGCCGATGTAGACGAGGCTGGTGAGGATCCCGTCCAGCAGCCCAAAGGTTCCATAGCCGATCGGAGCCAGGTGGAACCACGCGGCCAGGAAATACACCAGGCCCACCCCGTACTGGGACGAGGGGTCGTTCACCAGCAGGGTCCCTCCGGTCAGGAGCTGGTTGGTGGGGGCGAGGATCCAGTCCTGCTGGAACTGGATCACGCCCGGAGGGAAGTAGCCGTTCGGAATGGCCGATGATGCGTGATAGATCACGACGTTGGTGACCGCCAGCAGGAGCAGCAGGCCCACCACCAGGTCAAGCACCCAGCCGGCGCGGCCCACGGTGGGCAGCCTGACCCGGCCCCAGGCCCCCACCACGATCAGCCCGGCGATCGCCCCGGCGACCAGGGCCGCCCCGCTCAGAGCGCCCAGCGAGGTCACGCACAGGAGCGCCCCCAACGCGGCCAGCCCGGAGATGACCCAGACGGCAGGCGCCACCCGGGCCAGCCGGAGGAGCCAGGCCCACGGGGTGGGGCGCGCCGCCCTCCAGAGTCCGCCCGCCGCCACCAGCCACCATCCGCCGACCGCCACCAGGATGCTGCGAAGGCCGTGGTGGGTTCCGGGAACGATCCTGGCCAGGATCAGGGCGGCGGACAGCAACGCGGCCAGGACGCCGGCCAGCACACCGAGGCCGGCGCCGCTCTGACGGAGGGCGATCCGGTCAGCCAGCCGCGGCACGACCACCATCGCCATTGGGAGCAGGATCACGAAGGTGCCCACGTAGAGCATGCTCTTCACCGATTGGCTCTGGCGGATGATCGTGATGGCGAAGTGGCTGGGACCCGGGTGAATCACCAGCAGTGCGGCCGACATGACGAGCAGGAAGCAGCCCGCCATCAGCGTTACCGACAGCGCCAGCGTCGATCCGTAGCCGGCGAGAGGGGCCCGCCGTTCCAGCGGCTGCTCACGCACTCCCCCTTCACCGGTGCTTGCCTGCTCCCCGGTGATGATCGACACGGCAACAGCCTACACGCGGCGGTTTGTTCACTCTCGCGGCGAGGCTTCGCCCACCGTGGGGATGCACGATCATGTGGGGGTGAGAATTCTTCGCGTCGGCGCGGTGGCGGTGTCGCTCCTCATCAGCGCGTGGTTCGCCCTCGGCTGGGTCCAGGTCCGGGACACGGCGAGAGCCACCGAGGCCCTTTCGGTCTCGCCGTTGTCGGCGGCTCAGAGAGCGCGCGTGCAATCCCTTTTGGACACCGCCGGAGTGCTGAACCCGGACAGCACGGTCGACCTCCTGCGCGCTCGCCTGGACGCCGCCCGCCATGACTACCTCGACGCGCTTGCCATCCTGAAGTCGGTGACGGCGTCGGAGCCGGACAACGTCTTCGCCTGGACGACGCTCGGGTTCATAGCGGGCCAGGCCGGGCGACTCCGGCTGGCGGGGATCGCCGGCCGGCAGGTTGCCCGGCTGGCACCGACGGTCTCTTAGTCATGGCACGTGTGACCGGCCCCGACGCGCCGCCGAGTCCTCCGGAAGGCTCGCCGAGCCCACCGGCCAGCCGCGCGAGCTTCTGGGCGGCCATTCGCGCTCGCCACCCGCATTTCTGGACAGCGCTTATGGAGGATGCGCGGATGAGCGCCGGGCAGCGCGGAGAGCGCAACCAGTTCCGATCAGGGCGGGACGCCGCCATCCAGATCGGACGGCTGGCGCTGGTCAGCGACGCCTTCCTGGCTCAGGCGTGCTACCGGGCGAAGGCTCGTCTGCAATCTCTCGGCGTGCCACTGGTCCCGCGAATGCTCCATCGCCTGGCCATGATCAGCGCTCAGGTGTCGATCGGAGATCCGGTCGTGGTGTCGCCCGGGGTCTACATCGTGCACGGGCATGTCGTCATCGATGGGCTGGTGGAGATCGGGCGCGGCGTGGTCATCTCGCCGTTCGTGACCATCGGACTGCGGGCCGGAGATGTCCGGGGACCGGTGGTGGAGGACAACGTGAGCATCGGAACCGGGGCCAAGCTGATCGGACCGATCAGGGTGGGCGGTGGCGCCCGGGTTGGGGCGGGCGCCGTGGTGGTGCACGACGTGCCGCCGGGGGCGACGGTGGTTGGAGTGCCCGCACGGATCGTGGCCGATCAGAAATGAGCGGCGGTCAGGCCGGGCACGTGTTAGCGTGATCGGCATGTGGGCGCGCAGTTTCCGGGGCCGCATCACCAAGGATGACCTGCCACCGACACCCGTGGTCGAGTTCCCGGGCGATGAGGTCGAGCTTCAGGACGAGATCTCCGCGCTGACCGAGCTCAACCGGTCCGAGCCGGCGTGCCAACACGAACGCACGCTGCTGCACCTGCGGAACCTGCTGGCCATCCGGCGCCTGGAGGGCGGTCCGGAGCCGGCTGGATACCCGGAGCCTGATTACTCGAGTCTGCCGGACGGGCCGCTGATCGAGATCGAACAGGCCGAGCTCAATCCCGAGGTCCTGAGGGGTGGAATCCTGCGCAGCGGCTGTGTGCTGGTGCGCGGCCTGGTGCCCAGTCGGCGGGCCACGGAGCTGGCGGGGGAGATCGACCGGTGCTTCACCGAGCGAGCGCGCCACGACGCCGACAGGTCATTCAACGACCGCTACTACGTGCCCTTCGAGTACGACCCGCGCCGGGGGGTCCGGCTGCTGCGGGAGTGGATCAAGGAGGGCGGTGGGGTGCTGGCCGTCGACTCGCCGCTGATCAGCTTCGAAATGGGGGAGGTGTTTCGGGAGGCCGGGCTTCCCGAGCTGGTCGCGGGCTATCTCGGTGAGGAGCCGCTTCTCAGTGGGGACAAGACGACGCTTCGCAAGGCCGAGCCGTCGGTCAAGGGCGCCTGGCACCAGGACGGCAAGTTCATGGGGCCGGTGAATGCCCTCAACCTGTGGCTTGCCCTGTCGCCGTGTGGCCAGGACGCGCCTGGGCTTGATCTGGTGCCGCGCCGACTTGACGACCACGTGAGGACGGAGACCGACGAGGCGATGATGCTCAACCAGGTCTCGCAGCGCATCGCCGAGGAGGTGGCGGGCGAGCTTCCGATCCTCCGCCCGGTCTTCGAGCCTGGCGACGCGCTGTTGTTCGACGATCTCTTCCTGCACAAGACGGCTTCCGACCCCGGCATGCGAAAGCCGCGCTATGCCATCGAGAGCTGGTTCTTCGGCGCCTCGTCGTTCCCCCCCGGCTACGTTCCTCTGACGGTCTAGGACGGACACGATGGCGGTTGCCGGACGAGAGAGGGCGGGCGATGTGGAACGATAAGCGGGTCTCGGTCGTGCTCATGACGTATGCCGAGCGGGACTCGATCCGGGAGGTCATCGAGGGCTTTTTCGCCACCGGAGTGGTGGACGAGGTGCTGGTGGTCGACAACAACGCCGAGCCGGGGACTCGCGAGGAGGTGCAGCGGACCCAGGCCCGCCTGGTGCACGAGCCTCTCCAGGGGTACGGTCATGCCACGCGGCGCGGACTCCTGGAGGCCAGCGGCGAGCTCGTCGTGCTCGCCGAGCCCGATGGAACGTTCCTGGCCGAGGACATAGTCAAGCTGCTGGTCTACAGCGCGGAGTGCGACGTCGTGTTCGGGACGCGCACCACTCGTGATCTGATCTGGGACGGAGCCAACATGGAGCGGTTCCTGCGCTGGGGCAATTGGGGCGTGGCCAAGATGATCGAGGCGCTGTTCAACACCAACCATCTGAGCGACGTCGGCTGCACCTACCGCCTGCTCCGGTCTGAGATCGCGCGGAGCGTGGCCGAGTCGATGACCGTGGGCGGCTCGCACGCTGGAGTGGAGATCATGCTGCTGACCATCCTGTCCGGGGCCAGGTTCGTGGAGGTGCCGGTGAACTACCTGCCACGAGTGGGCACCTCCTCGGTGACAGGGCGTCCGATCAAGGCGCTGCAGGTGGGGCTGAACATGGTCGCGCTGGTGCTCAAGCTGAGGTCCTCGGCGCCGAAGCGACGCGGGCGCCCACCGGCCTTCGTACATCCCGAGCGCTCCCGGAGTAACGGACGCAGGCGCGGTGAGCAGCTCCCACTTTGATGAGATCGCGGCGGTCTACGACGAGTCGCTTCCGGCCCACGTAGTCGAGCACTACCTCCGCAAGCGGACCGCGTTCGCAGTCAGGATCTGTCACGGCGGTCGTGTCCTGGATGTGGGATGCGGCACGGGAGCGCTGGCGGCGCGACTGGCGGACCGGGGCTATGAGGTGGTGGGAATCGATCCCTCGCAGGGGATGCTCGACGTCATGCGGACGAGGCATCCAGAGATCAAGGCCGTGCAGGCGGACGGCACGGCGCTGCCCTTCGACACGGCCAGCTTCGACCTCGTCCTGACGGTGGCCGCGCTGCACCACGTCGCAGAACCGGCGGCGATCCGCCAGACGCTGGCCGAGATGACCCGCGTGTGCAGGCCTCAGGGGCGGATCCTGGTCTGGGACCACAACCCGGAGAACCCCTACTGGTCAAGTCTGATGGCGCGGGTGCCTCAGGACACAGGGGAGGAGCGACTGGTTCCCCAGCAGGAGATCGTGGAGGGCTTGAGCGCCGCGGGGGCACGGGTGCTGAGCGTTCAGCAGCTGGGCCTGGTGCCGGACTTCACCCCGCCGCGGGCGATCCGCGCCGCGGCCGCTCTGGAGCGCGCGTTCGAGCGCACCCCATACTTCCGGCGCTACGGCGCTCACAACGTGATCGTCGCCACCAAGCCGCCTGGCCGGGACAGCTCAGGAGCTCCGTCCGCGCACGCGCGAGTAGATGCCCACCAGCGTGGTCTGGATGCCGGGGATGCGGTGCAGCGTGGTCAGACGGTAGGTGGGGGGGAACCCGGTCGGGATCGGGTTGATCGACCCTGAGGGGAGCAGCTTTGGCACGACCGCAAACACCCGGTGGCCGTGAGCCAGCGCCAGAGCCCGGCTCACCCCCTGTTCGGCGGACACGATCGGGTCGAACACCGTGAAGGGATGGTCTCGTTCGGCCGGTGAGCGGGCGCGCACGACCGCCAGCCGACGGTGGAAGACGATGTCAAACCCGGTCAGCGGACCGGGGCTCAGGGCCCCGGTCGTGTCGATGACCACATCGCCGGGACGGGCGTGCGCCGCCACATAATCAGCCGCGCCCTGATAATCGGGGCGCTGGAACCGGGGCTCGAGCATGCGGATGGCGCCGATCGCAAAGGCCACGACCGCCAGCGCGGCGACCACGCCTCCGAGCCGTCGCCCCGCCGCGATGGCCAGGGCCGAGCAGAACAGGGCCAGGAACGGCCAGGACGCCGCCAGATCACGGACTCCGATGATGTGGCGGCCAAACGCGCTGGCCACAGCCTCACCCACCGGAGTGGCCAGCATCAGCACGAACATCAGCCCCACGGACGTCGACAGGACGCCGAGAGCAACCCTCGGCAAGGAGCGGCCGGGGCGGCTCTGCCCGCGGCGCCAGAGTAGGACGCGGCGGGCCAGCCCGACCAGCGCCAGCACAACCGCCACCCCCAGGAGGATCAGCGCGGGGACGCCCGGGATCTGGCGCAGACCCACGATGCTGTACGGATAGCCCACCGACCAGTGCTGGATGTCAATGCGCACGGCGTGGGCGGTGAAGGGTGAGAGCGCGGACAGGATCCGGACCGTGGGCGACTGGGTGTCCGCGATCAGACCAGGAATCCACGGAGCCACCAGCAGCGCGGCGCCGGCATTGGCCAGCAGCGCTGTCCGCCTGGCCTCCGGGTGCACCCAGATCACCCAGAGCAGGGCCGCTCCCAGTACGAACAGGCAGGTGTAATGGGTGTAGAAGGCCGCGGCTGAGCAGAGGGCGTACAGGACCCAGTATCGCCTCTGATGAGTGTGGAGGGCCATCAGCATCGACAGCACGGCGGCCGTGAGCAGCAGCATCAGCAGGCCGTAGGCGCGGGCCTCGGCCGAGTAATAGATCATGAACGGCGAGAACGCCGTCAGTGCCGCGGCGAGAAGCGCCGCCCGCCGGCCCACCGCGCGGACGCCGAGCAGATACACGAGGGGAATCGTGGCCGTTCCGGCAAGTAGCGCGGGCAGCCGCAGGAGCTCAGGCGAGCCGCCCAGGCGGGTGGTCAGCCAGGAGGCCAGGAACGACAGGGGTGGGGTGATCTCAGCGTGCTGGATCCGTCCGGTGCTGTAGAGCAAGGACAGGACGCCCCCCAGGGAATGCCTGGCCGAGATCCAGTACGTCGACAGCTCGTCGGCGAACACCGATTGGCGGGCCACCAGGACCCGCAGGGCCAGGCCGGCGCCGGTCAGCCCAACCAGCGCAGCCAGAGCGACTCGGCCCCGCGCGCCCCCGCGCTGGTCAGACACTGCCAGGCGCTGCGCCCACGCCGCCCCCGGCGCAGCCAAACCCCGAGTTGCCGCCATTTGGCGGACATTATCCGCTCCATTCGCTTCCCGGGGCTGCGCCGAGGCCTTCCCGGGACCGCGCCGAAAGTAAGGTAACGTCTCGACCGTGTGGTGGGCTAAGCGGAGAGCGGACACGAGGTCCGGCTCGCGGGTGGCGACGCTGGAGCGCGGGGGTGAGGAGCGGAACCTCCCGGGCGATCTGGACGAGCTGCGGGCCGAGATCGAGCTTCTCACCGAGCGCAACCTGAGCTCGCGGGATGCGGACACCGAACGTCGTCTGCTGGCCCTGGAGCACCTGGCCGGTATCGCCCTCGCCGAAGCGGCGCCGGCAGAGCCTGACTTCGCGGATGCCGATGGAGACCGACTCCCGGCCGGCGACCCCCTGCCCGACGTCGCCGCCTCGGACCTCACGCCCGGACTGATCCGGGCCGGCATCCTGCGTGATGGCTGTCTGCTGGTGCGCGGTCTGGTGGACCGGGGCCGGGCTGTGGAGATGGCGAAGGAGATCGATCGGGCGTTCGCGGTCCGCGAGCGCCATGATTCGGGACGAGGCACCAAGAAGGGCTACTACGAGGAGTTCCAGCCTCAGGCGGGGTCCGGGGAGCCGGTGGTCCGAGGTTGGATCAAGCAGGGCGGTGGCCTGCTGGCCGCCGACGCCCCCCGGCTTCACTTCGAGATGCTCCAGATGTTCGCCGCGGCCAACCTGCCTCAGATCGTCTCCGGCTATCTGGGTGAGCCGGCACTGATCTCGGTGCACAAGACCACGCTTCGCAAGGCCGATCCCTCGGTCCCCGGGGCCTGGCACCAGGACGGCTTCTTCATGGGCGCGGTGCGCTCGCTAAACCTCTGGCTCTCGCTCTCCCGCTGCGGGGATGAGGCCCCGGGCCTGGACCTCCTCCCCCGGCGGCTGGACCATTACGTGGCCACCGCGACCGAGGAGGCGGTGCTGGACTACACGATCTCGCAGCGCCGGGTCGATGAGACGGCGGCCGGGACACCGATCATCCGGCCCATCTTCGAGCCCGGAGACGCAATTTTCTTCGACGAGCTGTTCCTCCACCAGACCGGTTCAGATCCGGCCATGTCCAAGCCGCGCTATGCCATCGAGAACTGGTTCTTCGGCGGCTCGGTGTTTCCGGCCGAGTACGCGCCGGTCGCCATCTGATCGCTGGCCGGACGACGCCCAGGACGGCGGCATCAGTCGATGGGGAGACCCTCGTACACGCGGCGCTCAATGGCTGCCCATTCAGGGTTGAGCCCGTACAGCCGCTCCAGCTGGGGTTCGGTGAAGCCTTCGACGAGGTCGTGGCTGTAGTTCCCCTGGTTGACCTGGCCGACGGCCAGCACGGCCGCGCGGACCGACTCGCTGGCCTCCCCCAAATCCTGAAGCAGCGCCAGCATGTCCTCGGCGAGCCGCTCCGTGCGCAGCCAGCGCTCGACCCGGAAGCGCTGGTGATCGGTCATCCAGCGCAGGAGGTCATCGGCGTCGCTGCGGCTGCTGATCTCCTCAAAGGACTCCAGCGGACCCGGCCGGTAGTCCGGATGCACGCCGTGGCGCGATTTGTGCTGAGCCCCGCTGAGCACCCATGCGGGCAGGCGCCGGATGTTCATCACCAGGAGCTTGCCGGCCACCTCGGCCTCGCGTCCGAAGAAGGGCATGTGCTTGTCATTGGAGTCCGGCGGGTCGGCGAACCGCACGAGTCCTGGCACAGCCGTGAACATGGCCTGCGTGGCGTCGCCGCCGGTCTTAGGCAGGTGAGCCCAGGCGAAGCGGCGCCCGATCACCATGAGCCGAGGGTACCTGGCGCGGGCGTCCTAGACTCGCCGCCACGAGCCCATGAGCGACGTGCCTTCCGACTTCGATCCCTACCTGCACGACCCGGAGCGTTGGGGCGTGTCCATGGCTCAGCTGACCGAGATCATGCTGCCCTGCCTGGATGCCGCCGGGGCCAGGTCGGTGATGGAGATCGGCGCCTACGCCGGCGACCTCACCCGGGTGCTGGCCGGGTGGGCCAACGGAGCGCAGGCGCAGGTTACGGCGGTCGACCCGGTTCCTCAGGCGGGATTGGAGGCGCTGGCGGAAACGGAGCCCCGGCTGGAACTGATTCGCCAGACCAGTCTGCAGGCGCTCCCGGAGACGCCACTCCCCGACGCCATCGTGATCGACGGGGATCACAACTACTACACGGTCAGCCAGGAACTGCGGCTGATCGCGGTGCGCGCCGGCGGGGGCGATCTGCCGCTCCTGCTCTTCCATGACGTCGGATGGCCTCATGGCCGGCGCGATGACTACGCCGCACCGGAGCAGATTCCCGCAGACGCGCGTCACCCCACGGTTGGGGGGGCCGGCGGCATCGCTCCCGGGAACCCCGGCGTTGACCCGGCAGGCCTGCCCTATCCCGGGTCTGCCGCCCACGAGGGCGGCCCGGGCAACGGTGTGCTGACGGCAATAGAGGACTTCGTCGCCCAGCACGAGCAGGTTCGGCTGGTGGTGGTACCCGCCTTCTTCGGATTCGGGGTGGCCTGGGACACCCGCCGCTCGTACTCGGCGGCCCTGTCCGCGCTGCTGGATCCTGTGGATCGCCATCCGGTGCTGACCCGGCTGGAGGCCAACCGGGTCAGTCAGATCGCCCGCCAGCATCACCTCCAGAACGAGCTGTGGGCGCTCCAGGAGCAGCTGACCCGCCAGCGGGCGGTGCTGGGCCGGCTGGCCCACTCCAGCGCCTTCGCCCTGGCCGAGCGGCTGTCCCGGCTGCGCGCATCGGTCGGGATCGCTCCTGGACAGTCCCCGGTCTCCAGAGCCGACGTGCGTGAGGCACTGGACGACCGGCGCTAGTGCCCTGAGCCGCAAACCCGACGACCCAGGACACTAGAGCTTGATCGCGCTGCTGGTGGCCAACGGCCGGCCGGCTCGGTCCAGCGCGGTGACGGTCGCGTAGCCCTCCGTGCTCGTCAGGGCGATGGCGGTCTCGAACCCGGTTCGTTTCTTCCTGGCCACCGGACGCAGGTCTCCCTGATGCGCCCCCGCGCTCACCCGCCAGGCTGAGACCCCGGTGGCTCCGTTCCAGCTCGCGTACAGCGTGGTGCTCCGGCCGCTGGCGTCGCGGTCGGCGACCAGGTCGGGCGGGCGATGCGGAATCCCCCTCCAGTGCTGCCGCAGCGCCCGGTAGGAGGAGTACGCCACAGGAATGGTGATCTCCTGCAGCGGAGCACCCCGAGCCGTCAGGTGAGTGAACACCGGGGCGTTTCCCCACCCGATCACCACGTCTCCGTCGGACAGGGTCTGGACGTTGCCGTATCCGATCGTGAGCAACGGAGGGTGATGACGGAACTGGCGCGCCAGCCGCACCGTCCGGCGCACGGAGTCCACCTCCAGCGCCAGCGCCCGTGACTGCGACTCGCTCTTACGCCACTGCTGAGCAAAGTTGAACACGGCCGCGCCGTTGTCGAAGACGGTGATCTTCCCGTCCCCCACGTGCCGGGCGTCATGCTGCCAGGTGAACCTGGTGCCCCGGCCCATGGAGAAGTCGCTGCGCTTGCCGCCCAGACGCCAGATCACCTCGCCCGTTGACCGGTGAAGCTTGTACAGCGCCCAGGTGTGGCGTCCTGAGACGAGCAGGTGGCCGTCCGGTGCCATGTCGATCGAGTTGACATGCAAGTAGTCGTAGACGCCGCCAGGCGCCATGTATGACTCTGAGACGGCCACGTGGTCCAGGCTGTGCCACTCCATCACCACCTGGCCCGTCTGGACATCCACCTCCTGGATGACTGACTCGTAGACCTGCCCGTCCTTCGCGCCGCCCACCGGGGTCAGGTCATGGGACACTGTCGAGGGCGAGCAGGTGATGAGCGCCGTGCCCTGGGGGGTGAGGAGGAACTCATGCGGATCGATCTGGTGGCCGTTGCCCGCCCGCACCCGCGCCACCTCTCGATAGGAGCTGTCCACAATCACTCCCTCCGCCAACCCGGCAAGGTTTCCCTCCCACCAGGTGAGCACCGGCTGACCCTGGTAGCGCTGGACGCGGAGGTTCATGGCGAAATACCCGTCCCGCAGGGGCCTGAACCAGACCACCCGGCCGTGGGCATCCAGCACGAGCGGCCCGGGCTGACCCCCGCCGTTGGTCCCCGGGGCCAGCAACCAAACCCCGTCGTCGGCGTCCGAGGGCCCATGACCCCCGTACCGCACGGTCACGCGAGGCGGGTGCAGCCTGGGGCGAGACCGGAAGGTCAGGGTGTCGCGGTGCCTATGTCCTGCCGCTGCGGCCCCTCCCCCACGCGCCCGCCCTCGGAAGGGCGCCGCCCACGCGCCCTCAGCCAGACCGAGGAGTCCGGCCGCGGCACCGCCCGCGAAGGCCAGGAATTGGCTCCTGCTGAGGAGCCGATCGCGCCCATCCATCCTCAGAGAGGATGGCAGATGGTTTAGTCCCAGCGCCGGCGTTCGGAGTAGTCGTCGCCGGTCTCGGCCCGCCGCCCCCTCGCCTGGCGCCGCAGGCGGTTCAGCACCCGCAGAGGCGCGGTGAGCCGCCAGGACGCCGTGGAGGTCATCGCGTCCAGCTGGCGCTCCAGCTCCAGCACCCGGGCATCCAGCCTGAGCGACTCTGACATTGCGATGGCTCGGGCCGCCTCCCGCCGGGCCTCCGCCTGTCTGGCCCGGCGCTTCCAGGTTGGCTCGTCCGCCGGTGGGTCGTGGAGCACCTGGTCCCACTTCTCGGCCATCTCGATGTGCGCCTGGACCCATACCGCCAGGTCGCCCACCTGCTCGATGGGCCGATGATGGACGACCGCCAGATCGGCGACCACCAGCCTCTTGCCGGCCTGGCGGACCAGGAGGCTGAAGTCCAGGTCGAATCCGTGACTGAGCAACAGGGCCTCGTCGAAGCGGATGTTGCGGACCGCCCAGGGCGAGAGCACCAGCAGCTGCCCGTCCAGCGCCTCGACCTCGGCCGGAGGGGTGATCCGCTTGGCCCATCGGGCCGCGGGAACCTCGCCGCCGCCGTGCTCCTCATAACGCTGGCGGACATCCCCGGCCACCACCTCACCTTCCCACCAGGCGATGCTCGTCACGTTCCTGGCCCCGGCACACCCCACCGCGCCGACCTGCGGGTCCGACAGGGCCAGACGCACCTTCTCACCCAGACCGTCATCGGCGATCTCGGTGTGCGGATGCACCAGCACCAGCGCCTCCAGCCCCTGGATCCTGGCCGCCGCCTCCAGGATCAGGTTGTAGGTCCGGCCGACGGGCTCCACAGCGGCGTACGCCAGGACCTCGGAGTCCGGCTCCGCCGCCCGCCGGATGCCGGGCTCGGCGTAGCGTCGGTACGCCTCGGCACCACTGATCGAGGACCCAAACGCGATCAAGGGGTGTCTGGGCTCTTGAGACCCTCGGAGAGCCGGCGGGGGGTGAGCTCGGGCCGGCGGCGCTTGGGGGCCCGCACGGGCAGCTGGCGCAGGGGCGCGGTGAGGCGCCAGGAGATGCTCGTTCTGGTCTCGGTCAGACCACGGTCCAGCTCATCCACCCGGGCGTCTGACTCCAGTGTGTTCATGTGGGCCAGCAGGAGGGCGGCATCGGTGTCGGCCTCCGCCCGCAGAGCTCGGTCCCTCCAGCTTCCCGCCCCCGTCCCGATCCCCATCTGCCCGTCCCACTTGTCGGCCAGCTTCACGTGAGCGTCGATCCACTGCTCCGGGTCAGGAACCATGTCCAGCTGCCGGTGGTGGATGGCTCGGAAGTCGGCCGTCTTCACCCTGCGTCCGGCCTGGCGAACCTGAAGGCAGAGGTCAAGGTCGTAGCCGTGAAAGGACCCCAGGTGCTCGTCAAACCGGATGTTGCGCACCACCCACGGCGAGAGCACCATCACAAACCCGTCGATCGTCTCGACATCGCCCATGCGGGCATAGGCGGGGGCGTCACTCCAGGCCCAGGAGAAGGACGGCAGCTCGCCGCCGCCGTGCTCGTCGTAGCGGTTGATGAAGGACGCGCAGGTGACCGAGGCCTCCCACCAGGCGATGCTCCGCACGCCCACCGCCCCCACGCAGCCCACAACGCCGACATCCGGATCCTCCAGCGCGCGCCGGACGATCCCGCAGAAGTCGCTGTCCACGATCTCCGCGTCCTGGTGGACGAGCACCAGGGCCTCCAGGTCCGGGCGGGGGGCGAAGTGCTCCAGCAGGGCGTTGTAGGAGCGGAAGATCGACCCCACGGACGGCATGGCGAAGACGTCCGAGCCCGGCTCCACAGCCCGCGAGATCCCGGGCTCCGCGCACTGCGCGTAGATCTCGGGTTTGGTGATGGAGGTGCCGAATGCGATCATCCCTCGCGCCTTCGCTGCATCGCGGACGAGTGTAAATGTCCTCTCAGAGCCAGCCATTTGCCGAACAGCGCCCCGAGCCAACCGCTGCCCCCGCACCGGCCGAGCGACCCCTGGGTCCGGTGGTGATCGAGGTCAGAGACCTCCACAAGACGTTCCGCATTCCCGAGCACCGGGTCGAGTCGCTCAAGGAGCGGGCGGTCCATCCGCTGACCCGCATGAAGCACAGGACACTGCAGGCTCTGCGGGCGGTCTCCTTCGAGGTTCACCAGGGGGAGTTCTTCGGCATCGTGGGCCGGAACGGCTCCGGCAAGAGCACGCTGCTGAAGATCCTGGCCAGCATCTACGGGGCCGACTCCGGCAGGGTCCGGATCGCGGGCCAGATGGCTCCGTTCATCGAGCTCGGGGTGGGCCTGAACCCCGAGCTGACGGCGTACGAGAACGGGATTCTCAACGGCGTGCTGATGGGGCTGACGCGCCGGGAGGCCCAGCGCCGGCTGGCCTCGATGATTGAGTTCGCCGAACTGGAGGACTTCGCCGACCTCAAGCTCAAGAACTACTCCTCGGGCATGATGGTCCGCTTCGCATTCGCGGTGATGGTGCAGGCCGACGCCGACATCATGCTCATCGACGAGGTGCTGGCGGTGGGTGACGCCTCATTTGCCCAGAAGTGCATGGACGTCTTCCATGAGCGACGGGCAGCGGGAAAGACCATGGTCCTGGTCACCCACGACATGAGCACCGTCCAGTCGATGTGCGACCGAGCGATGCTCCTCGACGAAGGAGAGATCAGGTACATCGGGGATCCCGATGCCACGGCATTGCGCTACTACCGGCTGAACTTCGCCGGCCCCGCCCGAGCGCCCGGTGAGCGAGAGCGGACGATCGATTTCAACGCCAAGATCGTCAGCGCCACGCTCCTGGACGGGACCGGGATGACGACCGAGAACGTCGAGCGGGATGACCCGATCCGGATTGACGTGGTGCTCGAGGCCGCCCGGGCACTCGAGGAGCCCCAGTTCGACTTCTACATCCGCAACGACGACGGGCTGGTGGTGTGCGGGTTCGAGACCGTGCTCGGGGCGAGCGTGTCCCCAGCTGGCCGGATGCGCCTGACCGGAGAGATCGAGAACCGGCTCGTGCCCGGCCGCTACTACCTGGACTGCTGGGTGCGCCAGAACGAGAGCCAGAGCGTGGTGGCCGTGCAGGGCCTGCGGCTGCTGGACTTCGTGGTCTACGGCACCGGGATGCGCGATGGGCTGGTCACGATCGATTCCGACGTCGTGGCCTCGGTCCTGGAGAGCGACGGCTCGTGACCGAGGGTGCGATCGAGCTGCGTGACGTTCCGGGACCCTCGGCGCTGGGTGGGGGCAGCCGGCGGTCGTGGGAGCTGCTGTACGTGATCGCGGTCACCGACTTCAAGCGGGCGTACTTCGGGACCGCGCTGGGGTATCTGTGGTCGCTGATGCGGCCGCTCCTCACCTTCGGGGTCCTGCTGGTGGTGTTCACGCACGTGTTCCACTTCAACTCCAAGGTCGCGCACTATCCCGTGTTCCTGCTGCTCAACGTGGTGCTGTTCGGCTTCTTCCAGGAGGCCACCCTGGGAGCCGTGGGGTCGATCGTGGGCCACGAGGCGGTGGTGCGAAAAACGCAGTTCCCGCGCCTGGTCATCCCCCTGGCCGTGGTGTTCACCACCCTGTTCAACTTCACCCTGAGCCTCGGGGTCGCCTTCGTGTTCGTGCTGGGCTTTGGGCTGTCCCCGGCGCCATCCTGGCTACTGCTGGTCCCGGTGCTCCTGGCGCTGTTCGTCCTGACCAGCGCCGTCTCGATGATCCTTTCGGTTCTTTACCCCAGGTTCCGGGATGTGTCGATCATCTGGGGCGTCTTCGCGATGGCGCTGTTCTACGCCACCCCGGTCCTGTACCCGCTGTCTGCTCCCAGCGCCACCCTGCGCGACATCATCGCGCTCAACCCGCTGACGCCGCTGTTCTGCGTGGTTCAGCGGGCCATCACCGATCCGCAGGCGCCGCTGCCGGGATCCGCCGCTGCCGGCGGTCCGGTGCGGCTCGCCATCTCCATCGGCCTGTACGTCGCAACCTGTGTGCTGGCCGTGGTGATCTTCAGGCGCGAGGCTCCGCGGATCGCGGAGGCGCTGTAGCCCCCAGCAGCATCCCGGCGAGCACGACGGCCACGAGCGTGACGGCGGGCATCTGCCAGTCCCAGTCCAGCGGCGCATGGACGGCGTAGGCCACCAGGGCGGCAATCGGCCCAGCGGCCAGCGCCGGGGCGGCCCGATGTACCTGGCGGGCCACCGCGGCCGCGCCGCCGAACAGCATCCCCAGCAGCACCAACCCCACAAGCCCCAGCTCGGCTGCCGTCTGCAGGGGCAGGGAATGGGCGTCCTGGGCAAACGCGTTCACCGTCCGATAGCGCAGCCACCACACGGCCCAGCCCCCGCCGCCGACGCCGCGCACGGGCTCGTCTCCGAACGCGCGCAGAGCCACCCGCCAGTAGGCGTAGCGATTGCTCTGAAGGCTGGTCAGGCGGCTGACCCCATTGCTGAGTGCCGGGGCCGTGGTGGTTTCCTTGGCCCCCACCAGAATGGCCCCGGCCAGGCCGCCGCAGACCAAGACCAGCGCGATCCAGGGCGCACCGCGCGGTAATCGAAGCCCGCCGCTCCGCCGGGAGTCCGGATCGGCGACCTCCCCCACCCCGCGGGTCTCCCGGCGGGCCACGAACCACTGCGCGGCTCCGGCAACCAGCATCAGGGCGATGAGCACGCCCATGGCGATCGCCCCGTCACGCTCACGTGCCGAGAGGCCTCCGGCGAACGCGGTGAAACCGTGCAGGGAGCCGATCACCGCCGAGGTCACCACACCGGCCAGCACGGTCACCGCCAACGCCCGCAGCTGTGATCGCGTGGGCGCTGCGACGAGCAGCGCCACCAGACCCGCCAGGCAGGCGAACAGGGCGCCCCGGGAGAAGCTCAGATACAGGCCCAGCCCAAGGGGCGCGCAGGCCGCCGCAGCCGTGGCCCGCATCCAGCGTGGGCGCTCGGCCGAGCCGGCCAGACGAGCCCAGAGCACGAACCCCAGCGCGGCCAGCTCTCCCATGGCGTTCCAGTAGGTGAGCGGTTGCTCAAGGCGCCCCTGAGCGCTGATCGACCGTGAGAAGTGCAGCAGGCCTGGGAGCAGCCGCTCGGATAGCGCGTAGCCGATCACGATCAGCGTCCCCAGGGCCAGCGCGGGCTCCACCCACACTCGGGCGGCGGGCGAGGCCAGCAGCAGGAAGCTGGCCACCAGAATGCCCAGGTAGATGAGCACCAGCTGCCCGGAGTGGTAGGCGCTCCCGGCCAGCGGCGCCCAGACCATGGAGACCAGGGTCCAGGCTGCCAGCAGCGCCATCCCGGCGATCGTCACCCAGGCTGCGCGCCCCCGGGGCGCCGGCCCGGCCCGCAGACCCACCGCCACCGCCACCAGGAGCCAGGCCACCAGTCCCGCCCAGGCCCGGGCCTCATCGAAATAACCGCCGGCGAAAAACGCCAGTGCGGTGGGGCTGAACAGCAGTGTGATGCGGGCGCTGATCAGCAGCCCGGCACGGACGCGCAGCAGCGCAGGCGGACCCGAAGTCATCGCCGGCGCACCCTACGGCAGCCGCGTTATCGACGGTCTATGACGGCGCTGCGGGGCATCGAGGTCGGCCCTGGCATCCGCTCGTCGGGACCCCGCGGGCCCTGGCGCATCGCCGCCTCGACCTCGGCCAGCATTCTCCGGCGAAAGACGGCGGCGTCGAACCGGGCCGCGTTACCCACGCAGGCCTGGGTCTCGATCGCGGCATCGTCGAAATCGGCCACGACTCTGGCCAGGTCACGAGGACCTCCAGACCAGAAGCAGCCCGTGAGCCCCTCCACCACCGTCTCCAGAGCCCCGCCTCCGCGCCGTGCAATCACCGGCCGGCCGGCGGCCTGGCTTTCGACGCCGACGATCCCGAACTCCTCGACGGCGGTCATGATCAGGGCCCTGGCCCCCTGCAGGACCTGGGCCACCACCGCGTCGGGCAGCCGGCCCGCCAGCTGAACCGTCGGCCCGGCCAGCCTGCGCAGGCGCCGGTAGTCCGGCCCGTCGCCGATCACGATCAGCGGTCGGCGCAGGTGGTTGAACGCCTCCACCGCAATGTCGATCTCCTTGTGGGGCATCAGCTCGGACACCAGGGCGTAGTGGGTCCCCACGGGGCCGGGGGAGAACCGCGAGGTCTCTATGGGCGGGTACACGATCGTCGAGTCGCGGCCGAAGTAGGCCTGCACGCGGGCTTGGGTCGTGCGAGAGTTGACCACATAGCGATCCGTGCGCTGAGCGGCGATCCAATCCCACTGCCGCCAGCGCCGGAACAGCCCCCGAAGGGCGGCTCGCGTAACGGGATCACGCCGCCGGGCCAGGGTCCGCGCGCGATCGTTCCAGGCATAGCGAAACGGGTTGTGGCAGTAGCTGACATGGACCGTGCGCTCATCGCAGAGAACGGCGTGTGCCCAGGCCGATGAGCTGGAGACGACCAGGTCATAGCCGCGCATGTCGAGCGACTCCACGGCCGACGGGTAGAGCGGGAGAAGGGTTCTGAAGGTTCGGGCCGAGGGGCGCAGATGCTGCAGGAACGAGGTGTGGATCTGGCGGCCGGCGAATCTTCCCTCGGTGGCGTCCTCGTCGTAGATGGCCGTGTAGACCTCAGCCTCCGGCCACACACGGCACAGCTCCAGGAACACCCGCTCGGCACCGCGGATGTCCAGCAGGAAGTCGTGCACGAGCGCCACCCTCGGCGTCTTGCTGACGTCGTCCATGACCACCACGCTGTCCGGCGTGCGCCCCACGACCCAATACTAGGCGCTCGGGGCGGACGCGTCCAGTCAACGACCCGCGCCGGCAGGCGCTGAGGCGTGGGCCAGCAGATGCTCCACGGCAGCCCTAAAGAGCCGCAATGCCCGGACCGTCACCGAGGCGTGCACGAAGTTCGGGGGGTGCGAGAAGCCTCCTCCGCCCGGCGTGGGGGCGCCGGCTAGGAGCATGACCCTGGTGTGAGGCCGGGCCCGCTTTATCGCGGCCAGCTGGGCGCGCTCCGGCACGACCTGATCGAACGTTGACCCCGCGCACAGCAACTCACCACGGATGTCGCGGGCCACTCGCACTGGTGAGAATTGCCACAGGCGGCCGGGGAACGCCTGCTCGGCGAGGTCGTGCAGGAACCACGATGCCGGGACGCTCCGGAGGTTCGTGATGCCGGCCGCCGAGATGACACAGCGCAGATCAGGCCTGCTGGCCGCCAGCAGCAAGGCCAACTGGCCGCCGGCTGATTCACCGTACGCGCATATGACGGCGCGGGTGTGCCGGCTGCGAAGCCGGTCGTAGGCGGCTACCACGTCCACCACCGACCGCGAACCGGGTCGATAGTCGACGTTGTCCACGGCCCAGCCAAGCCGAGCGAACCAGCGGACGTTCTTTGCCTCGGATGCCAGCATCAGCGGTCCTGTGAACGCCCAGCCTCCGCCATGGATCACCAGGACGAAGCCCCTCGGACGACCGGTGGCGGGCAGGGTGAGCTGGTTGTCCGAGAGCACCTTCCCCCGTGGGGGATGACCTCCGAACAGCCCCGGTGCCAGCTCCGCTCGCGCCGGCGGCGCCCCGGCGATGAGCAGCGATAGGCCCGCGGCGGCAAGGACGGCACCACATCGCGGGAGAGCCGCCCGCACCAAATCCCCAAGCGCCCCTGGCAGAACCGGTCTGACCACGCACGCATTCTGGACCACGCCGCGCACGCGCACAAGCCGGCCGCCCACGCCTACCTGACCAGGTAGGACTCCAGGCGAGCCAGCAGCGCATCGTCAAACGACGTGTTCCAGTCACGGCTCCACGAGACGGCAGCGCCCCGCACCCGGCTCTCGAAGTCTCCCGAGCCCTCCACCGCGCAGACCAGTGCGTCCGAGATGCCCTCCACCGTGGGCTCGCCGGCGATGAGGTTGCTGGAGATAGGAGCCAGAGCCTCCGCGGTCTTGTTCTCAAACGTGTTCGTCACAGTGAGCAGCCCAGCTGAGGCCATCTCGATCGGGACCAGGCTGGGATGTGGGGTGTACATCAGGGCCAGGCCGACATCGTGCTCTGAGAGCACTCGGGCGTAGTCGTCCTGAGCAGCCCGGGGCACGAGCTCCAGGTCCGCGGCGCCAGGAAGACGAACCCTTCGACCGGTGCCGATTGACCCAATGCCCCGGAGCTCCCAGCCCTCGGCGAACGCTCCCTGCCCGGCGGCCCGGTGGAGGGCCAGGATCCCCAGCTCGAACATGTTCCTGGCGGCGTGCGGCTCCGGACGGGCGTAGAAGAGCAGGCGCCTCATCTGCCGGCCGGCCAGGTCCTGGACCCGAGGCGGGGCGATCTGGGTGATGGCGTTCTCGAACGCCGCCGAGACAGCGTCGCCGGACCGTTTCCCCTGCTCGTAGACGCCGATGCCGTGGCGCCGGAAGTAATCGCGGAGCAGCTCGCTGGAGAACAGCCCGAAGTGGGGAGCGCGATACGTCTCGGCGGCCAGCGCCGCGTAGGACCCCATCGGGAAGGTCATCGGCTCGTATTCCTGGATGAGGTACACGAACCCCTCACCCCCGAGCTCCTTCAAGGCAGCCCGGGCCACATGGGCCGTCCACCAGGTGGTGGCGACGAAAGCGTCGCGACGGCTCACCTCCAGCGGACTCGCCTCCCTGCCGAACGCCACCTCGATCTCCTCGAAGAGGCCGGTCAGACCGCTGTAGGACTCAACCGGGGCTCGCCACGCGCTGGGCAGCGAGCCCACCGGGTCTACGGTCAGAAGCCGAACCCGGATCCCGCGCTCGGCCAGTCGCCGGGCCAGGTTGAACTTGGCGATGTAGCCGCCGAAGAAATGCTCCAGGTCGATCGTGGGAATCAGGATGTTCACTCTCTGCGGGGCCTCGTCTGAGACCGCCAGCTCCAGCGGGGCGGTCTTCTCCCACAGCAGGCGAGGGCCCTCAGCATCAGGGACGACCTGGCGACCCGGTTGGGGCGCCAGGTCGGGAGGCGGCACGGCGTCCAGTCGCAGTCGGGTCCCGGGCCGCTCGGTGGCCGTGCCTCGGAGCAGCATTCGCCACACCAGGGACTGAAGCAGGGCCCACTCGGCCCCCAGCGTCTCCGGCTGGCGAGCAGCCAGCTCGTGGGCGGCGCGCCAGCTCAGCCGGGTGAGCGCCGCCGGCGAGGTCTCCAGGTCCAGGAACTGCCGCAGATCGCGCCGCTGGGGCTCGGTCATGCGTGACCCGCAGCGCATGTCCAGGATGGTGGCGAAGGCCATCAGCCGCATCACATCCACGAAGTACCGCGACCGGTAGGCCCGGATCCGCTCACGCAGGTCGCCGCGCAGTCGGTCCAAGCGTTGGCGCAGCGTCACGACCCGGGTGGCCTGAGCGTGACCGAGGGCCGCTCCGCCATGCTGGACGTAGTCGTACAGGGGCCGCGGCACGAACTCGATCCCGCCCACGGCCAGCGCTATCAGAGCGATCCAGTGATCGTGGAAGTGGGCGAACTGGCCCGGGGGAAAGGGCAGGGCGACCTCCAGGACCTCGCGGCGGAGCAGCGAGGCGGCACCGGTGACCGAATTGGCCACCAGCAGGGGGAGCAGATCCTGGTGGTTGTTGCTGCGAGCACCCCAGTAGGTGGGCGCGATCTCCTTCCCCGCGCCGTTCACGATCCGGGCGTCGCTGTACACCAGCTGGGCTGGGCCGATCGTCTCCAGCAGAGTCTGAAGCTTGTCCGGGTACCAGTAGTCGTCCTGGTCCGACAGTGCCACGAAGTCCGCGTCGGCCGGAGCCATGGCCAGCGCGCGCTCGAAGTTCAGGTAGAACCCCAGCCTCCGAGGCGAGCGTGAGAGGACGAAGCGCCGGTCGTCCCCCAGCAGCTCCCGGATGGCCTCGAAGCGCTCAGGATCCGAGCAGTCGTCGCTGATCAGACATACCCAGTTGGCGTGGTCCTGAGCCCGGATCGAGTCCAGCTGGCGGCTGAGCAGATCGAGCGGGGGGTTGTACGTCGCCAGGCAGATGGCCACGTTGGGCAGGTGGGGGGCAGGCCAGTGTGTTGACTGCACCGGCTCCGGAGGCTCAGTGATCTGGATGGCGCCCAGCGGTCGGGTCTCGGTCGCCCCCGTCTCGAACTCGGCCCGCAGCAGCAGCTCCAGGATGCCGCCCCGCGGAGGCCGCGAGATCCGCGCCAGGCCCCAGAACCCGCTGCGGTAGCTGTGGAGCCCAGGATCATCCGCGGACAGCGGATCTGACTCCAGGCCGGTGGTTTGAAACGGGTCCAGCGCGGGGTGCAGGGCGCGGAAGTGATCCAGGCGCGGCATCCCGTCGGCGGTCACATCCTGCTCCTCACCGTCCACGACGAACTTGAGCCGACGGATCCGCCGCTCCGGGTCAAAGCATGTGCCGCACACGAACAGTGCCGTCCCCGCTCCGATCGAGAGGCTGGGGGGGAGCGGCGAGTCCAGATTCACCTGCAAGGGGCGCATCGTAGCCCTGGCCAGAGGCCGGCGGGCGACGCGCACGGATTCGGTCAGGGCCGACCCGGGGGCCGGATAGCCTGCCCGCGCAGTGATCTTGTTGGCCAGCTATTCGGGCGTTTGGGGTGGCGCGGAGCGCCTTCTGGTTGATTGGGCCCCGGACCTGGGGGATGACGCGTACCTGGCCTGCCCGCCCGGCCGCCTGGCCGACGCCGCGGCCGAGGCGGGGCTTCACGTGTTCAGTCTCCCCGCCAGGAGCCTGGCCGTGCGCGCGGACATCAGGAGCCGCGCCCGCGCGATGAGGAGCCTGGGCGAGCACGCCCGAGAGCTCCGAGCGCTGGTGGCCAATCTGGATCCGGAGCTGGTCGTGGCCTGGGGGATGCGCTCGGCGATCGCCTTCTGCGCCGGCCCGCGCCTGAAGTGCCCGCTGGTCTTTCACCACAACGACCTCCTGCCTCAGGGAGCGATCGCCGGCCTGGTGCGGTGGGCGGCTGATCGGGCCGATCTGGTTACCGCACCCTCCCGAGCCGTGGCCGAGGACCTGGATCCCGAGGATCGACTCGGCGAGCGCCTGAAGGTCGTGCATCCCGGTGTCGACCCCGGCTGGTTCGGTTTCGAGCGAATGGAGACCGAAGCTCCCACGGTCCTCGTCCTGGGGGCGCTCGTGCCCTGGAAGCGACCCGACCTGGCGCTGGAGGTGGGCGCCATTGTGAGGCGGTCGCATCCCCAACTCCGGCTGCGCCTCGTGGGGGCGCCGGTGGCTGAGGCGGACGAGCGCCTCGTGGCCGAGCTGCGCCGGCGAGCCGCCCAGCCTGACCTGGCGGGGGCCGTGGAGTTCGCCGGGCAGGTGGACGATGTCCGCCGGGAGCTGGCCCGAGCCACCTGCCTGCTGCACTGCGCCGACCGCGAACCGTTTGGTCTGGTCGTGGTGGAGGCCCTCGCCGCGGGTCTCCCGGTGGTCGTTCCCGACGCCGCCGGACCGCGAGAGATCGCGGACGCCTCGTGCGGCATCCTCTACCCACCGGGGGACTCGCAGGCGGCGGCGCAGGGCATCGGCGCCCTGCTGTCGGATGCCCGGCTGAGGCAGCAGCTCCAGGACGGCGGCCGATCCCGGGCGCGGACCCACTTCGACGCGGCCACCGCCCGGGCGAGGTGGGCGTCGGCGGTGCGAGCGCTCGGCCGGGTTCGTGCGCGCGGCACCCGGGCCGCGCGGCCAACCGCCGCATCGGCCGCCGCATCGGTGGTCACGGTTACCCACAACTCGGCGCGCTTCCTGGGGGCGCTGCTCGGCTCCATCGAGCGCCATCTCCCGGGAGCACCCGTCGTGGTGGTGGACTGCGCCTCGACCGACGACACCGTTCAGGTGGCCCGCGGCTTTTCCTCCGTGCGCGTGAGGGAGCTGGGAGAGAACATCGGCTTTGGTCGGGCCTGCAACGTCGGGCTCTCGGCCGTCACCACTCCCGTGACCGTGCTTCTCAATCCTGACGTCGAGCTGCTCGACGGCTCCCTGGCTTACCTCGTTGCCGAGGCGCTGGACCCGGGTGGCGAGCGCCGTCTGCTGGCCCCCGGGCTGGTGGGAGCTGACGGGCGGCGCGAGGACAGCGTGCATCCGCTCCCCGCCACGCCCGCCGAGCTGGCCGGGGCCGTCCTGCCCACGACGCTGCTCCCCCGGGCCGCGGCCGCGCCCGCCGCGCCGTGGCGGGCGCGCACACCAAGGCGGGTGGGCTGGGCCGTTGGCGCGGCCCTGGTCGGACAGACCGACACGCTGCGCCGGCTGGGGCCGTTCAGCGAGGACATCTTTATGTACGGAGAGGACCTCGACCTGGGGCTGCGGGCCGCGCGGGAGGGAGTCGAGACCTGGTTCTGCCCTGATGCCCGGCTGCTCCATCACCGGGCCCACTCGACCCGGACGGCGTATGGCGGAGAGCCATTCGACGCGCTGGCGCAGGCGCGGCGGTCCGCGGTGCAGCAGAACCTGGGACGCAGCGGCCTACTGGCGGACGACCTCTCGCAGGGCGTGACGTTCGCCCTGCGAATCGCGGCCAAACGGGTCGTGGGCGCGACGGCGGACCGGGAGCGGCGCCAGCTTCAGGCCCTGCGCCGGGCCCGCGGGCGCGGGGTCAGTCCGCGGCGGCGGTCGTGACCGCCCCTGATCAGCACACGCGAGCCGTGACCGCCCGCCGACGGGTCAGAGATCGCGCACCCTGGGCGATCGCGTCACTCGTGGCCGTGGTCGCTCCGTCGGGCGACGCCACCCCGTACCACCCGTAGATCGAATGCGGGCCGCTCTGGGGGGTCAGCCAGGCGTAGAAGGTGGCTGCTCTGATGTTGCAATCAGAGCTCAGCAGGTCCCGGGCGGTCTGCACGATGAACGGCCCGCGCACCGGGGCGGGGGCGTAGTTGGCTCGAATCGTGCCGGCGCCGGGACCCGGACTGCTCACCTGCCTGCTGGACCAGCCGTACTCGGTCAGGTACAGGGGCACGCCGCCGAAGCCCAGCGCGTTCAGCTCCAGGCGCCTGGAGCGGACCTGGCCCAGAACATGCGAGGGGTCAGGGCCATAGGCGTGGATGGCAACTCCGTCGACCATCCCCCGGAGGCCCGGCTGGAGCAGCAGCCCGCGCAGAAATTTCCGGTGCCCGGCGACCAGCCCCCCGATGAGCACCGGCGCCTTCGGATCGACACGGTGGATCGCCTGACGTGCCGCCAGGTACAGGCGGGCGTAGGCCACCGGATCAGGCGCCGGGCGCCAGAAGACCGGGGTGTTCTCCTCGTTCCAGACCTCAAACGCGCTGATCAACCCCCGGTAGCGCCTGGCCACCGCGGCGGCGTAGGCCGCGTACGCCGCGGTGCCACGAGGTGCGGCGTGCAGGACCGCCGGCGCCACGGCCGCCCAGCCCGGGGCGAAGCCCAACACAGCCAGCCACCTGAAGCCATGCCCAGCCAGCTCCCGGGCGATGAAGTCGTCGTAGCGCCAGTCGTAGTGATGGTGGCCGGCCAACGGTGGCCGCGGCTCGGTCAGCTCCCACAGAGGAGCCACCCGGCCCACCCCAAGCCCGGCATCGGCAGCCCCCGTCAGCGCACGGCTGACCACGGCCACCGGATAGTGGTCCTGAAACAGGACTCCCATGTCCGCTCCGAAGCCCGCCGCCCGAGGTTCTGGGGCGGCCCCACGCGGCCAGAGCGCGTAGACGATGGCGCCCACCGCCGCGAGCACCGCGGCGAGCGCTAGGACGAAACGCCAGCGCACAACGTGACCCCGTGACGGACCGTGGGTGGGAGCAGACGCCCGAGTCGCCGGTAAAGCTCGGCCGCCGGGCCGGAGCCGAAGTAGTTCTCGGTCTTCAGCCCGAGGACCCTGAGTCCGCCGTCTCGGACCTGGCCAGCCAGCTCCGCAAGCGTGTACTCGTGGACGTGGCCGGGATTCTCCCGGCAGGCTCGCGGCGGCTCAACGGGGTTGCGTCCCCGGAGCAGGGCCAGTCGCTTGTGCAGAGCGGCTCCGTTGGGCGTCTGGAGCACGATGACCCCCGACGCATCCAGACTCCCCCCCAGGTATTCCAGGACAGCCGCCGGCGGCGTGTGCAGGTGCTCTATCACCTCCGCCAGAACGATCACGTCATACCGGCGCTCCAACTCTGGGCGGCGCTGCGGATCGACCGCCTCGTTGAGGTCGAAGCGGACATGACGCTCGTGCGCGCGGGGCGGAACCGCCGGGTGAGCGAAGCCCAGTGTGTCCACGACCGCCTCCGGATGCGCCCGGCGCAGGAGCGCCGTCTGCACGTTCGGGCCCACATCCAGAATGTGAGGCGGGCGGGCTGGCGTTGGCGTTGCCGTCTCGCCCACCACCGTCAGCAGCCGGGCGTACCGCAACGCGTGATAGCGGACATACCCCAGTGCCTCCGCGTCCAGGACGCCGGCGTGCTCGGGCTCCTCGGCCTGCCAGCCCCGGAATGCCTCGAGCACCCGCTGGCGGGTCCAGCGCTCCGGACCATCCTCCGGATATCGGTGAGCCACCGGCGCTCAGGCCTCCCGGAGGAGGCGCTCGATCGCCCGGTCGGTGAGCTCCGCGGTCCGCTCCCACGAGTAGCGGGCCGCCCTGGCCAGTCCGGCCACGGACAACCGCCCCCGGGTCGGCTCGTGGCAGGCCGCGCTGAGTACGGCCTCGGCGAACTGGATCTCGTCCGCGGGGTCAACCACGAGCGCGCCGTCGCCGCAGGTCTCGGGCAGTGCCCCGAAGGGCGAGCACACCACGGGGACCCCGCAGGCCATGGCCTCCAGGCAGGGCAGGCCGAACCCCTCATACCGGGAGGGAAGGACCACAGCTCTGGCCCCGGCGTAGAGCGAGGGCAGCAGCGGATCCGGCACGAAGCCCAGACGGCGCGCCGGAACACTGACGGGACGCAGGTAGTCACGGTCTGACCCCGCGACCACGAGTTCGATGCCCTTCTCTCTGAGCGCCCTTTCGGTCCGGCCCAGCGTGTCCAGGTTCTTCCGAGCCGAGACAGTTCCCACGGCCAGCACATAGGGCTTTCTCAGTCCGAGGACGTGCTCCGCGGGACCGGGATCGACGCGCGCGTGAAAGCGCTCACCCACGCCTCCGGGGATCACCTCGATGCTCTCGGGCCGGGCCCCCAGGAGGTCCACCAGCTCACGCTTGGAGAACTCCGAGACCGTGATGAGAAGACGCGCCCGCCGGGCCAGCTGGGGCAGGAGCAGCCGCTGATAGGTCACATATGTCCGGGAATACGCTTCGGGATGACGCAGCGCCGCCGCGTCGTGGATGACCACCACGTTCCGTCGCGACGCCACCGGCGCCAGGTTGGCCGGTGAGTAGATCAGCTGACACCCGGCCGCCCGCCGAGGCAGGATCGCCTGCTCCCAGGCGTGGCCGGCCCGATGCGCGAAGCCCCTGGGCGGTTCGATCACCCGATACCGGCCCGGAGAAAGCCGTGGCAGGCGGGCCTGCATCTCACTGGCCAGCCTCTCCACGCCGCCGATCTCGGTCCTGACGGCGGCCCGGCCGTTGATCACCACTGGCTCTGGGGCGCCGATACGCGGGACCGAGCCCGCTGTTCTCAACGCAGCCGAGCCAGCGCGCGGCGCAGCACGAGCCCCGTGCCCAGCAGTCCCAGGCCCAGAGCGGCACAGGCCCACAGATTCAATCCGGTGAAGGGCAGCGACCGTGAGGACGCGTGGCCGGATGAGCCTCCTCCGACGCCCGAGGGAGCGGACGGCGACAGAGTCGAGGAGCTTGACGTGGTCGTCGTGGCTCCGGTGGTCGACGGCGTGGTCGACGACGTGGTCGACGCGCTAGAGCTGGACGAGCTCGAGGAAGAGCTGGCCGAGCTCGAGGAGCTGCCGTGATGGTGATGGTGCGTGCCACCGGCGAGAGGGTCGACGTACTGCGAGTTTCCAGCCGAGCCTCCCCCGCCTCCGGCCACCGCCGGCCCGGCGCTCAGAAGCGCGAAGGCGGTGACGGCCAGCGCACAGGCGAGCGACCGGATCTTGAATCGGGTCGGCGACAGCATGGAGGTATTGAATCAGTGACCGGGGACCGACGTCCATAGGCAAGCCCACGTTGCGCTCCACGCCCGCCTGAGTGGAGATTGCTCGAGCGGGGGCGGCCTCAGCGGCCAGGATGGACCAGCCGACCGGTGGCAACGAGGCGGCCACGGGTCGCTCGGGCCACGCGTGCCCGGAACGGCGAGTACGAGACGCTGAAGGCCGAGCCCCGAGAATGCAGCGAGGAGGGCGCCGCCTGACCGCCCATCCCGAGCCCCCCATGTCCCGCGACGAAGGCCGTGGTGTCAGGAATCAGTCGGATCTTCGTGGCCTGCCAGCGGGCATCCGAGATCGAGCCGATGTGGCCAGCGCTGGACCGAGCCAGCGCACCTTGGAACCCGATCGATCCGAAGTTGGCCAGCGGAAGCGTCATGCACTGCCCGTCGCTGAAGCAGTCCGAGGGCGCCTCGACGATCCACTCCGCAGCGGAGATGTCCAGCACGCGGGCGCGCAGGACCTTGGAGAAGGATGTGTGCCGCGTGAGATCGCGAATCGACACTCCGACGCTGCGGCCGGACACGGTCACCGCACCCTCGATCATGTCTCCGGGCGGGACCCTGAGGCCGATGCGCACCGACGGGGCGGGCACGAGCTCAAACCACGCGAACGACCGCACGTGCCCTCCGGGCATGCAGTCGACCTCGGTGCCGGTCTGCTCCAGCGCATGCGAGTGGCTGCTGAAGCCACCCAGGCCGACCCAGTAGGAAGAGAACGTCTGGTGTCCGGGACGGCATGTCAGGGTGGGCTCTCTCCACACGCCCACCACCTGGTGAAAGGACTCCCCCTGACGGTGAACGGCGTACCCAGCCCAGTTGGTGCTCTCACTGACGTGAGCCAGCGCCGAGCCGGGCCCGACTAGGGGGCCCAGCGCCACCAGGATTGCGATCAGCCGAAAACGACTCACCACTTGCTCTCTCGGCCAGTTTCGCGTGCACCTTGAGAGGAAACGTGGGGCGTCTGGAGACGTGCCCCCGGGCGTGCAGGCGGAGCGTCCTCACGGCGTGGCCTAAAGTGGAAACTGACCAACCGAGCAGGAGGAGGCGCGTCTTGTCAGAGAACAGCTTCAACGCACGGGCCACCCTCAGAGTCGGGGATCGTTCACTTGAGATCTTCAGACTGGACGCGCTCCAGGCTTCCCACGACGTCGCGCGGCTTCCCTTCTCGCTGAAGGTCCTCCTGGAGAACCTCCTCCGCCATGAGGATGGCGAGGCCGTTCGCCGGGAGGACATCGAGGCTCTGGCCAGATGGGACGCCAAGGCGGAGCCGAGCGAGGAGATCGCGTTCATGCCCGCTCGCGTCCTCATGCAGGACTTCACCGGCGTTCCCGCCGTCGTGGACCTGGCTGCCATGCGCGACGCCATGCGCGACATGGACGGCGATCCCAAGCGCATCAATCCGCTGATCCCGGGCGAGCTGGTCATCGACCACTCGGTGCAGGTCGACGTATTCGGATCCCCGACCGCCTTCCAGCGCAATGCCGAGCTGGAGTTCGAGCGCAACCGCGAGCGCTACGCGTTCCTCCGCTGGGGCCAGGGAGCGTTTGACAACTTCAGCGTCGTCCCACCCGACACCGGGATCGTGCACCAGGTCAACCTGGAGTATCTGGGGCGGGTGGTGTTTGTGGACGAGGAGCGAGGCCTCGCCTACCCCGACACCCTGGTGGGGACCGACTCCCATACCACGATGATCAACGGACTCGGGGTACTCGGCTGGGGCGTGGGCGGGATCGAGGCCGAGGCAGCCATGCTCGGGCAGCCGCTGTCCATGCTGATCCCGCAGGTGGTCGGCTTCGAGCTCACCGGAGCCCTACACGAGGGGGCCACGGCCACGGACCTCGTGCTAACGGTCACCGAGATGCTCCGCCGGCACGGCGTGGTGGGGAAATTCGTGGAGTTTCATGGCCCCGGCCTGGCCAGGCTTCCCCTGGCCGACCGGGCCACGATCGGCAATATGTCGCCCGAATTCGGCTGCACTTGCGCCATCTTCCCCATCGACGACGAGACCCTGCGCTACCTGGAGTTCTCCGGGCGTCCCGGTGAGCTGATCGAGCTGGTGGAGGCATACGCCAGGGAACAGGGCCTGTGGCACGACGAGGATTCCGAGAAGCCCACATTCAGCGAGGAGCTCGAGCTCGACCTGGGTGACGTTGTGCCGAGCATCGCCGGACCGAAGCGGCCTCAGGACAGGGTCTCGCTGACCGAGTCGAAGGCCGCCTTCCGGGAGGCACTGGACGGCATGGTGCCTGACGACAGCCCGGAGGACGACTCGGTGGCCGGCACCTTCCCGGCCAGCGATCCGATCTCCTCGCATGTCCGCAACGGCGACGGCTTCGAGCCCCGGGGCGGAACCGGCGGCGTGCAGGTGGCCGACCGCAGGACCGCGCGGAGCCCAGTCACGCTTCACGATGGAGTCGAGACCGAGCTTGACCACGGCCACGTGGTGATCGCAGCCATCACCAGCTGCACCAACACCTCCAATCCATCGGTCATGGTCGGCGCTGGGATCCTGGCCCGCAACGCCGTGCAGAAGGGGCTGAGAGTCAAGCCCTGGGTGAAGACCTCACTCGCCCCGGGCTCGAAGGTGGTGACCGAGTACCTGGACCGAGCGGGGCTCACCGAGTACCTGGACGAGTTGGGATTCAACCTCGTGGGTTACGGCTGCACGACCTGCATCGGAAACAGCGGCCCCCTGCCCGAGGAAATCTCAGCTGTGGTCGGCGCGGAGGACCTGGCGGTGGTTTCGGTCCTCTCCGGCAACCGGAACTTCGAGGGGCGGATCAACCCGGACGTGAAGATGAACTATCTGGCCTCGCCGCCTCTGTGCGTGGCTTATGCGATCGCCGGGACGATGGACATCGACCTCTACGACGAGCCTCTGGGTGAGGACGATCACGGCCAGCAGGTGTATCTGAAGGACATCTGGCCGAACGCGGGCGAGGTTGCCGCCACGGTCCAGGAGGCCGTCCAATCCGACATGTTTCGCAAGAGCTACGGCGAGGTGTTCGAGGGAGACGAGCGCTGGCATTCGCTCGACGTACCGACCGGGGAGTTGTTTGAGTGGGACGCGGAGTCCACCTACGTTCGCCAGCCTCCGTTCTTTTCCGACCTGCCGCGCGAGCCCGAGCCGCTGCAGGACATCGAGGACGCCCGCGTGCTGGCCGTGCTGGGCGACAGTGTGACCACGGACCACATCTCTCCCGCGGGCTCGATCAAGCGGGACAGCCCCGCCGGCCGGTACCTGGTCGAGCAGGGCGTCCAGCCCAAGGACTTCAACTCCTACGGCTCACGCCGCGGCAACCACGAGGTCATGATGCGCGGCACGTTCGCCAACATCCGGCTGCGCAACCAGCTGGCGCCGGGGACCGAGGGTGGAGTGACGCTCTACCTGGACGGGTCTTCCGACGACGGCGAGGAGATGTCGATCTACGACGCCGCCATGCGCTACCTGGAGGCGGACACGCCGCTGGTCGTGCTGGCGGGCAAGGAGTACGGATCGGGCTCATCGCGGGACTGGGCAGCCAAGGGGACACGGCTGCTGGGCGTCCGGGCCGTGATCGCGGAGAGCTTCGAGCGCATCCACCGGTCCAACCTGGTGGGCATGGGCGTGCTGCCCCTCCAGCTCAAGGAGGGCGAGAGCGCGTCGTCGCTCGGCCTCACCGGGAAGGAGAAGTTCACGATCCGCGGCCTGGCCGAAGCCGACTCGGTGCCCCGCGAGCTCACCGTTCAGGCCGATGACAAGGAGTTCGGGGTCAGGGTGCGGATCGACACGCCCAAGGAGCAGAAGTACTTCCAGCACGGCGGCATCCTCCAGTTCGTGCTCCGGGAGTTGCTGGAGCGCTGAGGCGCGGCGCGAGCCGGTCCTCCGCCAGAATCCCGCCTGCCGGCCGTGACGAGCTCCCCTCTGCGTGGGTGTTCGTTTGCCGCTAAGCGGGTAGGGAGCAAGCGTGGGTTTATCGATCCCCCACCTGGTCCGCTGGCTCGCCTGGCAGCTCGCCGACCCTGTGGCGCCGGCCGCCGAGACGCCCGCCAACATCACGGTCTTCTCCAGCTCCGCAGCCTCAGACGCCGGTCGGTAACGCACATCCCTCGCTCGCCGTCCGTAGTAGGCACGGGTCGCGCCCGTCCGAATGTCTTTTCAGGCCTCCGCATTAGGCTTCCGCGCTATGCCCGTACCTGAGCTGCTCCAACGCCTTCTGACGACGCCGGGTCCATCCGGCCATGAATCTGACGCGGCTCGCGTCTGGCGCGAAAGCTGTGCCCAGTTTTCCCAGGACGTCGGTGTGTCGGACTCCCTGGGCTCCTCATATGCCCGGGTTGCCGGATCCGACGGAGGCCCCACGCTGGCGGTTGTGGGGCACATCGACGAGATCGGGCTCCTCGTCACCCACATCGACCCCGGCGGCTACCTGCACATCAGCGGGGTCGGCGGCTGGGACCCGCAGGTCCTGATCGCCCAGCGGGTAAGCCTCCAGACGCGGGGCGGCCAGGTCGCCGGTGTGATCGGCCGAAGGCCCATCCACCTGCTGAAGGACGATGACCGCAAGAAGGTCCCGGAGCTCAAGGATCTGCGCATCGACATCGGCGCTCAGGACGCGGACGAGGCCCACAAGCGCGTTCGGATCGGCGATGTTGCCGTCATCGACAGCGAACCGCTCGAGTTCCCGCACGACCGCCTCCTCGCTCGCTCCATCGACAACCGCATGGGCTGCTTCGTGGCCGCCGAGGTGGCACGGATCATCGCCGCGGATGGCGGCGCGCCCGGCGACGTGCTGGCCGTGGCGGCCGCCCAGGAGGAGACGGGCCTGTCCGGCGCCCGGACGAGCGCCTTCGCCCACCGGCCCGATGTGGCCATCGTGGTCGACGTGACCCACGCCACGGACCAGCCCGGGGTCGAGCTGGGCGAGACGACCGAGCACAAGCTGGGCTCGGGGCCCGTCATCGCCCGGGGCACGAACCTTCACCCCCATGTCTTTGAGCTCCTTTACACGTGCGCGGAGGAAGAGAACATCCCCTTCACCCTGGAGTCGCTGGCCAAGGGCACAGGCACCGACGCGGACGTGATTCACATCAGCCGGTCAGGTATTCCGACGGGGCTCGTGTCGGTGCCGTGCCGGTACATGCACTCCCCGGTGGAGATGGTCTCGCTCCAGGACGTCGACGCAGCCGCGCGCCTGGTGGCCGCCTTCGCCAAGAAGCTGGTGCCAGGGCTCTCGTTCGAGCGCTGAGTGGTGCTGCTCCTCTTCGATATCGACGGGACCCTCCTCCACGCCGCCGCCGACGCCCACCGGGACGCCATGCACGAGGCGCTGCGGATCGTGCACGGGGTCGACGTGGCCAAGGTGCCGGTGACCCTCTCTCACGCGGGGCGGACCGACCCGGAGATCGCGCGGGCCACCCTGCTGGCCGCCGGGATATCCGCCAAGCGAATCGACGACGGAGCCCTGGCCGTCCGGGACGAATGCTGCCGGGCGTACGTCCGCCTGTGTCCGCCTGACCTGTCCCACACCGTCCTCCCCGGCGTCCAGGAGCTCCTGGAGTGGCTGGCGGGACGCGACCACCTGGTGCTGGGCCTCCTGACCGGGAACTACGAGTCCGTGGCGCGGCTCAAGCTGACCCGCGCCGGTCTGGGCCGGTACTTCCCCTCCGGTCAGGGCGCCTTCGGCTCCGACGCCGAGGACCGGGCCGCACTGCCGGCGATCGCGCGCCGCCGGGCGGGGCGCGTCGGATCACCGCAGCCGCGCGAGGAGACGATCGTGATCGGCGACACCCCCCGGGACATCGCGTGCGCCCAGGCCGACGGCGTCCGGTGCGTCGCCGTGACCACGGGCTCGTTCAGCGCCGAGGACCTGAGCGAGGCCGAGCGCGTCGCCAAGAACGCCGCCGAGCTCCGGCGCACCCTCGAGGATCTCCTGGAGCCGGTGGCGGGCTGAGGGGTGTTGGGTGGTTGGTCGCGGGCGGTCGTGGTCCTTGGTCGCTGGCGGTTCTTGGTCGCCGGCGGGGCGGGTCCGTGGTCGCCGGCGGGGTGGTCCTTGGTCGCCGGCAGGGCGGTCGATGAGTGCTTGACGCGGTTCACCAGAGGGCGAACGCGCGACGGATGGCGAATCGAATGACATATGGTCACTCGGAACGCCATCGGTCGGATTTCTCGCCCCCGCACCCGCGCGTGCCGCCCCCGCCCGCGGCCGGGGCCCCCGCCCCGCCCGCGGCCGCCCC